>NZ_JBWPJQ010000003.1:0-182457 GCF_056583915.1 Fannyhessea sp. C0108B2 | reverse complement strand
TTTTCTTTGCGGAATACCGCTATCCTATTTGTGATGACAACTTCCATATGAACGCCTTTTGGTTACATTTATAGTACTTTGGTGCTATTTATAGTACCATCTTTAAGGCAATAGTCAACCGTTTTTTGCTTCCTACGGATAATTTGGCAACATTTCATTCCAGTACTTGTCCGGTTTGCATTCATGCATTTGGTCATTCACTATTCTATAGTTTGCATATTCGATACAAACCCCAGCAAGCAACTTATTAGACTCAGGAACCTTATTTTCCGGAATAACCAGCAAGCCCCCACCGTGAGAAAGCAAATAATGTAGGGAACTTTTTTAGCGTAGCATTTTATATGACTGCTATGTTATTTTTATGCAGCCAAGAGTCTAAGCCTGTATGGAACTGGACTTATCCATCCTAGTTTTCTTTATGTTCATTAGATTTTCCTAAAAATAAAACAATTCTGGAGCTTTATTCCATATCAGATTTGCGATACGGTGTAAACGTAATGAAGAAGCAGAGCGCTTCACCTACAAGAAACATTGCAAGCCGCGCGGCCTTTTGAGGCATCGCACCGAGGTACTTCGCAAGGATCAACGCGCACACCGCACGCGCGCAACGTGCACCATCGCAAGGCTGCAACTGTGCAACGTGCAACTCGCATACCGCAAGCTTGCAACCGCACATCGAGGCACACCGCTTCACGCGTACTTTAATTGTAAGGAGTCTACCATGAATGTACAACTGAAAGATACATATAACCTGTTTATCGGCGGAAAATTTGTTCCTGCGTCCGACGGAGCAACCTTTGAAACCACAAACCCCGCCACCGGCGAGCACCTGGCTTACGTTGCTGAAGCCACCAAAGAAGACGTTGACAGCGCTGTGAAAGCTGCGTGGTGTGCGTTCCCCGCGTGGAAAAACACTTCCGTTACCCAGCGCAGCGCCATCCTGAACAAAATTGCCGATGTTATTGACGCTAACAAGGAGCGCCTTGCAACCATCGAAACACTCGACAACGGCAAGCCCATTCGCGAAACTATGAACATTGATATTCCGCTTTCGTCCGAGCATTTTCGCTTGTTTGCCAGCGCCGTTCAAACGCAGCAAGGCTCAAATAGGCTGCTCGATGGCAATTTATTGAGTATCGTCATGCGCGAACCAATCGGCGTTGTCGGCCAAATTGTGCCGTGGAACTTCCCGTTTTTGATGGCCGCGTGGAAACTGGCGCCCGTCCTGGCGGCAGGCGACTGCACCGTGTTCAAAACCTCGTCCAGCACGCCGCTGAGCGTGATTGTGCTGATGGAGCTTATCCAAGACATTGTTCCTGCTGGTGTTATCAACATCATTTCGGGGAAGGGCTCGAGCAGCGGTCAGTTCCTACTTGACCACCCTGGCCTGCGCAAACTTGCGTTCACGGGTTCAACCAGTGTTGGCTACAACGTAGCGCGCGCGGCAGCCGACAAGCTTATTCCGGCAACGCTTGAGCTGGGTGGCAAAAGCGCGAACATTTTCTTCGACGATTGCAATATGGACCAAGCCATCGACGGCTTAATGCTGGGAATTTTGTTCAACCAAGGGCAAGTGTGCTGTGCTGGCTCGCGTGTGTTTGTGCAGGAAGGTATCTACGACGAGTTCGTGAAACGCGCAACGGAGCAGTTCAACCGCGTAATACAGGGCAACCCGCTTGATCCGAAAACGCAAATTGGCGCGCAAATCAATGAAGCGCAAATGAAGAAAATTGCGTCGTACATGAACATCGCGCGCGAAGAGGGGGCTACGATTGCAGCAGGTGGCGAGCGTAATACCGAGGGCGATTTAGCGAAGGGCTGCTTCTTCAAGCCAACGCTGCTTACCAATGTAACGAACGATATGTGTGTTGCGCGTGAGGAGATTTTTGGTCCTGTAGCTGCGATTATGAAGTTCAAGACCGAGGACGAAGTGGTGAAGCTTGCCAACGATTCAGACTATGGCTTGGGCGGTGCGGTTTGGACGCGCGATATTACGCGCGCGCTGCGTGTGTCGCGTGCCATTGAAACCGGCCGCATGTGGGTAAACACCTACAACCAAGTGCCTGGCGGGGCGCCGTTTGGCGGCGTGAAGAAGTCGGGCATCGGCCGTGAAACCGACCTGTCGATTTTGGAAGCATATACGCAGGTGAAGAACATCATCATCAACCTGAACGATGCGCCCAGCGGATTTTATCCCGAGCACTAAAGCGCGCCAGTCGCGCAAAACGCCCGCGTAAGCGCGCAACCGCGCACAACACGCAGGAAATCGAGGAGCCCATGTGCCGCTGATGTGGGCATCTTGTGTAGGTGTGGGTATGCTATACCAGCACATGCATGATGAGAGGAAGCGGCGCGTGGTATTCATAATCAGAGAAAGGCGAAGCGCAGCATGCACGAATCCGCAACACTATGCGGTGTGTGTGCTGCGTTTTTATAGAACGGTGTACGATCACGGGTACAGATTGTAACTGGACATACGGCTTCTTCTTTGAATTTTTCCTTGAAAATTTTACCAAATCGTACCTGGCAGTATATTTGTAATATGGCTTTTAACGGGTAGAACCAGCAGATAAAGTAGGCATCACAAGCGAGCTGTTCCCAATTGCCCGCACCCCCATTCAAGCTTTGTTAAAGAATTTTTTTAACTTTTATCAATTAGTGTGAGCTTTTCGCATTCATAAAATTTTCCTTTCCATAAAGCACAACTTCTAGTAGAAAAATAATGTATGATACAACCAAATATACAAACAAAAAAAAGAGGTGCACCTTTTAATGATAGAAAAAGCTATCGTTAAAAGGTTTAAGATTGGCTTAATAGCTTGATTCTTGAGTGCAAAATATTACTATTTCTTCTTATAACCTATAGCAACATCACCTGTTTTATTAATACCCGGTACTTTAAGAACAACAGAACTTGACTTGTCTTTTAAATCAAATTTCCCAACCAAAAATAAAGCTTTAAGTCCTGAACCAGGTAAATTGAACGATGAGTCAACTAATTTGATGGGTTTATCTCCAAGAGTGACTTTAGACAAATCATAATGAGAATCCAGAATATCTCGTGACACAAAGAGATACAACTCATCTTTATTCATATAGTTTTCTGGTATACGAAACTCTTCCTGAGACACCGCTACTGTTTCCCAATGGTACGACGCAAGCTCCGCCTTCTCATTATCGTCAGCGCATCCAGCAAGAGAAAAGAGAGTACTTAGCAGCAGAAGCATAACAAGACAACTTTGAAAAATGTTTTTGCAAAAAATAGTTTTACTCCTCATAACACCACTAGCCTCCTTTTCGTTAACACAACTCTTAGGCAAAGGATTATAAAACAAACTATTAAGTAAATGTAACAATAGCATTCATATTAATGCACCTAATGGGAATAATTGCCATAATTGCATTTATCACAAAAGCATATTTACCAGCTACTCTTTTAACTATTTCGGTCGCCTGCTCTCCATTAGTCATGTTTTTATCGACAAATATTATGAGAAAAAATATTAAAACCAGACCCACCCATTTACTACTTATTACGGAGCAAACCAACTTTCATAAATTCCTTATCTCCAATACGAAACTTTTTACTATTAAAAGCCACTCCCATAATTCTGCTCATAATATACTCATCAGTTATAAGCACGAAATACTGCTTATCTTTTTTATCCACCAAATAATACTGATCAGCCCCAAGAGCGGCAACAGCTTTACTGAAATCATGCATGCCAAACAATGGCAATCCTCCAAGGAGAGTAGAAAACCATCCAACAAAATTATCCACCATTTTCTCAGATGAACTGTTATAAGTCTTAACAACAGTTAGCATATTGATTTCTGAGTCAGGATATTCATCTAGGACAATCTGCTCTTTAATTTTCGACTTCTTAAAACCGCTCAAACTACTATCGAAACCATATTTATTGAGATTAATAGGCTTCTTAATAACAGAAAAATCAACACTATTGTTCTCATCCAAAAGATAATCAACACTCACGTTTAAAGCAGATGCAATAAATTTCAGATTCTCGATATCTGGCAAACCTCGATTCGTTTCCCATTTTGCTACAGCAGCACGAGATACCATCAATAATTCCGAAAGCTCCTCCTGCGTCAACCCAGCTTCCAGACGAGCCTTTCTAATTTTTTCTCCCAAAGATACGCCACTGCTCATTTCCAAATTCCTCTCAAATCACTTATTACGCATTATGAAATTACTTGACGGAAACTAAATTAGTATTGAAACATTTGATTTAGATACCGTCTAATTACAAACTAACAAATAATTTACAACGGAAAAAGAAATAAGGTGAAACACTTTAGTTACCAACTGTAACAGCATAAGGATGCAAATAATGTAGGGAACTTTTTTACGATTATCGCGACGGTTTGTTCCCCAAAACACAAGCAACTAAATCTATAGATAATTAAATTAATAATCACTCGCCTAAAAAAATAGTAAACCGCGCTCAAAAAGCGCGCTGAGCCAGCCTAAAGCCGCCGCACGCTAAACTTTTAACGGTAGTCCTCGCTAAGACCTGCTACACAAGGGCAAATTGCACCCACCTAATTTGCCCTTGACATCAATACGACACTCTTCACGTGGATTGAGAGAACTCCGAGTATGGCTACACTTTTTTAGTGCACAGCATGGAAATTGGGTGCACTTTTTAACAATAAGAAAGGCATGTTAAAAGATTTAGTCATTATCGTTCCAGAAACTTTTCATCAAGAAGGAAATCAATAATATCTATAACCTGAATTCCATCTTCCGTCACCCAAGGTTTGGTACGATCTTTTACAATAATAATCTTCTTAAAATTGTCTGCTATATGCATAAAAGGACGCGTTTCCTGCAGCGTTTTCTCGTGGGTGACCAAGTTAAGAGAAGATTGGATGTAGCATTTATTGTCGGCAAAGTTGCATACAAAATCTACTTCTGTTTGGATTTTTTTATTTCCGTTGCGAATTTCAACGATGCCAACATCAACGTTATAGCCTCTCATAATGAGCTCATTATAAATAGCGTTTTCCATGAGGTGCGATTCTTCTTGCTGTCTAAAATTTAGGCGTGCATTTCTAAGCCCTAAATCAGAAAAATAATATTTCTGAAGAGCACCGATATATTTTCTTCCTTTTATGTCATACCGCGATGCTTTTTTGACAATGAAAGCATCTTCTGCATAAGAAAGATAGGAAATAATGGTGTTTAATGACAGCTCCTTTTCGCCTTTACTTTTAAAAGTTTCAAATATTCTTTTAGGGTTTGTTAATGAACCAATAGAAGATGCAAGAATATTGATAAGGGTATCCATAACGTCCACGCGTTTGATTCCGTGGCGCTCTGTAATATCGCGAACGTAAGTCTGCTCGAACAAATTTTTTAAGTATGCAGCCTTCTCTTTATCACTCTTTTTAAACATATTAAGTGGCATGCCACCGTAAGTAATATATTCATTCCACGCTTCAGTTTTATCAAAATCCGAAGCTGCATAAAATTCAGCAAACGAAAGAGGGTGAACATGTATTTGTTCTCCGCGCCCTCTGAACTCAGTAATAATATCTGATGAAAGGAATTTTGAGTTGCTTCCCGTAATATAAATATCAAGATTTTGCTCATGTAAAAGCCCGTTTACAACTAACTCAAATCCTTCTACTAACTGAATTTCATCCAACATAAGATAATAGGGGCCGCTATCTTTAATCAGAGTCAAAATATCTTGTTCCAATTGTTCTGGATTATTATGATATTTTCTGTTGATAGCACGGTCTAATTCTATTTTGATTATATGATCTGCAGGTACGCCTTCAGCTAGTAGATGGTTACGGTATAACGGATCCAAGAGATATGATTTTCCGCATCTGCGGATACCGGTTATCACTTTGATCATTCCGTCATCTTTTTTATTGATGAGCTGCTGTAAGTAGTGTTCTCTTTTAATGTCCATATTTAAAATCCTATTGAATTATTTTGACGCTTTGTACCATTTATTTCATAGCGTGTATGACTCCTTACTTTATTACGGCATCCGAGAGAAGTCAATGAATTCTTCTGACACATGTGTCAGATATGAACTCTGCGTTAGACCTAACATACAAAGGCCACGCTCTGTAGAGGCTCTACCAAGGATTTAGAGAATGTCACATTCAGCCAGACTGGCTTTTAATCTACGCCGTTAGCGAAGACGAGCTTATTCTCGTTGCTTCCCGCACAGGAAGCCACGCAGACCTGTTCAACCTGTAAATGACCATTCCACTTAATGTGGGTTTTTGGTATGCTCTAGATACCTTCTGTGAGCTAAAACTCGCTAGTTACGAGACTTACTGGTTACGAAAATACGTGTTAAGGAGATTAGTATGAAGAAATCTGTATATCAAGCTATACGATTATTCCTTTTTTCATTATTATTACCTCTTTTAGGACTAATCCTTAACTCACTTAGATTGTTTAACCCAGAAATTGCTTATGACTCACCTGTTTTATTAGTTTTCATAGCTCACGTATTTGGTTTAACAAGACTTGTACTTTACTCAATCGTTGTCAATCAAAAAACACTCGAAAACTTAGGAGTTTGTAAAACCATTGCCATAGCGCTTATCGCACCAGCCATTGATTTATTGATATTACAAGAGTCTCCTCAACAATTGGGTAGTAGCTGGACTTATACGTACATTACATTTTTTGTTACTCTTGAATGTATTCCAACTATAATTCCAATCATTGTTAAAGAGTTTTTACGAAGAAGAAACAAAAAGCACAAAGCTTAAATGTGCTCGGCATGAGGCTCATAGTACCAATACAACGCCCCCCACATGGGTTGCATTACGCGATTTTCTATAGTATTTATTGAGAATAAGAATTCTTATACACTTCTGAACACCACGTTTCCGCTGTCATCTTACTTTGCTGGCATAATTTAAATTTCTTATTAAATTGATAGAACGGGTAGTAAAGTTACACTTTCATCAGCATTCAACTATTGATATATAATTTCTGGATTCAGCAGGAAGTCAAGTAGTCCCGCAATCAGAACGCCTTCTTCCGTATGCCAGGGTTTTGCACTACCGCCAACTAGAATGATTTTACGATATTGCCTAAGATAGCAAGAAGATAGTAGCCATACGTGTCTAATTTGCACTTAATGGCCATTTCACTATGAGCACACCACCAGGAGTGTTGCCGCATGAGTGTGCTTCTTTTTGTTCCGCAATGGCATAACAACACAAGGATGTACTGACATTATTGTTCACCATCGCGATTGCCTAATGCTTCCTTGTTCGATATACTAATACCTGCACATATAAATATGCGAACTGCTTAGTTCGGACCCAGAATGGGTCAGGCTCTTTGATGACACCTTCGCTTACGAAGGTGTCATCGTTATATAGAGAGGATCACTATGTACACGATCGCATTGTTATTTGCGGCGTCTCGACACGATAGTTCTTACCCTGAAAAGTCCTGGAGGCGCGAGTGGAGTATCGCATGCCAAAACCCTCTCTTTGAAGTCCATTGTTTCAACTATGATAGTTTTCTCGAGGGTCAAGCTCTCGAGTGTGAGCTGGCTTCGCAGCATAATTTACCAACTATTCTCCGCTGTCACCCAACGAGCGAGGAAAATTATAAGCGTCTTGCGCATGATTTGTCTTTGCACGGTTATAAACTCATAACAGACGCAAGTACAGCCTTTTCTGGCCAATGGGACTACAGGGTAGCGTATAATCCCAGCTTATCAAAATACCTGCTTGATAAAACTAATGTCGGCGCGCTGGTCGGTTCATGCGGTGGTGATTACGAACCGGCAACCGTGTATGTCATTAGAGATGACGATGGGCCGTTATTTGATTTTGAGGGAGAATATTTCCTCATTGGTGAACAGTTTTTCAGTACGTACAAGCAGCGTGTAAACGATTTCATACAAGAAAAGGGCAATACGTTTACGGGAGAAGCATTCTTTGAATTATATGCTCCGCGCGTCTGTTATGAGGGCCGTCCTGTGGTGTATCGCGTGTTTTATTATTACGGGGAGCCCTTTTTTCAATCCTCACTCGCGCCAATCCGCGAGCGTGAAAATGATAATAACGAAGATAGAATAGAGCCTGCGCGGAAAGTGCCAACGCCGCCTCAGCAAATGGTAGATGCCTTTAGAAATATAACGTATAACACATTTTACGCGTGTGATTTCACTCTTATAGCTGGTGGAGGGTGGGTGTGTACCAGAATCTTTGACGGGCAAATGTCTCAAGTATTTAGGCGTCATCACTTAAAAGAGTTTTATGCATCATTTTCTCAGGTGATTGCTGCTGGACCAAAAATTCCTGCGTGGATTTGGTGCCTAACTGCAACGGTGCAAGCTGAAAATGTTATAGGAGAAGATAAACGGCTTGTCCATGGCACACGACATTTTCGACCTGGCACAAAAGTATTTCTTCATCCACCCAACTGGGATGATCGAGTGGCAGCAATTGGTATTCCTCGATATACTGACAAATATGTCCGCGTTGTTATGGACATCTATAAACTGGAAAATTTCTCCTTAGAAAAGGTTTCCAATCCCGAATTGGTGGCAGCTCTCCAGCATCCCTATGGTAGTTGGCCGTTTGTTCGTATGGCACAAACTTATGTTGGGCGCGGTGTTTGGGACCAAAGCGATGAATGTAAGCAAAGAATTGAACATACGATAGCGTATCTTACGGAGTCAACAAGCTAGTCTTGTAACTTATGCCGTTGTCCTCAATACAGACTGAACCAGTGGGTGAAGCGGCTGATACGGTAGAATAGGGATACTTATTCCAGAGGAAAAATATCATGCCATACAAACCTTTAGTAAAATACTTTGATTGCATGGCGGATAGTCGTACTCAAATGGCAGAGGAACATAGTATCGTATCCACCGCTAAATGGAAAAGGTTACGGCTAGTACCCCTGCTAGCCGTGCTGGCAGGCCTAGTAATACTAGTTTATCGCTTCTGGTGGAACACCTCTGCTCTGTATGCCCCATACTATGCTCTCATGGCATGCGGGGTTGTTGCTGCATTGATTCAGTTATTGGTTGCCATAATAACTACTTCTCTGCATCGCAGAAGGGTTATAGCTATCGTGGATGCGGCAGTGATTATAGTGACGCTGTTGACTATCGTCTTTGGCGAGTATATAGCCTGCGATGTGCTGAAATTTCCAACTGTTAGCTATGCTTGGAGCCCTGGGACGCAGATTGACACCATCACTACAATCCTGGCTGGTGCCGTGGTGACACTCCTTGTGTTCTGGGAAGAACGCAAAACAGAGCGGCAGTAAAACCATACTTATTACACACGCAAAATACGGTATTTTAGAGTTTTAGACCACCATATAATTGTAATTCTGATAATATTATGATACTTTTTTGATAAAAGGAGGTTACTACTATGATCAATATTCGCCCAGTTTCCGATTTAAGAAATAAATTCCCAGAAGTAGAAGAAATAGTTATAAATTCAAATACACCAGTATTCCTTACAAAAAACGGTTATGGAACTATGGTTCTCATGAGCATCAAACAATACTCTGCCCTCACTGACGACGTTGAAAGCAAACTCGACGAAGCAGATACTTTTGCCGCAAACACTTCTACGCGTCTTTCTAAAGACGAGGTCTTTGATAGCGCAAGGAGCAGGATTAATGAACACGAACGCCTATAAATTAACCTTTCTACCGCTATTCAAAGAAGATTTATTAGAAACAGTTGGCTATATAACCAATACACTGCAAAATCCAAAAGCTGCTCACAGACTTGTTGACGATATAGAATTAGCAATCGATAAACGACTTAAATCACCCCTCTTATTTGCTCCTTACTAATCATCAACAACACGAGCACATCCTTATTACAGGATTAACGTACGCAACTTTTCTGTTTTTTACGTTGTCGCGGGCGACACTATGGAAGTGCGAAGGCCTCTATATTCAAAACGAAATATTGACGCCCTACTGGAATAACTATTCCTAATAACTATCATTATTATGCGAGTGACCATTGAAAAAGCTATCGCAAAAAGGTTTAATCGTCATTTATAACCTTTTCAATATCTCTTTTCCCATAAAGCACACGAGAAACAGTAACTTCGTGTTTTTCTTCAAAAACAAAATAAAGAATAAGAAAATTATCACACAACATGACGCGAAGACCTCGAGTTTTCCAAGGTTCAAAGCTCACTAAACGATGTCGTGCGGGAAACTCACCAAGGCTCAATATCGCCTGTTCTAACCTGCTTATTTGTCCTTGAGCATTTTTCGGCGACAAGAGATTGAACGTAATATAGGCATAGATACCCCGTAGGTCTGCTTCAGCCTCGTGTGAAATAGACACCGTGTAACTCATAGGTTAAATTCCTTATGCAAGTACTCAAAAACCTCGTCTGCAGGATTTACATTCCCCGATAGTATGGACTGATATCCTTTTTCCAATTCTGCGTTTAAAGTGTCCTTGCTCATTGAGCCTATATCAAGCGGCTTACTGTAGCCTAGTTTTACATCAAAAGGAAGCCCCCGCTGCAAAACTATCTGCTTATAAAACATGGTAATAGCACTCGAAGGAGAAAGACCCAAAGAATTTAATATATACTCTGCCTGCTCTTTTAGCTTTGGGTCTATCCGAGTATACAAGTTAGCTGTTTTTGCCATATATTCACCCCTTGTTTCTTACGATGATTATACAACATTGTATTGGCATTGCATGCGCATTAGTAAATACAGGCTATAAGAAAAACCCGACCTCATGCAAGATCGGGTTTTAGCAATAACACTAAGTAATGGCAAATACTATTCGTATGCCTACTCTGCCAATGCTTTTTTAGCAACTGCAGCCAAGTCAGCAAAGTTAAATTTTCAAATTCTTATTGTTTAATATTCCCCCAAACATTGTATGATACATATCCTTAGATGATTCTTCTATCTTGGTAATACTTGATATTTTATTTCCTGCATCCTTTGATGATGCTCCACAAAGATAAAAGGCTTCATTTTCTGTCCCATAGTCTATTGCAATATACCTATCGTGATACCTTTTGCCTGCAATCTTCATTTTTAAGTTGATGTTAGGGTAATCTCTTCTAAAATCGTTTAGGATATTTTTTGTAAGCATATCTTTATTTCTGACATTGTCGCTAAATATAATGACTTCAACATTATCTTTTGCAGCTCTTAAAAGTTCCAATGTTTTAAGTCCTATATAGTTATCTATAACATAAATGCTTTTCTTTGCAGACTTATATATTTTAGTATAGGCAACATCCGCTTCAATTTTATCTCCATTCATCAAAAGAAAATGCTTGTAAGTGTCCGGATCTATAAAATTATCCATCACCTTTTTCAAATCTTTTTTTGTAGCCATTTGCGACTTTATTTCAGCTATATCCTTTGTATTCTCATTTGTCTGTACTGCTATTTGCACTAATTCTTTTGAGCTAATAAAATCTTGATTTTCGATTATAAAGTCTTTCATCTGCTTAAACATTCGTATTAAAGCCTTACTTTGCCTAACAGCAAGTTCTCCTTTTAATACGGTCATAAGCATATAGATTCCCTGTTCTGTAAAGGCATAAGGCATATATCTTCTACCACCTGAACCTTCATCTGATTTTGAGGTCAAAATTTTTGACCTCAAAAATTCCCATTCATCTTTTGTAAGTTGAAATCTAAAATCTTCATCAAATTTTTCTATGTTATTCTTGACTTGCTGATTAAATGTTTTTGTTTCATATCCATATATTTCAGCAAGTTCAAAATCAAGCATAACCTTTTGATTTCTTATATAGTAAATCTTACTTTTCATTGTAGTTTCATCTATCACTACAATTTCTCTGTTTTCTTCTGCCATGAAATAAACCTCCCCCTTAATTTCAGACTTAAATCTAACACTAAGTAAAACACAGGCATTGCTTGACTTCAAAAGTTATGAGAACATCCAGGAATGCTAAAATTGCACTGAGAAAATGTAAAACGTCTTATTACTAAATCAAACAATTTAGATAAATTGATAAAAACGTGCTACTAACTCGTGTAACCTCAAGTGTTCTACTTACTTGTATAATCAACCAAGCAAAGACCACGCTCTCAACATATGCATGCAAAGCCATAAGACAAAATTATGTCATTGTCTATTTGTTCCACAATAATTTGTGTACTCCCTACAAAAGTACTGATCGGTTTTTACTCTATACCAAAACAGATAGACAAAAACGCTATAAGAAAAACCCGACCTCATGCAAGATCGGGTTTTAGCAATACACTTAATAATGGCAATACGATATGTATGCCTACTCTGCCAATGCTTTTTTAGCAACTGCAGCCAAGTCAGCAAAGCCTTGTTCGTCCTCGCAGGCAATTTGAGCCAAAACTTTACGGTCGAGCTCAACGCCAGCAACTTTAAGACCATGCATAAAAGTGCTGTAAGAAAGATCATTCAAGCGAGCAGCAGCATTAATGCGCTGAATCCAAAGACCACGAATCTCCCGCTTTTTATTACGACGATCGCGATATGCATACTGAAGAGAATGCTGAACTTGCTCTTTCATACCGCGGAAGGTACGAGAGCCTACTCCGTAATAACCCTTTGAGCGCTCTACGAGTGTTTGACGCTTTTTACGACCTGCAACTGCGCGTTTTACACGTGCCATATCTCATCAACTCCTTAAGAAATTTTCTTCAAAAGACGCATGTGCGTCAAACTAATTGCCCATACGTTGTGATACAACTTGAGCATCTGCACTAGAAACAAGAGTTTCTTTACGGAAACCGCGAATACGCTTTTGAGACTTCTTGGTTAAGATGTGGCTCTTGAATGCTTTAGCACGCATGATTTTTCCGGTTCCTGTACGGCGAAAACGTTTTGCCGAACCTTTGTGAGTTTTCATCTTAGGCATAACTAGCTCTCCTTTTACTACTCTTCGCTCTTCTCAACCTGCGTTTGGTCTTGACGCGGCGCTTTCTCATCAAAAGCACCCTTAATGGGAGCAACAAGCATGTGCATATTGCGTCCCTCCATTTTTGGCTTTGCCTCTACCGTTGCATACGGTTTTAAATCGGCAGCCAAGCGGTCCAAAACGTTTTGTCCCTGTTCGGGATGCGCCATTTCACGACCGCGGAACATGATAGTAATCTTGACACGCGCTCCTTTTTTCAAAAAGCGCATAACATGATTCTTCTTGGTGGTGTAGTCGCCCACATCAATTTTTGGACGAAACTTCATCTCTTTGACCTCAATTTTAACCTGCTTTTTACGAGCAAGCTTTGCTTTGCGGTCTTGATCGTACTTAAATTTGCGATAGTCCATCACTTTACATACAGGAGGCTCTGCTCCTGGTGCAATCTCTACTAAATCGAGATTTTGTTCATCGGCGATCCGCTGAGCATCACGGACACCAAACAAACCTAACTGAGAACCATCAACACCGATAAGACGACAAGTACGTGCTGTAATTTCGTCATTAATGCGAGTTGCGTCGTTCTTGGCTATCTTCTACACCTTCCTTTCACATAACCTAAACCTTAGGTAACGCCACATATGGAGCATAACAACAGCTGTCGGCATAAAAAAACCCGACACAAAAGGTCAGGCATAATTATCATACATAACGTGTATCATATTTGCTTGACCTGATAGCTACATTGAGCGCCATAAGGTGAGAGCCGTAACAGCTCCGCTTTATCTTTGCTTACAATACGCTTCTACATGCTTGTTTTCAAGCTTTTTACTAAAAAACAGGCGAAATCATAATCTAAACATACTGAAAAGCATACGTGGTGCCCGAGGTGAGACTCGAACTCACACTCTGTTGCCAGAAATGGATTTTGAATCCATCGCGTCTGCCAATTCCACCACTCGGGCACGTTTGCAACACCACTTGATAGGTGCGTGTAAAAATATAGCACATCACAGGCTTTTGGCAAAGGTTATTTTTTGCTTATTATATGTGCAAGTTCACATACAAGCTATTTACCAGCATTTATGACGTGTATTGTTGCAAAAATGGATTATGTTCAAGTTCTTTGTACATCCGTGATGGATCGCCGTGCCCAGGGAAAATATGCGAATTAGGATCAAGCTCGCGAACGATACGCTTTAAACTTTGCTGCATTAAACGATCGTCACCACCTAGCAAATCGGTACGTCCAATACTTCCCTTAAAAAGAGTATCTCCTGTAAACACCAAACCTTGAGCCTTACCTTGACCGATAATAATAACACTTCCGGGCGTATGACCTGGTACCGACATGATCTTAAACGACGCAGCACCCAAATCAAGTACCATTGAGTCTTCGAGATAAAAATCAGCATGCGGTGCATTTGCTTCGTAGGTATATCCAAGCTCATCGGGTCCTTGTGCCGATAAAGCGCGATCTTCATCGGCGGCGGCAATGCCATAGCGTGCACCCGTAAGACGGCGGAGCTGTGCCACACCACCTACATGGTCGTTATGCCCATGAGTTGCAAGGATATAGCGAATGTGCAACTCTTGAGGTAAATGTTGGGCAATAGCTGTCCCCTGATCTCCAGCATCGATAATAAGTCCTACATGTTCACCATTGTCAATGGACTCGTATAAATAGCAGTTAGTGCATAAAGGACCAACGATAAAACCTTGAAGCTCTTCTAAAGGCTCGGGCATCTGAGCGGATGAATCAGACGCGGACGCGTGGGAATTAGGCGTATCTTCCATAATAAAGTACCTCTTATCTTAAGGATGTGAGCACGCACAACAACACCTGTATGCGCGCGCAGCTTACCAAACAACGACTTTTGCACGAAAATGTTGTAACCAAACGCTAGCTAGGGTAACGCGCTGCAATAACGCGCCTCGCCAAAACAACACACCTCTTACAACATGCGCTTCATTTCGTTTCCTCCTTCACCCGGAAGAATACGACGCGCGTCAAAAACAGCTTGTACACGTTTTACACTTGCAAAGAGCGCAGGCAAACGTGAGGCGTCAGAAATTGCCAGCAAAAAGCGCATCCTCACCAATCCATGAGATGAGGTTTGCGTTGCTGCAGATAAAATATTACTTCCTGCATCGCATAAACTTGAAGTAATATCCTTGAGCAACCCCATACGATCGGTTGCTTCAACCACAATTTCAACTTGAAACTCTGTTGCGCCCGTTGTATCCCATGCAACTTCTATCATGCGCTCGGGATGAGCGTCCAGCCCTTTTTTATTAGGACACGAGCAACGATGAACAGAGACGCCACGTCCACGCGTTACAAAGCCCACGATCTCGTCACCAGCCACAGGATTGCAACAATGCGCAAGATGTACCAATAAATCGGGATCGCCCTTAACAACAACGCCGCAGTTTGCCTGCTTGCGTTTTTTACGATATTGCTCAAATTTTTGTACCGCAAGCGGCAAATCTTGTTCGATAGCAATTTTTTGTTCAGCGTGTTTGGCAACAACTTGGGCATGAACAGCATCGGTGCCTTCGATAGCAATTTCGATTTTATTAGCAACTTGTTTGGTAGAAATTTTTCCCGTTCCAAGTGCTGCTAACAAATCTTCTACGCGCACAAAATCAAACTGGCTCACCACGTCTTCCAGTGCTTTGGTAACACGCAATGTTGAAATGCCGTAGCCTTTTTTACGCAGCTCATGAGCCAAATCCACACGACCTGCTTCGGCATCATCGGTGCGTGACAATGCAGAAAAGTACTTTCGTACTTTAGCTTTTGCAGAAGGAGTTACTACAATATTGAGCCAGTCATGGCTAGGTTTTGCGTTTTTATTGGTAAGCACTTCAATGCGGTCGCCGTTGCGCAAACGATACGTAAGCGGCACAACCGATCCGTTAACTTTTGCACCTACGCAATGATTTCCCACTTCTGTATGTACCGAGTAGGCAAAGTCCAGAGGCGTTGAATCTCGACGCAAGCTTACAACCTCGCCTTTTGGCGTAAATACAAAGATTTCGTCCTCAAAGAGATCAAGCCGCAAGTTGTGCATAAATTCATGCGGATCTTCTAGGTCTTCATCAACTGCCCAGTCGAGGCTTCGGCGAATCCAGTTTATCTGCGAATCAATTTCTTCTTCATCGCGCGACATTTTACCCGTACTGCTACCGTTTTTCTTGTACAGCCAATGTGCCGCGATACCATATTCTGCCTGGTCGTGCATTTCAAACGTTCTAATTTGGATCTCAATAGGACGCGCGTCTACACCCACAACTGTTGTATGAAGCGAACGGTATCCATTAGGCTTAGGCATAGCAATATAGTCTTTAAACCTACCAGGCAAAGGATGCCAGATTGTGTGGACTGCACCAAGCGCTAAATAACAGTCGCCCACCGATTTGGTAAGCACACGAATGGCAACGAGGTCATAAATATCATTAAAGCTTTTATCTTTTCTTAGCATTTTTTGATAAATTGACCACAGATGTTTTGGACGACCTTGAATCTGAAAATCACTTATACCAACTTTGTGTAATTCTTGTTCAAGCATATGGATTGTACTGGTAATATTTTGTTCACGTTGCGCACGTGTTTCTTGCACCATAAGTGCAACATGCTCATATTCATCGTGTTCAAGATACAAAAATGCTAAATCTTCGAGCTCCCACTTAATAGAGCTGATACCGAGCCTATCCGCCAAAGGCGCATAAACATCCATAGTTTCGCGCGCTTTAAAGTTTCGACGATGGGGCGGAAGCGCAGCAAGCGTACGCATATTGTGCAAACGGTCGGCAAGTTTGATGATGATAACGCGAATGTCTTTAGACATTGCCAAAAACATTTTACGCAGGTTAAGAGCTTGTTTTTCGTCCATTGAACTCACTTCAATGGAGGTGAGTTTAGTTACACCGTCTACCAGATCCATAACGGTCTCGCCAAAAAGATTGCGTATGTCATCGAGCGTTGCAGACGTATCTTCAACCGTGTCATGCAAAAGCGCAGCACAAATGGAGTCTTCGTCCATATGCAAGTCTTTTGCCAAAATAAAGGCAACTTCTACAGGATGGTTAATGTAAGGTTCACCTGATTGGCGCATTTGCTTTTTATGGTAAGTAGAAGCAAAATCATACGCTTCGTCTAAACGTTTAACCGCTTCAAAACCTAAATAATGCGCACAAATCGAACGAAGCGGACGCCAATTGTCGGCTTGCGGAACACCAGCTTTTCTTACATACGGCTCTAGCTGCCCCTCATTTGACCCAGGCGCATCCGCATGACTTAGTTGCGCTGGATCCTGCTTGTTATTCTTAACATTATTCATGAGCAACTCTTTCGTCTATAATGTTCCCAAATGCAGGAAGGATAGGTTTTTGAACACGAGCGAGCATCTCGGCGCGCGTTGCCGCGTGTGCCCACGCGCTCATTTGATCAAACTCTTCCCACATACGCAAGCCTTCAACATAGCGTATCGACTTCTCAAGCATAACAGGAATCGTGGATAAAGTGTCTGATAAATCAAAGATATCAGCATGATTAAAAGTAAGTGTTACACGCTGTAGGGCAACATCGGCTTGAGAAAGAGTATGCGCGTTGTAATCAATAAGCTTCAATTCTTTAAAAATCTGCAAAGCAGCTTCGATGGTAGGCACACTATATGCAGGTGCATGCCCCTTTTCTTTTTGTGCGCGAGCGTGAAGTACTTCGTTTGTGCGCTCTGTACGAGCGCACTCAGAATCGGATTTTTCACATGCGACTGAACAACAAGATGCACCATGTGAACGGGAAATATCACAGCAAGTTGTGGCGTCTTGTACGTCTTTAAGCAAAACAGTTACAGTGGCTACGGTAGCGTCCTCATCGTGGGAGTCTTTGGGCAATACCTTAGAAGCCGCCCCTTTTCGCGCGGTTTGCACAAGTGCTGTATAAATGCACTGCAAATCATCTGCACAAGGAGCAGTTGTAGACAAGATATATCGTGCAGAAGCAATATCGTGTTTGGTGTAGAGAGCATAAATTTCAGATGGTTTATGATCTCTTCCAGCGCGCCCACTCATCTGATTAAAATCGTGCGCAGTAAAGGGCATATTATACAGAACAACACGGCGAATATCAGAAATATTAACTCCCTCGCCAAAAGCACTGGTAGCTATAACTGCAATAAGATCACCTGCACGAAAAGCCGTTTGCACTTGTACGCGCACATCTCGCGATAAACCAGCATGATAAAACGCAATTTGTGGTGCAAATTCAGGTAGACGATGACGCAAAATATGCACAAGCTGCAAAGCTTTTATACGGGAATTAACATACACAACAGTTTTTTCGCCGTCGGCAATAAGGTTAACCAATATCTCGTCACGATTGTTGGCGTTGCGTCTATCAATAATATCTAAATTGGAGCGCTGGGAATCGTCCAAAATAACATGCTGTGCACGTATGTGTGCAAGTCGTAAAATCTCACGGGCACAATCGGTAGAAACCGTTGCGCTGACTGCCAAAGTAACGGGATTACCAAGCACGTCAAGTACCTGCGGCATGCAACTATAAGCACTACGCGTGCCACGCTTTGCTTCAGCCATATGATGAGCTTCATCAAACACAACAAAAGCAGTAGTACCTGCAAACTCGTGCGCGTGAAGTGCCAAAAACTCGGGCGTGGTCATTACAATATCGCAGGTTCCATCTTTAATATGTTGATAGATCTCTAAACGCTTTGACTGGGGCGTTTCTCCGTTAAGTACGCAAACGCGCACGCCAAATTTTGAGCACACATCACTTATATGATAGCTTTGATCGTTTACAAGGGCGCGCAACGGATACACAAAAATGCTTAAACCCTTACGTTTAATTGCACACATACATGCAAACAGCTGAAAAATCAAAGATTTTCCTCGACCGGTTGCCATAACGCACAAACAGTTGTTGTTGTGCCTAAGCATGTTAAGCGCATATGCTTGAACAGGCAGGAGCGCATGGTCACCGATGAGTTGTGTCCGCAAAAAGTTTTCAAGCTCATCATCAGTTTTTTGCTCAAGTTCGCGTCTCAATGCCAGCGACTCATGATTAAGCTCACTATCAAGCTCTCTTTGAGGAAGGCTCAGCCGAGAAAACGCACAGGTATCGCAATGTGCATGTTTGGTATCCTGTTTGCGCACAATAATATCTTTAATCATGAGCTTAGGCTTAACGCGACCTTGCCAAACCTCATTAACAGGGTTAAAGACAATATCACAGGTGTCGTGTAACGACATAAGATTTTGAATATGAGATGCCTTAAAAACAATGGACGAGAGGCGCACTTTGTGCTGCTGTGCAACAAAGCGCATATGATTATTATGAGCGCCAACACGCATTTTATTGCGCATTTCAATGTTGTGAGCTGCAAAAATTGGACGCTCGTTGCCCGATCCAAAAGGTTGCAACATTTCTAAAGAATCAAGATCTGATACGGTAATTTCGGACAAATCAACTGGTATAACCAGTTCACGTGGTGCATACAACGCCGAGGCAGGCAAAGCGTCGATCGTGCGTTCAACGTGTTGGATTATGGTAGGAAGAATATCAGGCGAACACGTAAATCCTACTGCTGCAGCATGTCCACCAAAACGAATAAGCTGCGATCCAAACCTCTCAACAACGTCAAAAAGATTAACGTTGCCAACGCTTCTTCCCGAACATTTTGCACTACCTTGGGCAATTGAGCACGCAAACGCGGGCAATTCATAAGCACGCGCAAGACGAGAAGCCACAATGCCTATAACGCCTTCATTCCATTGCGAACTTGAAACAAATATTACATGTTTTTGCTGCTTAACCACATCTTTTGCCTGTTCAAATGCTTCATCGCAAGCCTTTTTCTCAAGATTTCTACGGCAAATATTTAATTCTTCAAGCTCATTTGCATACGTATATGCTTCACTTAAACTTTGTGCCTGCAACAAATTATATGCTGTTTGAACACGATCAAGCCTTCCTGCAGCGTTAAGGCGTGGAATCAAAGAACTTGCGAGCTCCTCGGGCATCGTGGCATGAATATCAATTCCGCACACACGAGCAAGAGCACTTAAGCCCAAACGGCTTGACGCACGAATACAACGAATACCTTCGGTAACTAAAGCGCGATTTTCTGGGGTAAGCTTTACACGATCGGAAATAGTTCCAAGCGTTGCCACATCAAGATAATCTTTCCATAGATAAGGCTTACCGTATGCAGCACCAAGCACATCAACAAGCTTAAGCGCAACACCTGCGCCAGCAAGTTCGAATGATGCGCACGATGGGTTAAGCTTTGGATTTGCGGTGGGAACCACGGGAAGCGTTTGCGAAGTGGGTTCGTGGTGGTCGGTAATAACCACATCTACACCATGCTGAATACTATATAAGCACTGCTCATGTGCATCAATACCGTTATCAACGGTAATAATAAGATTGGGGTTATACGCCGCTACAAGACGGTCAAACGCAGCCTTAGAAAGGCTATAGCCCTCATGAACGCGGCTTGGAA
The DNA here is from genome assembly GCF_056583915.1 of Fannyhessea sp. C0108B2. Classification (NCBI taxonomy): domain Bacteria; kingdom Bacillati; phylum Actinomycetota; class Coriobacteriia; order Coriobacteriales; family Atopobiaceae; genus Fannyhessea; species Fannyhessea sp. C0108B2. The sequence continues at coordinate 162,028 of NZ_JBWPJQ010000003.1, read as the reverse complement.
TAAACGGATACACGCATGCGCCAAGCGTTTTAAGTGCATCGGTTAAGAGTGCTGTTGCACATATACCGTCTACATCAAAATCACCAAACACCACAATACGCTCATGTGAATCAAGCGCATGCTGAACGCGGTCTGCCACGGCTGCTAAACCTGGAATAAAGAGCGGATTTACCCAATCACGTTCAAGCGAAGCAGTTAAAAAGCGTTCGATCTGTTCTTGTGTAGTATAGCCGCGCGATACCAAAACACGCGCAACAAGCCGAGGCAATCTGCACGTGTTTATAAGCTTATCTTCAAGCTCAAGATCTCTGGATAACAGTTGCCAGCGATTATGTTGCGTTGAACCAATCATAAGGCTCTCAACTAACGATTACGAGCTACACTGTTAAGTTCGTCGTGATTAAGCTGTTGCGTATGACTTGCATATTTTTGCTCGATACGAGCCCAACGCTTTTCGCGAGTTTTCCAAATAGCTAACAACGGAGAAGCAACTCCAAAACTTGACCATGTACCCAAAATTTCTCCGATGAGCATAGCAAGCGCAAAGTCTTTAAGCGTTTGACCGCCAAGAACAAGCATAATTGCAACTGGTACCACAGAGGTGATCGTGGTGTTAATAGTACGAACAAATACTTCGTTAATTGAGAAATTACAAATTTCATAATAGGTATGATGAATACCATCGTGAAGATGTTTGGCGTTTTCGTCCATACGGTTAAATTCCACAACCGTATCGTAGAGCGAATATCCCATAATGGTCAAAAGTGCAGCTACCACGTTAGGCGTAATAGGCGTTTGAGTCCATGCATAAATTCCCAGAGTAATTACAAGGTCGTGAATAAGCGCGATAACTGCGGTAATAGACATTTTGAACTCGTAACGAATTGAAACGTACACAATAATCAAAACAATTGCGATACAAAATGCAAAAGCAGACGCGCGCGTGATATCTTGACCCCAGTCAGGACCGATCGTAGTAACGGTATACGAATCGTCGGCAAGACCCAAGCTTTTTGCAGCAGCAGCAGCGTGAGCATTTGCAACTTCGGGGTTTGTGGTGTCAGAGCGCACCAAAAATCCTTGTGCTGCATCAGAAACACTGGTTTGAACAACAGGATCATTCTCCCCTGCTTGAAGCAGAGCGTCACGCATAGCAGCTATTGTTATAGAGCCCGTATCGTGAAAATCAATGGTAGTTCCGCCTTGAAATTCAATACCAAACACCAGGCCTTTAAGAACTAAACCTACAACAGCTAACACTACCAACACGCTTGAAATGCTTAAGAACACACGACGGTGAGGGATAAAACTGATTTCTTTTCTAAAATGACTACGCATGCTCAACACCTCCTTTTTGAGCAAGCTCGTCTCGTTTGCGCTGCGCCTCGTCTACATCTTGTGAAACACCCCAGAAACGAGGATGCTTTTCAATGGCGTGAAGCGCAAGTAAACGTAAAGCCGGAGCTTTAAAGAAAAACATGGTGGCAATATCACACACAATACCTAAGGCAAGTGTGAGACCAAAACCTTTAACGGCACCAACTGCTACAAAGAAAAGCGAAAGCGCCGTAACCATGGTAACAGCATCGGCATCTAAAGACGTCATAATTCCGTGCTTTGAACCCGAAACAGCCGCGTCTTTAATACGTTTGCCCATACGAATCTCTTCGCGGAAACGTTCAAGAACCAAAATAGAGGAATCGGCAGCCGATCCTGTAGTTAATACAATACCAGCAAGCCCAGGCAACGTAAGCGCAAACGCACCAAAGTGAGAAAGCAGTGCTAAAAGCCCTAAATACAACACGGCAAAGACTGCCAAAGAGCCCATCGTAAGCAAGCCAAGCGCACGATAAAAGATAAACAGGTAAATAATAACAGCCACGGCTCCAACAGCAATTGCAAAAATGCCTTGATGCAGCGAATCTTGACCAAGCGTTGGGCCAACAACTCTACTTTCTGAATAGCTAAGCTTAACGGGAAGTGAACCACTATCAAGCACGGTCTTAAGGTCTTTTGCCTGCTGAAGCGTAAAGTTTCCTGTAATTGAAACCTGACCGCCGTTGATCTCATTTTGAACCGCAGGGGCTGAATATACTTTTCCATCCAAGGTGATTGCAATGCGACCCTTGGTGGGTGCCAGCTCGCGCGTAACATCAGCAAATTGCTTTGAACCCTCATCGTCTAAGGAGATATTAACAGCGTAGCCACCTTTTGCATTTTGCGTGCTTTGTTCTACCGATGTTTTTACAATGTGAGAACCGTCCAAAAATGAGGTATACGTATTATCTTCAAGTTCTACACCTTCGGTACCTGCTTGAAGTTTAAGCAATGCATCAGCGTCACCAATATCGTCTAAACGAACAAACTGCAGATTACCCGTTTGTCCAATAGTTTTAATAGCAGCTTTTGCATCGGTTGCGCCTGGAATTTGAACCAAAATAGACGTTGCACCTTGTTGCTGCACCGTTGTTTCTGAAGCGCCCAACGCATTCACACGCTTTTGAATAATATTGGTAGCAATTTGCATTTCCTCGGCCGAAGGAGTTGATCCATCGGGGCGCGAAGCGGTCATAATAACCGATACACCGCCTTGAATATCAAGACCCTTTGTGATTTTCTCACCAAGAGGTGTAAAACCAATAATGGCAACTACCAGCACAATTACCAACAATACCAAAGAAGAAATCCAACGGCGTTGATGAGGCGTTATACGCATTTTACGCGAGGAATTTCTTCTATGCTGAGATGCGCCGCGCGATATGTCCTGACCATTCCATCGTGCAAACCCCGAATGTTCTTGACGAGGTTTTATGTCTTTTATCATAGTAGTCTCTTTCGTAATCTTTGAGTACTCACACAAAATTATGTAAAGATATACAACGAAACTTAATTATAAACAAAAGTAGCTTAAATCTTATTGCAAACAAACGGAAAATAAATATATAACCACATAGGCTCACGTACACTTCGCCTGTCACACGCAAACACATAAGTTGTGTTACTCAGCAGGATAACTCTTGCAGCACTCGTCCCATTGATCGTAGGTATACAGCAACTCGTGCATACGAGCCTGAGGATCTTCATGAGACAAAATATCTGTCACCAAAGCTGTGGCACGATTAGCTCCATAGGTATTAACATGCTCAACATCATAAAAATGTTTCAGAGAGAGACGATATTTGTTGTTTTTAACAAGATTAAGATCGATGTAAAACGAACCATACGTTTCGGCAATTTTCTCCAACGGTTTCATCATCGTAGGATAGTTTCCCTTATCGCCCGTAAACGTAAAGCTTGGATACGGAGTTATCACAGTTATAAGCTCGATATTATTTTCTTTACAGTACTTACAGATATCTTCATATGTTTTCATATGAGTATCGGATAACGTGCCAAACGGAAATGGCAAACCAGAGTTTTTATTGAACGACTTTTGAGTATTATTGTAATTACCGTAACCCTTGCCATAATAATGCCAGGTACAATAGCGCGCTACTGAATCGGCAATACGATCAGATGAAATAAGACGCTGCATAAGATTATAGAGAGGCTCGGCATCTTGGCGCACGTGATAACCCCATATAACAGGATAGTTAAGCGAATCGCGCTTGCCAAAATACTGTGGATCAAAAATGGTATTGCACATATCACGAAGATAATACGCAACCGACATGTCACTCACATAGCCCGTAGTAAAGATAGCGTGTCGTTTAAGATCCCGCTCGTTAGGATCATCGCAAAGCGTTTCGTGACGAAGACCTAAAATAACACGCGAAATACCTCGTGTTTCATGCGCTTTTTTAATAGCATGAAAACTATCGTGTAAACTTTGATACGGAACTGCAATGTTATACGTGGTATAGCCAAGTTTATCATCCAAAATATTAGGATTAATCGTACGTTCAGCATAAGAAGAGCCCGTTACAATGGTATCTACATAAGGTGCCTTATCAAAAGCTTCCCATGAAATAAGCGACCACGAAGAATACGGGATATATGCACATAGTAAAACAAAATTAATAAGACAAAAGACCACCATAAAGATAAGCGCTGCTATACAACGCCGAATAAAACGCTGCTTAAACGAAGGCGAAGACTTCTTGGACGGATCATTTTTTGAGGAGACACACATAACCTGCGAATGGTCTCTCTCAGTATGCATGTGATGTTTAGTAATTTGCATACATGAACCCTCCGTGATTTGAGCATAAATAACTTGCATATACTAAAACGATAAAAACAACGATATAAACAGCGTAACGCGCAAGGTGATGACGTCCATCAAAGAATGCAAGGGTATTTGTGCCGCGTTCGTTAATGAAGCTAACCACAAATACCACACAACACATAAGAGCGCTCATAATAATACACATTATCTTATCCTGATGGATTCCTATGGTGCGTAAGGTTGCTACAAAGTCTTGTGCGCGAAACGAAAATATGGTGTTGTAAAGACAAGTAAACGAGGCTTGTACATCAAAGATACGGTCGAAGTACCAGCCAATGTTTACCACGATAAAGCAGCGAATAACCGAGAACACATGGTAGCTGCGAGTTTTTTGGTTAATGTGCAACAGATGTGCTAAGCCTTGGGTAAGAGGTTTTGCAATATCTGATGTGGCAATTACAAGACCGTTATAGAGTCCCCACCAGATAAAGTGTGCATCAGCACCATGCCAAACTCCTACGAGTAAGAATACAAAGATATTGGCAAGGGCTGCAGGAAGGGTTTTCCCTAAGTGAGAAGAAATGTGTGTTTTTACACACTTGCCTAAAGCTTTCATGGGACGGGTAAGCGCTAAAGGATAAAATACGTAGTCTTTCATCCAAAGACCTAAAGAGATATGCCAGCGTCTCCAGAAATCAGCCAGTGAAATAGAAAAATAAGGACGACGGAAGTTTGCTTGCATAGGAATGCCTAAAAACTCAGAAGTGGCTTCTACCATATCGATACCACCTGAGAAGTCGGCATATTGCTGAGCAGAATAAAGCAAAATACCAAAGACGATAACAGAGCCTGGAAGAGAGGCAGGCTTATAGTCGAAGATATATGAGATGGAGTCTACTAAAAGATCTGCCATAACGTACTTTTTAAGAGCACCATAGCAAAACAGTACTGATGCACGCCCAAAGTGTGTATCAGAAGCTGCGTGATAGCTAAAAAGATGAGGTGCTAGTTTATCAAAGCGGTTAATGGGGCCTTGAATAAGTTGAGGGAAGTAGATGAGATAGCATGCAAGCTTACATGGATTTTGTTCTGGTGTGTACTTTTGGTTATAGATATCAAAGACGTATGAGAGTGCTTGGAAGGTATAAAAGGAAATACCTAAAGGAAGCAAAAGCCCTAAGCTTTTAGTAGAAGGAGCAAGACTTAGTGCATAGAGAATGGTATTCCAGTATTTAAGGTAGCATAAGCATCCTGCAATAAGCATAAGAGCTGCTATCAATACAAGCTGCTTGATACGAGCAACTTTATGCTTAAATGCCTTTTTGTCTGCTCTATTGGTGATGGTGTGCAAGCGCTTTTTGCTTGAGGAATCAATTTTGTTAAGTGATAAGGTTGCGATATAGGTAAGCACCAAAGTAAATGCAACATAGACAATGGTATCTATATTGGTAACAAGTGCATAAAAGATAAGCGAAAAGATAAGGATAACTACCCATTGGAAGCGCTTAAAGATATATCCTACTGCGTAGTAGGTTATGCACAAAAGTGCACAAAAGCATACGAACATTAAAGAGTAGAATTCCACGAGCTAACCTAACACACCAATAGGGACAAAATTTAAGCTTTCAACAATCGAGCTAATGATAATCAATTGACATCTTTCGTTCCAAATCATCACAGCTACACCATAATGCACAACGATACACCACACAATTTTGATACAGCATAGGTATTTATTCCCCATGGCTCATGTGATAATTTTGCATACGCCCATCTTGAGCCGTTGGATATTGCATCCATGTATCAAGAAATGCCTTATAGCGTCCTTCAATAATGGCTTGACGCGCCTGCCTCATACAGTCCAGCAGAAAATAAATGTTATGCATAGACAATAAGATTGCTGCGTTCATTTCGTGCTGACGAACCAAATGGTTGAGGTAGCTACGCGTATATCCTTCGCTACAAACTGGACACGTACAAAGCTCATCTAAGGGTACATGTGCATGAATGTGAGCAGCGTTTTTAAGATTGAGCCTACCTTCATGAGAAAAAGCAGTACCCATACGCGCGGTTCTCGTTGGTAACACACAATCGAACATATCAACACCACATGCAACTGCACGTACCAGTGTTGTTGGATTGCCCACTCCCATCAAATAGCGAGGTTTATGACGTGGCATATATTCAGCTGCCAAAGGCGCCAGCGATTCAAACATTGTTTCGTGATCTTCGCCTACCGAATATCCACCAATGCCATATCCAGGGAAATCGGCAATAGACTCAAGACGCTCAATGCTTAGTTTTCTAAGGTCTAAATTCATGCCACCTTGAACAATACCAAAAAGCGCTTGGTCCTTCTTGGTATGAGCCTCAAAGCAACGCTGTGCCCATGCGCTAGATAGGTCAACGGCACGACGAACATACGCATCACTTGCAGGATAACCAGGACACTGATCAAGCTGCATCACGATGTCTGCGCCCAACTTTTGAGCAATTTCCATATTTTTTTCGGGTGTCCAAAACACATATGACCCGTCATAGTCAACAACCTTAAAGCGCACGCCTTCATCAGAAAGCTTTACGAATTCTGAGTGACTAAATACTTGAAAGCCGCCCGAATCGGTAAGAATAGGCTTATTCCAATGCATAAATGTGTGTAAGCCGCCTGCCTCGGCTATGAGGTCTTCGCCAGGCCTCATAGCAAGGTGATATGTATTTGCAAGAATGATTTTTGCACCAAGATCGCTAACGGTTTGGGGGAGCAGCCCTTTTACGGTAGCTTTTGTACCAACGGGCATAAAAATAGGGGTAGGAATATCACCATGCGGTGTATGAAACACTCCTGCGCGCGCATGTGTTGTAGGGTCTTCGGCAATAATATCGTAGGTAAACCATTTTGACGAATCGCAGGTATCTGAAGACGATATGGGCATACAAGCTCCTTGTGGTGACAAACATGTTAAAAAACGGGCACTTCAATATTTACACAAAATATTGTATATAAACTTAAAATGAAAAAAGCAACAATTTAAACAAAACAAAAATTGAGGCACCACACAAAGGGTACCTCAATCAAAATATCGCGTATAAAATCGCTGTTGTGTGCACATGTTTCATGTAACAGACACCTTAGTGCCTGCCGCACCGTGCAACATCTGCCTTAACTGCAGACACAAACAAACGAATAATTACTCGCTAAAAAGTTGCTCACTGCCATCTTTAATCTCGAGAAGAGCTTTGAGAGCATCTTGCTCGTCTGCACCGTCACAAGTAATCTCTACCTTAGTACCAGTGCCCAAACCTGCAGCAAGGATCATCATAATAGACTTAGCGTTTACAGGAGCTGTACCTTTGTCAACGTTGGCAATGCGAACATCGCACTCAAAACCTTTTGCAACCTGAACGAATTGTGAAGCAGGACGCGCGTGAAGACCGGTTGCGCTTGCAATAGTAACTTGCTTGGAAAGCATAATGCACTCCTTTTTTTCTCGTAGAGTAGATACATAATCTCTCATAACCTTTTCAAGTAAAAATCATACTACCAAACATCTTTTGTGTATGTAGAGAAAATTTAGTGATTTTGATGTACCGTTATGTATGTAGGCCAAAAGAGAGGACCTTACATGCAACCAAAACTCAATAACTCTAAAGATGCACAAACAGCAAGCATGGACACAGTTAAACACGCAATACAGACGATCAAAGGCGGTATAACACGCTTTGTAGCCCTGTTTGTTTCGGGAGCACAAGCAACCGTAAGTGTAGTACAGGCAACACGAAAACAACAGGAAATTCAAGCGAAAGTAAACGAAATAAAAACACAAATAACCAACGATCAAACATCTTTTGAACACCGCCGTGCTATCGAAGATAATTATGACAATTTGGTGAAAGACTACCTCAACAAGCAGGAACGAGAAAAAACAGCGGCTTCGCTTTTGGCAAAAGAAATCGAACAAATAAGTGCAAAAGTTAAGCAACAGGAAACTTCACTGAATACCTTAATTGCAAAACATGAAGAAGAGTTGCGCCCCTACAAAGAACTTATGGACTCAAGTAAAGGCAGAAACGACGACAGCGCGCGTGCGCTTGCTGATGCAAAACGCGATGTAAAGGCCGCCGATCAGACTTTGGCTGCTGCAGTAAAACGCCGCGATCAGCAGATTAGTAATGCACACCACAATGTTGATAGTGCCCGTGAGCGGCTGACACGCGTTGAGGCAGGTCTTTCTCGTCTGCAGCAAGATCCTAATTCTACAGCTGCCGCAATTTCTAAAATGCAAGGTGAAGTTATTACCGAACGTGCGCACCTTGATGCAGCTATCAAAGATGTTGACCGCATAAGCAACGAAGAACAGCAAAGTGTTAATGCAGCTCAAGATCGCTATAATCTACAAAAACAAGCGTGTGAGCGAGCAAATACTCACTACATGAATGCACAAGCCGAAGCACGCGGGCATCGCGAAGAATATGAAGCCTTATATAAAGACAAGAAAAGCGAAGAAACACAGCTTAAAGATGCGCTTGACGCTGTAAAAAAAGACTTACAACAAAAGCAACAAGCGCATAAAGAAACGCATGATCGGCTAGCAGATATTCAAGCGGCGCTTGATGAAGCCCATTCCATTCACGCTACGCCCGAGATGACGCGCACTCTTTACGCCAAGATACAGCAGGAAACAAAGCTGTTGAGTGAATATCAACAAACCCATGAGCGTTTGAGCCAACACGCACGAGATTTGCGCAAGCGCACGCGCCTACAACGAATTGTCTTTATAGCACTTGTACTTGTAGGTATAGTTCTTATTGGTATAGCACTGTATGCACTGGTAAAAAGATAGTAGTTCTTGCGCGGATGCGCGTTACAGCATAATCATAGCGTCGCCAAATGACAAGAACCTATATTCATGCTCGATTGCTTCTTGATAAGCTTTCATAATAAGCTCACGCGATGCAAATGAAGATACCATCATCATAAGCGTTGAACGTGGTACATGAAAATTAGTTACCATGCAATCAACAACATGCCAGGTATATCCAGGCATAATATACAAATCAGTTGTTGCATTTTCTCGTTTGACAATATCACCGCGGTGCGTAAGCAAGCACGAATCTTGTGCGTGCTCAAAATTGAGGGCACAAAGCGCAGGGTCAGAGCATACGGCATTGCAATCAAATGCACTCTCAAGCGAGCGAACCGATGTTGTTCCAATAGCAATAACCTTATGTCCTGCAGCTTTTGTGGCGTGTACGGCATCGACAACATCTTGTGGCACGTGATAACGCTCGGTATGCATAACATGTTGGGTTGGATCGTCTTCTTCGACCAATCTAAAGGTATCAATACCAACCTCAAGCTCAACCGTTTTCCATTGCACGCCTTTTTGCTTAATACGTTCAATAAGCTCTGGTGTAAAATGCAAACCTGCAGTTGGCGAAGCGGCAGAATGCTCTTCCTTCATGGAATATACCGTCTGATATTTTTCGGGGTCGCCTTCGTAATTGGTAATATATGGCGGCAGAGGAACATGACCTGCCTGATGTATTGCCTCGTCTAAACTCAATCCTTGTGCTGGCGTAAACTTGACCAGTCTTCCGCCACGGTTATTTTCAAGATAATCCATAATTTCTGCACGTAACACAACGTCTGCGGTAGCAGGTGCATGAAGACCACCTGCGCGATAATCAATACACGCACCAAGTTTTAAGCGTTTACCAGGATTAACCAAACACTCCCAAACCGAACCCATAGGGTCAAGATCTTCACGACGTTTAAGCAAAAGCGTTTCGCACGCAGCAGAGCCACCGTGCTTAAGTCCTACTAAACGTGCAGGTAAAACCCTTGTTTTATTGGCAACGATCAGATCGCCTTCTTGCATATAATCTGCAATATCTCTAAAGTGACGATGTTCTATTTCGCCTGTAGTGCGATGAAGCACTAACAGCTTACATGCGTCACGCGGCTCAATTGGATGCTGAGCTATACGTTCTTGCGGTAAGACATAATCAAAATCATCAGTACACACAATCATTTCTCCATATCAGTTGTAAAATAATACAAAGGTCATGTATAAATCAGATATATGATAGCTATTCAAAATAACTATGTCACAATGATTATGTCACAATAGTTGTGGCTTGGCGTAAGTTACCAACAACATGTAAGGAACATTTATGACTGTCAAAAATTCAACAACTTCTACTACAAACCCCTCTTCAAATGCCTCTCCACAAGCACAAAACCAAGATCTCCTTACACCTAACAATTCCGTGCGTCCGCACTTTCCCAAGCGTGCTGTTGTTACCTGCGGTATGCCCTACGGCAACAAAAATCTACATTTTGGACACATAGGCGGTGTTTTTGTACCAGCAGATTTCTTTGCGCGCTTTTTGCGTGATCGTATTGGTAAAGAAAACGTAGTTTTTGTTTCGGGAACAGACTGTTTTGGTTCGCCTATCATGGAAGGCCATCGTAAGCTTAAAGATAGTGGTTACAAAGGCAGCATACATGATTACGTTATAAAAAATCACGAGGATCAAAAGTGTGCGCTCGACGCATATGGTATTTCGCTTGACCTTTATTTAGGTTCGGGCTTAGAACCTGCTGCAAGCGTTCATCAAGAAATTACCAACTTTATTTTGCAGCGCCTGTATCAAAACGGCTATCTTACTAAGCGTTCTACACGACAATTCTTTGACGAAAAAGTTCAACAATTTCTTAATGGCCGTCAAGTCATTGGACGCTGCCCTGTTCGTGGCTGCAAATCCGAAAAAGCCTATGCAGACGAGTGCGATTTAGGACATCAGTTTGATCCTGAAGAACTTATTGCGCCTGTGTCGCAATTAAGCGGCACACAACCCATTCTTAAGCCTGTTGACAACTGGTATTTTGATTTGCCTGCTTTTAAGGGTTATCTTACAGAGCTGGTAGACGCATGGGATCATGATTGCCACGTCCGAAGCGTTGTATGCAATACGGTGCGCGAGTCACTCGCTACTCCCGTGATTTATATTCAAAATAAGTTTAAAGACGCATTTGATAAGATTTCAGACGCTTTACCAGCCTATACACTTGTAGAAGCTCGAGAAAATCAGCAATCATTCTCAATTGAATTTAGCAACTGGCAAGACAGAGATACTGCACGCACGCAACTTGAAGCCGCCAAAATTAGGTTTAGAACAGGCAAAACACTCTTGCCGTTTCGTATTACAGGAAACATTCCTTGGGGTGTCAAAGCCTCTGCACTACCTCAGGCGCAAGATTTAACTGTGTGGTGTTGGCCTGAAAGTCTATGGGCTCCTATATCGTTTACCAAAACAGCACTTATGCTGGATGAAAGCCTTGATACACACTGCTTTTCTTCTCACGACTGGCATGACTTTTGGTGTGCTAAAGACGCGCAGGTATATCAATTTATGGGTCAGGATAATATCTTCTTTTATTGTGTTGCCCAGCCTGCCCTTTGGAAGGCGCTTGACGCCGATTTATTCCCCGACACCCCTGTTGCTAACTATCATATTTTGTTTATGAACAAAAAGGCATCAAGTTCAAGCGCTATCAAGCCACCTATGGCAGAAGAATTGCTCCAAAACTATAGTGCAGAACAACTCAGAGCACATTGGTTGTCACTTGCGCTTGATCAAAAAGCAGTAAGTTTTTCGCCCAAAGCGTTTGATACTTCCATAAGTTATACCGATAAAAAAACGGGCATAGACGTTATGGTAAAAGACGATCCACGTGTTGTTGATCCAGCTCTTAAAGAAAGCGCGTTTCTCACTAATATCTTTAACAGACTGGCACGTAGCTGTTTTTATGGCGCGCAAAAGGCTTGTGATGGCTGCTTGCCGCATGTTGATGCAAGTCAAGCTACAAAGCTGGCATGTCAAAAAGCTCTGCTTGATTTTGAGCAAGCAGCCGCAGTTGCAGACGCACATACTGCACTCGGTCATGCCGAAGCACTGTGCCGCAGTGCCAATAAGATTTGGGGACAAGCCGCAAAAGACGCTTATGACAAAAATGACGACAAGGCGTATCAACAAGCACTTGCCGATGCATTTTATGCGCTTCGCGCCTGCACTCTTATGATGCACCCTGCTGTTTTTGCAGGTTGCGAAACTATTTGCGACCATATGAGCTTTGATCGTAGCGTATTTTTCTCGTGGGAGAATGCGTTTATGGGACCTTATGAACTTGCAAAAACATATACTCACGATGAAGCAGCTCATAAATTGGTTGAAATACCAGCGCATTTTGATTTCTTTAAGAAAACGAAATAGCGTGTAAGACTGCGCTGCAGCTGGAGGAAGCGTCAACTTCACCATGAGCGTATTTATGTTGAAGCTAGTTGACGCATCTTAAGTTGCGACCAAAAAGATTTTGGAATTAAATAAGGGGAATCACACGATGTTGGTGATTCCCCTTACACATACCTTATGAGTCTTATGCAATTTTGTGCGTAAACAGTTTTCCCATGCAAATGCGTATAACGCTAGCTTAAAAGTGCATGTTTAAGCTCTTCAACACTATGCACGATAAAGGTTGCACCTGCTTGTTCAAGCTCGCCACAAGGTGCAGTTTTACCGTAATAAACACCAATAGAAGCAATACCGCAAGCGCGCGCAGCCTCTACATCATAGAATCGGTCTCCTACCATAACACAGCGTGAAGCGTCCACACCAAGCTTGTTGATAACGTGTTGCAACGTTTGTGATTTTGGCGCGCACAAATCATCCTGCTTACCCAAAATAACATCAAATACCTGCTCAACTTCGTTTTCTTCTAGTGCAAGGTGTAAAAGATGATCGCGCTTAGAGCTTGCTACACCCAATTTTTTCCCTGCGTTTTTTAGCTCGTGCAGCATTGGATCGATGCCTTCAAATAATGGCCATGCGTCACGTCCAAGTTTTGAATAAATAGCTCGATACTGTTTGGTAATTTCTTGTGCCTGTTCGGGCGAATACCCAAATACCAGCTCAAATGCCTGAGGAAACGGCGGACCTATAAGTTGGGGAATATCAACAAAGCGCTCCCGACTAAGCCCAAAGCGGCTGAGCACTTGACGCGCAACCGAAATAATTTGCTCTGAGGTATCGGCAAGCGTGCCGTCAAAATCAAAAATAACTGCGTCAAAAGCACGTAGCGCAGAAGCTAAATCATCAGACGTTTGAGGCTGCGATACAGACCTGCCATTATGTGTATTATCGACTTTAATCACTCTAACTACTTTCTGTAAATATGTATCTGTTTTGGAGCATGGCTCGTACAAACGTTATGAGTACATACTACCCTGTCAATGCATAATTCTTTCAAACTCATGCAAGCACAACAAAACGCACAAGACGCACGCGATACGCCTGTTATGCAGCTATAACATCAACTCGCGCGCTCAAACGTATCCTACAACCACATAGACCTATCCGGCGTGACGCCATTTTGGATCGGTAAGGATACGCGCCACAATAAGGCCAAGCGGCAAGCAAAATACAATTAATACCGCTCTAAGCAGCCACAAAGATCCCTTATCCAGCGAAAACGCGCCAAAATTATACATAGCGCGATACATATATAATCCTGGAACCATAATAACAATAGAGGGAACCGTAAGTGCAATGCGTGGGTATCCGATTTTTTTGCGCACGACACTTGCTAACAAACCTGCCGTAAGCGTGCCAAAAAATGCAGCAATACACGGTGCAAGAGGCGTCCAACTAACTAAGCTCAAACGCAACGTATTGGCAATTGCTCCAAGAACTCCTGCTAAAGCAGCCATTTTTGGCTCGGTATTAAACATAATCGAAAAGCCAAATACGCCACACCAACTAGCCAAAAGTCTTAGCAGTGTTAAGGTAAGCGGCGTTAAGCCTAAAAGAGGAAGAAAGTCTTGTGGACGCAGATCCAAACACAAAGCAGCGCTCCAGCCAACCGACACTGCAACGGCAATAATCATAAGTGCATATACTGCGCGTTCAATGCCGCTTCGCATGTCAAGTTTTGATAAGTCGAGCCCTGAAGTAATAAACGGAAAGCCTGGAATAACAAACAAAAGCGCACCAATATATCCGTCCAAATGTCGAGGATTAGCGCGCAGACATTCAAACAATACTGTGTACGAAAGTAAATACACCGCGCAAGCAACCGAGACGGCAACGGCAATATCGGCCACAAGCGTAATTTTTCGATCGAGCATTTTTCGGCGTACATAGTTTCCTGCCGCCGCACCAAAAAAGCAGCATAATACCTCGTATATGCCTCCGCCTAACAAAAAGATAAAGCCTGCGCACGCAAGACCCGAAGCAAGCGCAACCTGATAGGGCTTGTATCTTACTTTCATGGCCTCAATGGAATCAAGCGCTTGGTGTACCTGGCCTACGCTCCATTGTCCATGGTCTTTATCAAAGGCGCGCACAAACGCTTCCATACGATTAAGCTTTGAGGTATTGACTCCTGTAGAAGGAAGACTCAATGCTTGTGTATAGCTTCTTCCTTCGCAATCTATGCAGGTATAATCAAGCGAGACTAAACCTATATCGGCACTACAGGTCATATTAAGATTGCGCGCAATGGTATTCATGGCGTCACGCACGCGCCAGGCTCCTGTTCCGCACGAAAGAAGCATCATGCCAATGTGACCAACCAACACAGCACGCTCGGGAAAACGCGCGTCTTGGATACAGGTGTCATCGCTACTTGTAAAAAATTCATGCCAACGAATACGCATGTGATGGTGGTGAGAAAGATGATGAACCTGTGTTTTAGCAACGCTTTGTGTATTTTGTACACTTTGTTCAACCGATACCGCAGAATCTGAAGCGTCAGGTGACGAAGTTGTACACGCTGATTTCTGATTGTTAGAATATACGCAGTTAGAAGACTCGCTCATATGCTCTGTAACTCCTTATGTATGTACAAAACATATTTAAGATTACTCCAAATGAACCAAAATACGCAAAATACAAGGAATATGCAACAATGACTTTACCTTTTAGACATATTGAACGAGAATAAATGTGTATGAACCATAAAAATGTCAGATGAGCTGTAGCTTATCAGTCAATTTGTTATGATTATACGAAGATCTATACGTTTATACGAAAGGATATTCAATGGCGCAAGACACTATGACACTCGTTATCATTCGCCACGGCGAAAGTGAGTGGAATAAGCTCAACCTCTTCACTGGTTGGACAGACGTTGATTTAACCGAGCAAGGACACAAAGAGGCCATCGAGGGAGGTCGCGCCCTTAAAGAAGCAGGTTTTGATTTTGATGTATGCTATACCTCACTTCTTAAACGTGCTATTCACACGCTTAATCACGTATTAGACGAAATGGATCGCAACTGGCTTCCTGTGTATAAAACATGGCGTCTTAACGAGCGTCACTACGGCGCACTTCAGGGGCTCAACAAAGCAAAAGCTGCCGAAGAGCACGGTGAAGCACAGGTTAAAATTTGGCGTCGTTCGTTTGATGTTCAACCACCTGCACTTCAACCAAACGATGAGCGCGATCCTCACATTCAAGATCAGTTCCGCGATGTTCCTCAAGTAGATCTTCCTTACACCGAGTGCTTAAAAGACACTATCGCACGTGCATGGCCTTATTTTGAGCAAACCATTAAGCCTCAGATGGAAGCAGGAAAGCGCGTTCTTATTGCTGCTCACGGTAATAGCCTTCGTGCACTTGTTATGCAATTTGAGCACCTTACCCCTGAGCAAATCTTGGAAGTTAACATTCCTACAGGTATTCCATGCGCATACACCTTTGATAAAGACTGGAATGTATTAGATAAACACTACATCGGCGATCCTGCAACTATCGAAGCAAAGATTAACGCCGTAGCAAACCAGGGCAAGGTTAAAAAATAGTCACGTGCTTGATGTCATAAACACCGTTTGTGATTCATCTGATATTGATACACATCAAAATAGATGAGCACGGTAGCAAAACATAAGGTGGGCTCAACAAGTTCGCCACAAGTATGTTTACCAACTGCAATACATTTGCTCCAAAAAGAACTCAGGCGAGATGTACTTACGTACACTCGCCTTATTTTATGCCCAACTACCGAATTTACGCGCTCATGTGGGCGTGCATGTGTTACAACAACACTGACGATTTACGTCCATGGGAGTCCTAAAAGGAGGTTTTATTATGGCAAAAGTTGCTGTAATCGGTTGTACACATGCAGGTGTCTTTGCAACCACGTCTATTCTTCAATCTCATCCCGATTGGGAAGTGCACGTTTTTGAGCGCAATGACACCGTTTCGTTTTTGTCCTGCGGCATTGCGCTTTGGGTTGGCGATCATGTAAGCGACCCCCAAAAAATGTTCTACAGTTCGCCACGAGCACTTGCAGATGCAGGAGCACACGTACACATGCAAACTGATGTTACCTCGGCAGATGTTAAAACAAAACATGTTTGCTGGACCGATCTTACTTCGGGTGAAAAATCAGAGGACAACTTTGATTACTTGGTAATTACTACAGGTTCTAAACCTGTTGTTCCTCCTTTACCCGGCATAGACGGCAAACATGTTTTGCTTTGCAAAAACTGGGATAACGCCAAGCGTATTAAAGAAGCAACTAAAGACGCAAAAAGCGTTATCGTTATTGGTGCAGGATACATTGGCGCCGAACTTGCTGAGCAACTTAGCGAGGTTAAAAAAGAGGTTACTCTTATCGACGCATTCCCCCGCGTACTTGCTAAAAACTTTGATTCCGATGTAACCAACCAGCTTGAGAAAGTTTATACAGCTCACGGTGTGCATTTGGCACTTGATCAAAAAGTTACTTCGTTTGAAGATACGGGTACCGGCGTAAAAGTTATTACCGAAAAAGGCTCGTTTACAGCAGATTATGCAATTTTGGGCATTGGATTCTTGCCACGTACCGACCTCTTCACTGGTCAGCTTGATATGATTAAAAACGGTGCAATTCGCGTTGATAATTACATGCGTACTTCTGAGCCAGGCGTATTTGCAGCAGGCGACTCGGCAACTATTACGTTTAATCCAACTGGAAAAGAAGACTATATTCCACTGGCCACCAATGCTGTTCGTCAAGCACTTGTTATTGGTGCAAACATGGTAAAGCCCACGGTTGCATATGCAGGAACGCAAGCAACAAATGCTGTTCAGCTTTACGATTACTCTATGAGTTCAACGGGTGTAACTATGGAAACAGGCAAGCTGCGTGGTCTTGAACTTACCAGCACCACCGTTACCGAAAATTATCGCCCTGAGTTTATGCTCACCACCGCACCAGTTACTGCAACGCTGGTATGGGAGCCTCGCACACGTGAAATTAAAGGTGCACAGTTCTTCTCAACCCACGATGATGTAGCACAGGCCGCAAACGTTGTCTCAGTTGCTATTGCAAACCACATGACGGTAGACCAGCTTGCTCAAGTAGACTTGCTCTTCCAGCCTAACTTTACTAATCCAGTAAACTACATAGGCTCGGTTGCTATGAAAGCTGCTTCTGAACACTAAAGCGTCTATACATCTTTGACGTGATACCGTACCTGCATAGTTGTAGGTACGGTTTTTTATGGCTTGGATGAGCGCTCTAGGCACATCATGTTGCTTGACTCACCGAATATTTCCTGAGCGTAACAATTTAATTTCAAAGCCGTAAGCTTTTGTATACACCGTATAACGTTACACGTATTTGTGCTAGTGTCTAAGGGGCACAATCGTGCTCTTGTATTTCGCATACAGGAAAGGAATTCTTTTATGGATATCACCGATATTCTCGCAGCTCTTGGAGTTATTCTCAACGGCCTTCCTCAAGGACTGTTGGCAATGTCTTTAGGCTATGCAACTGTCCCCTCTTCATTAGGATTTTTCATTGGAGCCATTTGCTGTTATGGGTTTAACAGTTTAGCTCCCATCAATTTTCAAGCGTCAACCATCGTTATGACACACAGGCTCAGCGAGGACATACGCGAAAAACTCTCCATGGTTTTCTTTGCAGGAATTATCATGGTTATCGTTGGTATATGCGGCTTACAACAAGCAGCGGTCAAATTTTCGGGTCCTGTTATCATAAACGCAATGATGGCAGGGGTTGGCATTGTTTTGGGACGGCTGTCCTTTGAAATGATTAAACAGGAGCGCGTTGTTGCGCTTTCAAGTATTATAAGTGCTGCAATTATTTATTTTTTCTTCGGTCGCGATTTGATATACACCATTTGCGGCTGTGTTTTTATCTCGAGCTTTATTCAATTCTGTGTTACTAAATACCTCAAGAAAAGTTCCAACACAGCGAGCGCTTATGCAGAAACTTCTGCCATGCAAGAAAGCGTGCATGAAAAAACGCCAACAAAGCAGCCAGATGAATCTAGCGCCGCCTCTGTACGCGATAAAAACATCTTTGCACATCTTGCAAGATTATTAACCGCTCATATAAAAAAGAATTTTGTCTTTAAGAAACCCATCATAAATGCACGTATTATTCGTGGTTCGCTTGCTATAGCCTGCTTAAACGTAGGAGCAAATATTACCTTTGGAAACATTACAGCAAATATTGCACACGGAACACAAAATATAGATACACTTTCTATTTATTCAAGTCTTGCCGATATTGCTTCATCGTTGTTTGGAGGATCGCCTGTAGAGGCAATTATTTCTGCAACTGCAGCAGCCCCTCATCCTGTAAATTCAGCCGTTATCATGATGCTTACTATGAGTGCTTTGCTGTTTTGCGGTCTTCTGCCAAAAATTGGTAAATTTATTCCGCCACAATCTATCTCGGGATTTTTGATTATTTTAGGAATTGTGGTTACGGTTGGAAATAACGCACCCATAGCTTTTAGCACTGGTAATCCCCAAGATTCTATTATTGCGGCAGTGACGTTAGGTGGAACCGCTTTTGTTGATCCCTTTGTTGGCATGGTTTTAGGCATTCTTTTAAAATCACTTTTCGCGGCAGGGTTATGCATGTAAAACGCAAACGTTTTCAATCCTTTTGAAAGGAAATGATATGGCTCAAGAAACGCATACAGCAGCAGACGATCTGGCCTTCCCTCACGTCAAAAAAATGGACGATCAGTCTTTTGAAAGCGAATATCTTTTGCGTGTAGCAGGTATAAAGCGAAAACTCCCTATCGTACGTATAAATTCACACGCGCGCATTGCAAGTTTTGTGATTCTAGGTGATACCGAACTTGTTATTCGAGCAGCAGCACAGCTCGTAAAAAGATTGCCACGCGATATAGACTATCTTATGACTGCCGAAGCCAAAGGTATACCACTTGCACAGGAAATGTCACGTATATTAGGTCTTGAACACTATATCATTGCTCGAAAATCAAAAAAAGCGTATATGCATGATCCACTACAGGTAAGCGTAAGATCAATTACAACCCATCAAAAACAAGAGCTCTTTTTAGATAAACCAGACGCAGCTCGTATCAAAGATGGGCGCGTTGTACTGATCGACGACGTTATATCAAGCGGCGAAAGCCTTGAGGGGCTTGAGCTTTTAGCGCAAAAAGCAGGAGCTCAAATCATAGGAAAAGCGGCAATACTTGCCGAAGGAGATGCCGCCAAAAGAGACGACATCATATACCTTGAAGCATTGCCGCTGTTTTAATTGATAAGCGTGTAGCTTACAAAAAATCTTGTGCAAACAAGCATATCCAAAAAGCTTATATCAAAGGTGTTAAACGCGCTTATACCTGATAAGCGCGTTATCCATTAATGTCTAAAATGGCGCACGCCCGTAAACACCATTGCGATACCGTGTTCGTCAGCGGCTGCAATGCATTCTTCATCGCGAATGGATCCACCAGGCTGAATAATGCAGCTTACACCGCGGCGCGCAAGTTCGTCCACATCATCTCTAAACGGGAAAAATGCGTCAGACGCGCAAGCAAAATTATCTGCGGATACACCCAATCGCGCAGCTGCTGTATGTGCACGCTCACATGCCATAATTGCACTGTCTACACGATTTGGCTGGCCACAACCAAGACCTAAACCTGCCTTATCTTTAGCAATCAAAATAGCGTTCGATTTAACGGTCTTGCAAACCTTCCATGCAAACAGCAGATCTTCAAGCTGTTTTTGGGTAGGCTGTTTTTTGGTTACCACCTTAAACGTGTGCGGATCTTCACTCGCACAATCGCGAGTTTGAACAAGCAAACCACCACCTATGCTTTTAAGTTCACATGCTTGTTCTTTATCAAGTCCGCCTGTTACCAATACGCGTAAATTTTTGCGCTTAGACAGGCGTTTAGATGCCTCATCACTTACAGATGGAGCAATAAGCACCTCAACAAACTGTTTGTTGACGTCGGCAAATTCGGTTACAAAATCAAGATCTACTTCGCGATTAGCGGCAATAATTCCTCCAAATGCGCTTTTAGGGTCGCACGCAAAAGCGCGCTTATAAGCACTGGTTACATCTAAAGCAGTTGCCGAACCGCAAGGGTTTTGGTGCTTAAGAATAACAACAGCAGGTTCATCAAACTCACAAACCGCACTCCATGCAGCGTCGGTATCCAACAAATTGTTATACGAGAGCTCTTTTCCTTGTAATTGGTGCGCGCGTGCAACACTGTGCTCATTTGCATCTGCTACGCAGTAAAAAGCTGCTTGCTGGTGAGGATTTTCGCCGTAGCGTAAATCCATTTTTTTGTCGAACGCACACACCAACTGCGAAGGAAATTCTCCCTTGGCACACAAGCTTGTAGATGTTTTCTCGCCGCTTACAGACTTGCTTGCAACGTCTGCCGTTGGCTCGTAAGGCTCTACGTTATCGCTTAGCGTAAGTGTTTTGGCTAAATACGAGGTAATCGCCTGGTCATAGTGCGATGTAAGATCAAAAACTTTATACGCCAGCTTTTGACGTAAAGACAGCGTTGTAGCGCCGTTATGCGCACTCATCTCGTCAAGGACCGCTTTATAATCATGTGGATCGCATATGACAGTTACCGATTTAAAATTTTTGGCGGCACTTCTTAACATCGAAGGACCGCCAATATCTATGTGTTCTATTGCATTATCAAGGGTGCAACCGTCTTGTGCTACTGCTTTTTCAAACTCATACAAGTTGGTGCATACCAAATCAATCATCGGAATGTTTTGCGCTTTTGCGTCGCGCATATCTTCCTCGCACGATCTTCTACATAAAAGACCACCGTGGATACGCGGATGAAGCGTTTTAACACGCCCACCCATCATCTCGGGCGAGCCCGTATAGTCTTCAATACCAACAAGTGGAATGCCAGCTTCTGCTAAGACGCACGCTGTTCCCCCGGTACTAATAATTTCGACCCCAAAATCATGCACAAGATGCGCTGCAAAATCACAGATTCCATCTTTATTGGTAACCGAAAGCAAAGCTCGTCTAATAGCTGTTTGTGCCATAAAAACCCCTTTATTGCTCCTACGTACACCATATGATTTGTGCTTCTTCTCCTTATGCGAAGCCTGAAGAGCCACGCGTCGGAAAAGCTGCGTACCATCATTGTATAAAACCTAACAGCAATACGGGCTAAACCAACAAATACAACGAGAAATCGTAACCTAACGGCAATTTTTTATAGATAACGCAAGGAATACAAGGGCACATACGCCATCAAGATGCGCAGCGCAAAAAATCACACCCGCGTATAAAACAACAAGGCGTGAAAAAATATGCAGGTTATAAACCTACAAGATGCACGTATGCGGTGAACACGTGCTTTGCAATAGTAAGAAAGCACATGTTCACACAGCATAGTACTATTTATTAAGCAGCAAGTTTTTTGCCCGCCTCGGCCAATGCGTCTAATGCATCGTCATCGGGCTCAAGATTAGCAATAATGGTGTCAATAACATTTGCACCCTGATCTTCAGCAGAAGCCTTCCAGGTGTCCATCCATTCTCCTGTACCCCAGTCATAGCTTCCAAAAAGGACAAACGGCTTGTCACCTGCATCGGCAACAACTTCGTTAAAAAGTTCTTCAAAATCAGGATCAAGCTCTTCTGCACCCATAGCAGGGCAACCAAATGCAAATGCATCATAATCGGCAGCTTCATCGGCTGTAAACGAAGTCCACTCAATAGCTTCAGTACCTGCAGCGTCTGCTAAAGCATTTGCCATGGCTTCGGTGTTACCTGTTTGGCTCCAATATACAACAGCAACCTTACTCATAAAACCTCCTTATACCAACGTCTGATTCAAACATCCAAACGTGTTATACCCACATATATGAATATATGTATGCTCTTGGTACCAATGTACCCTATCCCCGAGCGGAATAACATTATTTTTGGTCTATGCTACATGATTTTTTCCGGTATTGGTAGTAATTTTTTTCTTAACGGCTCACACATGCGTTGAGCATTACAAGAATTTACAGGATATAAGACATGTCTTACATGTATTTACGTCCTGCATTGTTTCATGCCTGCGAGGTTTGCAGCACATGTGCCATCACCATACCCAAACTCTCATATACTCCACAAGGTTAGCAAGCCCTTGGGGGAAGTTTCGTAATCGAAAAAAATCTACCGATTACAGATAATTACAATTTCACTATAAAAATTGGGTAATAAACGTTTACAGTAGTACCAACTATCTAGCAATCACGGGGGTTATCTATGATAAGAACAGGGACCTTAGGAACATTACCAAATGGACTTCTTGCCCGTACTTATACGCTTACCTGCAAAGATGTAAGCGTAACACTTACCAATTATGGCGCAACGCTTCTTAAGGTGGTAACGCCCGATAAAAATAAACACCCCGACGATATTTTGTTGGGCTACCAAAATATAAAAGGTTATCTTGGACAAAATGTTGCCTGCTATGGAGCAACTATAGGTCCTGTTGCCAATAGAAGCGAATTTGCACAGATTATGTTTAACGATCGCGTGTATCACTTACCTCAAAATGATGGACCACACAAACAGAATAATCTTCATACAGATTTAGAAAACGGCTTGCACAAAAAGCTTTGGGGCGCAAAAGTTGATAAAGAACATAACACCGTAATCCTTACCTGCTCATTAGAAGACATGGAACTTGGGCTTCCTGGCGAGCGCACGTTTACCGCGCGCTTTGAGCTTTCCTCACTTAACGACACACATCAGCAACTTCGTGTATCGTACACCTGTACAACCAATGTGCCTACCTTTGTAAATATGACAAATCATGCGTATTTTAATTTGGCAGGCCATGCAAGTGGTTCGGTATTAGATCAGCGCGTATGTATTCACGCCCAAAATTATCTTCCTATTCGCGAGGATGGAATTTCGGAAGGCACTATTTTGCCTGTTCAGGATACGCCTTTTGATTTTAGAAAAGAGCGGACAATAGGCGCTGATATGCCGCTCTCTAACGAGCAACTACGTAGAGGCCGTGGATATGATCATTGTTATTGCATTGAAAATTACCACGATAATACAACGGTGCGCAGCGCTCTATATGCCAGCGATCCTCAAAGTGGAAGACACTTGCATATTTCGGTCAGTACGCCTGGAGCACATTTTTACACGGGAAATCAGCTTAACGAAAGCGATGTAAAAGATGGAGCCACCTATCAGCCACATGCAGGATTTGCGTTTGAGCCAGAGTTTTATCCTAATTGTTCACGCCATAGCGAATGGCCACAGCCTGTTTGTACGCCAACAAAGCCTTATCGCTCAACCACGATTTACACGTTCTCAACAGACATTATCGAAACTGAAGATGACATTTACGATATGTAAATAGAGAGCCCATCATATATATAAATAACGCGCCTTTAGGATGAGGCGCGTTTTTTGTGCGATATTTGTACGTTATGATCGTACGTTATGCTCATACGTTATGCTCGTGCGGTAAGCTTGTGCGTTATGCAAGGTATAACGTATATGGACGGTTATGAAAGACGTACGCGATCTATATAAACTGCGCCGCAATAACCGCAGCAATCATCAAAGCCGAGTTAAACACAATAAAGGTAGGAACACAGGTATCCCAAATGTGGCTATGTTGACCGTCGGCATTAAGACCCGAGGTAGGGCCTAAAGTTGTATCGGATGCAGGAGATCCTGCGTCGCCCAAAGCAGCTGCGGCACTTATCAAAACAATAGTTGCAGGAACCGAAAAGTCCATACTTTGGCAAAGCGGCACAAATAAAACAGCCAAAACAGGCACGGTACCAAACGACGTACCAATTCCCATAGTTACTAAAAGACCAATGATCGTAATCACCAATGCTGCAATAATTTTGCTGCCGTGCATAAAAGTTGTTCCAAAGTACACCAGCGCATCAATACCGCCTGTTGCCTTAATAACATTGGCATAGCCTCCAGCAACCAGCATAATAAAAGCAATAAGCCCCATAAGCTTAACACCGCCTGCAAGCTGCTCGTCAATGCTATTCCAAGCAATTGCCTTAAAAGCAATCATAACGGCTAATCCTGCAAGTGAAGACAGCGATAAATCGTGCGATATAAGTTGCACAATCATCACAACAACAATTGCAGCAAGCGTAACATAGTGTTTATACGTTAGATTTGGCACCTGTGCCATGGCAGCTTGTGTATCGGCAGAGGTTGTTTGGTACACGCGTGGCTTTCTATACACTATCAGCACCGCTATCAGCAGACCTATAAACATTGCACAGCCTAAATACCAATTTACACGCGTAACATCCATCACCGTAACACTCATGCCATTTTCCGAAAGATTGGTAGCAATTACCGTTTGAAAAATAAGTCCAAAGCCAAATGGAATTGCAATATAGGGCGCCTCTAAGCCGAATGCCGTTGCGCATGCAACGGCTCGACGATCAATTTTAAGCTTATTCATAAGTGCAAGAATAGGCGGAATAAGAATAGGAATATATGCAATATGGACAGGTACTAAATTTTGCGACAACACGGCAATAAACGTCAGCATGGCAAGCAAAACGTATTTTTTTGTACCGATAACGCGCGCAAGCTTGGCGGTAATAATTTCGGCAAGCCCCGTTGTGCAAATTGCCTCGGCAAAGGTGCCAAGCAAAATATAGGCAAGCGCCGTTTGGGCATTAACCGAAAAACCATCGCATAACAAGCTCATAACACTTGTGCCGTCGCCATAAAGGCTTATGCCTCCAGCGACTCCGGCAACAATTGTTGCCGCGATCATAGACAACAAAACATTAAGCTTAAGCAGACTAAGCACGCACAGTACTACAACCGAAACAATAACGGGGTTAAACAGTATGTCCATAAACTCTCGCTTTACTATCCAGTAACCGATGCTCTAAGCGCTTGCAGAACACAAGGCTTAGAAGCTTCTATCAGCTTAACTTTACCTGTAATAAGGGTGATGCCCATTGCAATCTCGCGACCCAAGCCAGCAACATCTTGTTTAGGCTCAAAGAACGCCTTAAATTCTTGCAAGCGCGCGGACGTGTGAAATACGTCTGCCGAGATTTTAATGAAATTGGTAAATTCCATATCACCACCAATAGTGCTTTCAAGCCATGACCACTCGGTTTGCAACCATTGCCACGTTGGTTCTTCGGCATGTGAATTGGACAGAAGCGCGTAATACCACATACGCACGTCCTGAGGCTTAATAACGTCGGTATCCTTAAATTTACGCAAAACATCAGCAATTACCTTTTCATCTGTTGAAGCACAGATCGCCGCACGTAAATCGTTCTTAAAGAGCGCATCTGTTGTTGTTTGGTAAAGTCCTAACAAAGCAGACGCAAGGCTTGGCGTTTCAAAATGTTGAATCTCGTTTTTAAGAACCAAAAGACGAATATCCGCCTGAATATCAAAGAGATTCTCGTGATGAGTTTCGTAGAGCCTATGAAGTTCTTCGATAATCTGTTGGTTGTCGGCACGCAACGCTAACGATGTGTAGAGCGGCCTTGAAAGCATGTCATCGTGGGATTCGCCTTTACGAGGACATACACCCAAAGTTTGCATACGATCTTTTGACAACAGATTGCGATAGCGCTTGAAAAGCGCCTCTTCGTCACTATCTGGCGTAATAAACTGCTCAAGCGTATTGCAAACTTCTACAAGCTTGTGCGCAACAATATGCGATGTGGACGTGCTTACTTTTACCAACAAAGGAATAAGATCGGCATACGTGATAAACTCGGCTTTTGCAAGCAGCGCCATATCTTGAATAAGCTTAAATTGTTCGTCAGCACCAAGTTCGGTAATATGAGCAAGAATATCAGACAAAAGTGTGGTGTCATAGTTAATAATTGCATGTGTTGTGTTGTGCTTGTTAAGAATAAACGGAGTGCCAGCACATGCACGCAACTGCGCATAATCTCCTAAATCACAAGTTTCTTCGGTCATAAGCGAGGGCACTTGTTCATAATTTGAACCAAGCGGAATCTGCCATAAACGAGCCTGATCACAATGCTCACCAATAAAGAACTGCTGTTGATGCAGGAACAAATGACCGTCTTTAACATACGCGTTAATAACAGGATATCCAGGCTGCTCAAGCCAAGAGTTCATAATCTGCCCTACCGCAAAGCCACTTGCAGCCTCAAGTGCGTCCCATAGATCCTCGCCTTGAGCATTAGCATACTGATGCGCGTCAAAATATGCTTTAAGACCTTTGCGCAAGGCATCGTCGCCCACAAGCGCGCGTACCATAACCAACAAACGGGCACCTTTGGCATACACAATTGCGCTATCAAAAATAGCGTCAATTTCGCGCGGATCCTCTACCATAACATGAACGCTTTGTACGCCATCGGTTGCATCACGCGAAAGCGCAATAGACGCTTCGGATGTTTGGAAGGTATCCCACATACGCCATGAAGGTTCAAGTGCGTCTGTTGCTACGTATTCCATCATGGTTGCAAACGACTCGTTAAGCCAAAGATTATCCCACCATTTCATGGTAACTAAATCGCCAAACCACTGGTGAGCAAGTTCGTGGGCAATAACTGATGCAACACGTTGCTTATAGGTATGCGAACTATTGTTTTTATCGTAAAGCAAGCAGGCTTCGCGATATGTAACAAGACCCCAGTTTTCCATTGCACCAGCTGAAAAATCGGGAAGCGCAACATGATAGCTGTGTTGAAGCGGATAGGGAGTTTGATAATAATCTTCGTAAAAGTCAATACAACGAGTAGCAATGTCAAGCGCAAGATCGAGCACATGTGGCTGATGTGCACGCGTAGCAAAGACGCCTACTTCTACGCCAGATGAGGTATAAGCAGTTTTGCGCTGTAAATCGCCACATACAAACGCAAGCAAATACGTGGACATTTTAACCGTGGTATCAAAAATATGGTATCCATCTTTGCAGGCAATCTCATTTTGATTAGAAAGCGCAATTTCGCCTGGTTTTTCGTCAAATTTGAGTGCTAGATCAAACGTTGCTTTAGCGCAAGGCTCGTCTATACACACAAACGCTTCGCGTGCAAACGTAGTTTCAAATTGCGTGCCAATAAGCTGCTTTTTTTCACCGTTATGCAGGTAATATGACGGATAAATTCCCATCATAGTATCAGTAAGTGGTGCTGAATACTCAATCGAAACACGCATAGAACCTGTTTTAGAACCAAAAATTGTTACGGTTTCAGATTCATCAGATGCTTCAAATGCACATTCGCGCTCGTCTATGCACACACGCGAAATGGATAAATATTTTTGGTTAAGCTTAAATGTTGGCGTTTTTGCCTCACCGTCGATTACTACACAACCTGTAAAGCGTTTTTCTTCTCGGCTTACATCAAGCTTTATGGCATAATGCGAAGGGATAAAACTATCAAGCAATCTGACTTGTTGAGACATACGCACATTCCTTTCAAACGATGGATATTTCATATTATACTGAAAGGCACGCAGAAGCTATACTAAAAGTGTGTTTCTTACAGATGGATTCTTATATCAAACGTATAAAACTCAAGTAATACAAGGCGCGCAAGAGCGCACGAGCAAGCATACAAGCTGATGGGCGCGTAACACGTGCAGCACTACTGGTAAGCAGAGTGCATAGACAGAAAGGATACTTATGGCGACGGTTCTTATCGTGCATATTATAGGAATTATGGTGATTATAGCCCTTATGTTTGGGGCATACGTTATAGGTAAACGACGCGGACTTGCGCAAGCACACGCGCAAGAAAGCTTGCTTGAAGAAAAACTCCAGACCGCTATAAATAACCATCAAGCGCAAATGTTGGAGCTTCATTCCCAAAATTCTGCGCTTACTGCCCAAAACGCTGAGCTCAACAACCGCTTAAACGATATAAAAGAACAATTAAGTGTGGTTCATCAAAACGAGCAGCTACGTCTTGCCAAAGATTCAGACGAACAAAAGCATAAGCTTTTGGTTAATGAAAGTGTTATTAAAGCGTTTGAACCGGTAAAGGCAAAGCTAGACGATTTGCAACACAAAGTAATATTTATGGAAGAGGCACGTAAACGAGATTTAGGTGCCCTTGATGAGCAGCTCAAAGGGCTTGACAGTCAGCAAAGACGTCTTGATAGTGTTACATCTTCGCTTTCATCGGCTTTGTGCAATAGTTCGGTGCGCGGCGCATGGGGCGAAGTCCAACTTAAAAATATTGTTGAAGCTGCAGGTCTTACCGAGCATATCGACTTTGATACACAAGTAAATCTTTCTAACAATGACGGCAAAAGCCTTAGACCCGATATGATTATACATTTGCCTGGGAATAAAACCATTCCAATTGATTCTAAAGCTCCTTACAATAATTATCGCCGTGCATGCGAAATTGACGACTCGGCTGATGAAGAGGCTCTTCGCAGACGAACAAAGCTACTCAGAGCTCATGCTGACGATTTGCGCGGACACATCAATAAACTCAGTAAAAAATCATACTGGGAGTTGTTTGAAACTAATCCCGATTTTGTTATTGCTTTTATTCCAAACGAGGCTCTCTTACAAGCCGCCCTTGCCGTGGACGAAGACCTGCTCACGTATGCGTTTTCTAAAAAGGTTGCGCTTACGTCTCCCGTAACGTTGTGGGCAGTTCTTAAATCGGTGGCATGCGCGTGGCATCAACAAGAACTCAGCGATAATGCGCGCGAGATCTTTACTCTTTCGCAAGAACTGTGCAAACGCCTCGCAATCCTTGGCGACAAGGTAAGTGCGGTAGGTAAAAATTTATCGGATGCAGTTGAAAACTATAACAGCATGGTGGGAACACTTGAAACACGTGTTCTGGTTAGTGCAAGAAAAATGAAGCAGCTAGACGGCACTAAACTTACGGTACAAGAACTGGATAGCGAAAAAACAAATGTGCGTGAGCTTTCGGCGTCAGAATTTTTAAGCACAGGCGCGAGCGAGGACGCACAGCAATAAAGGCAAAAGAAAACGCCGCCTGCGTAGGAAAGGGGGACGCAAGCGGCGTATGAGACCTGTTCGCTATCGGGGAGAGGGTCCGAATGCGTCAGGTAGAAGTTAACGAAATCAATAAGTTACCACGAGATAACTTACGTAAGATATAGTACACCATTTCTAACTTTTGTCCAGCAACTTTTAAGGTTCATAAAATTCACAAGTTATACACAAACTAACTTTGCACGCAGGAACTGTATGATGCGGTACACTTGCGTGTACGCTTGCATTTTTAGTTGTTCATTACGCGTTACGCATATACGCACCACGTATTCCATGTTAGACAAAACCAGCGCTTCAAGTTATAAAAATGCTCATGAACGCACAAACGCATTCATGAGCATATGTTGTTTAACTTTTGTGCAAAGAATCACGGCTAGAGTTACTTATCAAGCTTAGCGCACCACGCGTGTTACACACGCGCTGCACAGCACAAAATGCCGTGACTTCGCACGTTTTTACACTACGCTTCCCTACGATGAGCAGCCACAGCCGCAACCAGAAGAATGTTGCTGTGAGCTATCTTGTTTATGCTGCTCAAGCGTCTGTAAACTCGATACAATCTTGGCGTCTTTTTTATCCCATGCAGGCTGTGGACGGAAAATTTGGAACAGTAACAGCGCAATAAAGAGTCCCGCCACAAATGTCCACACACTTACATTACCCAATACAATAAGTTCCCACATCTGATTGATAATCAAGCCTACTACCCACGCAAATCCGCATTGATATGCAATAGCAAACCAGAACCAGCGTGCATTGTTCATTTGTTTACGAATGGTACCAATTGCTGCAAAGCAAGGTGCGTCAAGCATGTTAAACGCTACGAAGGCGCATAGTGCTCCTGCGTGCATTAAACCATTAGAATCGGTAAACATACCAGCAAAGCCTGTCCACATAGAAACTGAGTTTTCTGTTGCATCGCCCAAACCGTAAAGTACACCAAAGGTTGATACAAGGTTTTCTTTTGCAATTAATGCAGAAATCGAAGCTACTGTTGCTTGCCAATTTGCACAACCTAAAGGCGCAAGAATCCAACCGATTGCATTACCAATGCCTGCAAGAACAGAAAAGTCCATAAACTCTTCGGGGACGCCTTCCATAGCTGGAAGATAGCCAAATGCTCCGCTGCCTTCCTGCCAGCCAGCAATACCAAAGTTCGACAAGAACCAAATACCTACAGCTGCCGCAAAAATAATAGTACCGGCTTTGCCAACATATGAGCCAATACGCTCCCAAACATGCAAGCCCCACGATTTAAGCGTTGGAATATGATAATCAGGAAGCTCCATAACAAACGGTGCAGGTTCGCCAGCAAACCACTTGGTCTTTTTGAGCATAATTGCCGAGGAAACAATGCAAACAATACTTAAGAAGTAAAACAGAGGTCCTACCCACCATGCATCGCCTCCGCCAATCAGCACGCCCATAACCAGCGCAATAATCGGTTGCTTTGCACCACAGGGAATCATCGTCGTAAGCATAGCTGTCATACGACGGTCTTTTTCATTTTCGATAGTTTTGGTTGACATAACGCCTGGAACGCCACAACCCGAAGAAATGAGCATAGGAATAAATGATTTTCCAGAAAGCCCAAAACGACGGAACACCCTATCCATAACAAATGCAACACGACTCATATATCCGCAGTCTTCGAGGAAGCACAACAAAATAAAGAGCACAGCCATTTGAGGGATAAAGCCTAGTACCGCACCAACACCGCCGATAATACCATCAACAATAAGGCTAATAACAGGATCAGAAACATCCATTGCTTTCAATGCGTTTGTTGCTGCTTGTGGAATTGATGGAACAAAGCCTGGAAAGTCGCTTGGATCGGGTTCGTCTTTAAGACCATCAACTGCCTCGTCAAAGGCGTCTGCGTCAACATCATCCACAACATCAAGAGTCTGCCCTTCTTCAAGAATAGGCTCACCATCTGCGTCAATACGCGTAATTATTTCGCCTTCGCTATCAACAAAATTGCCATCTTCGTTATGAATCGGAACATCGTGCGCTACCACCTGTGCGTCGCGCGCATCGTCTTTGAAGGTATCAAGCGTTGCCTGAGCCTCTTCGTCATCGTCGTCTTCTTTAAGCTTTGAAATTGCATCCGCAACACCGTCGGTTTCAACGCCTGCGTCTTGCGCTGCATCTATATAACCATCAATTTGATCTTGATAGTGGTTATCATCAAAATCTGATTTTGCGTCATTAAATTCTGACTCGCCTGTTTGCGAAATAAAGAAGCCGTCACCAAAGAGATTATCATTTACCCAGTCTGTGGCACCTTTACCAATGGTAGAGATTGAGAGGTAGTACACCATAAACATTGCAAGCGCAAAAATAGGAAGACCCAAAAATCTGTTGGTTACTACCTTGTCTATTTTTTCCGAAAGCGTAAGCTTTTTTGGAGCGCGGCTTACACAATCGTGTACGACGGTTTCAATCCAGTCATAGCGTTCTGAGGTGATAATAGATTCAGAATCGTCTTGGCGCTCTTTTTCGATCGGCTCAATTACACGCTCGCACGCTTCAAGAACGTCATCAGATAAAGAAAGTTGCTTAATAATTTGGGCATCGCGTTCAAAGACCTTGATGGAATACCAGCGAAGATGATGCTCATCGGTCGCAAAACTAATAACACGAGCAATTTCTTGCAATGCGTTTTCGACACCTTCAGAAAAGCATGCAGTGCCTTTAGAAACAGCCGATGTGCGTGCTGCATTATGTGCAGCTTCTACCAACTCTCCAATATGGGTACCGCGAAGTGCGCTTACCTGTAAAACTGGAACGCCAAGCGCAGAAGAAAGTTTCTTAGTATCAATAACATCTCCGCGCTCTTTAAGCAAATCTGCCATATTAAGGCCAACAACAACAGGGCAACCGCTTTCGATTACCTGAGTTGTAAGGTATAAACTACGTTCAAGATTTGTTGCGTCAACCAGATTGATAAGTGCAGATGGCGACTCCGTCATAATATAATCACGCGACACAATTTCTTCGGGAGAATACGGAGAGAGCGAGTAAATACCTGGAAGGTCAACAAATATCGTAGATTTATCTTTTTGCCATGCAGCTTGCTTTTTCTCAACCGTAACGCCTGGCCAGTTACCAACATAACCGTTTGAGCCAGTCAACTCATTAAAGAGCGTGGTTTTTCCACAGTTTGGATTACCCGCAAGGCCGATAAATGTCTTAGTGGACATGTGATGGACTCCTTTTCTATGCTTTTTGAGTGGTTGCTGAGGTTTGTGCAGAAGACGCGTCTTCTACCTGGGTAACCTCTACACATTCGGCCTCACTTTTGCGAATGGATAACTCATATCCACGCACGGTAAGTTCTATAGGGTCACCAAGAGGCGCTAGTTTACGAACAAAAAGTTTTGTGCCCTTGGTAAGACCCATGTCCATAATGCGTCGCTTAACTGCGCCCATTCCAAGCAGGCGACTTACAACGCATGTTTGTCCCACATGCACGTCTTTTAAGGTAGCCATGCATACTCCTTTCCCGAGCGTTGCCAATCATGCGCAAAAATTGTGCACAAGCAAACGCGTATATATCAAATAACTCTTGAGGTTGTTATACGTAACGACAGTAATGTGTTGGAAACCCTTGTGCGAGCTCTAAGTTATGCGCATGCATGACATAACTCACGGCACGCACATCTCGCCACATGGCAAAATCATTCATGCACGTAAATTCTGCGCGCTATCTCCGATCCAATGCCGAATGTTGTCCCTTTAATCCGCACGATAACGCTTCCGCTCAGCTTGGAAATAATTTCGACAACCGCGCCATCAACAAAACCCAAAGAAGTAATATGGTGCTTTGTATCGTCATTTCCGCGAACAGCACAAACACGGCAAACACTGCCTTCACGCATAAGCGAAAGCGGCATACGATCACTACTCATCCCGTGAATTTCTACCGTCTCGTTCTGTTGCATATGTGACGACCTCTCCCCTACACCCCTTTGTTTGTTGAAACCAAAAGAGTTATATAAAACTAACTAAGTAGTAACATTGTAAACAAATATTTTCAGCTTACTTACAGAAATTAAAGAATTGTTAGTTTTAGTTAAGATTTTCTTAAGCTTTATACATTATTTTCAGGTTCTCCACATAATTGCCGTAATTAAAAAGCACGCTTATAAGTCATAAGCGTGCTTTACACAAACATTATTTTGGTTTTATGAGGCGTTTCCTTAAAAACTTGAAACCTTACTTAGCGCAAACCTTATTTTTTTCTGAAAGAATTACCCCGTATTTTGCAATCCGGCAGCAACGCCTGAAACGGTACACAAAATAAGATAGATAAACTTTTCTTTTTCCTCAGGGCTTAAATCTTGGCCTCGTGTGCGCAACACTGAAAGCGCGTGCGCCTGAGTCACCGACAAAACATCCACAAACGGGCTACGCATACGAATAAGTGGGCCCAATACACGACGGTGTTCGAGCGGCCATTGATTGCCCGTAATAGATAACACCCACTTTTTGGTGAGTTCCATCTCGTCGAGAACCAACGCCGTTAAATCGTCACGCTTGCCAAGCGCCAAATACATTTTTGCGATCCGCGTATCCGTTTTTGCAAGAGACATTTCGATATTGTCAATAAAGGTAGTGAACAGCGGCCACTGCTTATACGCGCTGCGTAGACGTGCCAAGTCACCAATCTCTTCGCATGCAGTTCCTAAACCATACCAGGCTGCTAAATTGGTACGAGCTTGTGACCACGAGAAAATCCACGGGATGGTACGTAGATCAGCAAGCGATGTTGCACCCAGTCCGCGTTTAGCCGGACGGCTACCAATAGGCATCATACCAATCTCGGCCAAAGGCGTAACGGTAGAGAACCACTCAGGGAAGCCTTCGGTATGAATCAAACGCAAGAAACGCGCATGAGCTGCACGGTCGAGTTCTTCGGCTAGACCCAAATATGACTGAGTAGTTTCGGTATTCAGCTTTTCGATCGAAGGAGCCGACTGCAAAAGCGTAGCACCAGCAACAGACTCAACGTGCCTGCGTGCTAAAACTGGATCTCCATAACGTGCAAAAATAACTTCGCCCTGCTCGGTAAGCTTAAAGAATGCATTCACCGAACCCATAGGCTGAGAAAGAACTGCACGGTTTGCAGGACCGCCACCACGTCCAACTGCACCTCCGCGGCCGTGCATTAAAATGAGGTTAATGTTGTGATCTTTTGCCCACTGCGCAATGCGTGCCTGTGTTTCGTG
Organism: Fannyhessea sp. C0108B2; assembly: GCF_056583915.1. Taxonomy (NCBI): domain Bacteria; kingdom Bacillati; phylum Actinomycetota; class Coriobacteriia; order Coriobacteriales; family Atopobiaceae; genus Fannyhessea; species Fannyhessea sp. C0108B2. The sequence continues at coordinate 127,304 of NZ_JBWPJQ010000003.1, read as the reverse complement.
CAACACAAGTGTTGCCGACGTAGGACCTGCATCTTTAGAGGAGTCAGAATATCCCAGCATAACTTCCAAACGCCTGTTTGTTTGAGCCAAGCGCTTTTGAACCGCAGGAATCTCTATCATGTGATTTAGCGTATCAATTGCATTATTTAAGTCTTCTACCTGCTCAAAAAGAGGGATAACATCAAGCGTTGGCACATCTTTATCATGCGCAAACGCAAGATGAGCAAGCGTATAGACATCTTCGATATTTTGAGGCGACTGTGTAAACGAGATAATATAGCGACGCGCCGCCTCAACACCATTGCGGCGTTGAATAGAACCAATGGCACGAAATGTATCAAGCACTTCTTTAGTCATGGGCGCAAGCTCGCCACGTTCTCCCCAACGACCATGCGCGCGAATGTCTTCAAGCGCACGGGTATGCACTAACGAGTGTTGACGAAACTCCATTTGCACGAGCGAAAATCCAAACGTTTCAGCCTGCCAAATAAGACGTTGCACCACACCATATGCAGCACGAACAGCTCCTGCTTGTGCAAGAGACTCTTGGACAATGCGCAAGTCGCCGATAAAGTCTTCTGCCGTTGCATACATAAGATCGGCAGTACGTGTTATAGTTGCTTCCAAACGATTTGCCATAACCTTAAGCACGGCATGATGCAGCTCACTTGCAGAAACCTGATACGCGCGCGCAGAAAGAACTTCGCTCATTTCAACCTGATGATTCCATAGATTGCGCAGCTGCTTAGAAGCAGGCGTTGACACAGTATCAAGCGTTAGGCTTCGCGCTACTTTTTTGGTTTCCTCGGCTAATTTTGCAAGCATATGCGTGCGGAATTTTTCGGCAACTTTTCTACTAACTTTTGCCGTAACATTGGGGTTACCGTCACGATCGGTTCCGATCCAGCTTCCTGGCTTAAAAAACGCAGGACATAAAGGCGGAACCTTACCAGCATCATCGCCCAATTCCCAATCGTCAAAGCGACGATACACATCGGGGACCATTTCAAAAAGCGTATGATCAAAGATGTCAATAATGGTATCGGCTTCTTCAACAGGAGTTGGTTTTTTAAGCGCAATAGGAGACGTTCTAAAGAGCGCCTCAATTTCCTCAAGCATACGACGATCATTTTCGGCCAAAGAAGCTCCGCCAAGACGAGCTCGCTTTTCGAGCAGCGTTGCAATATTTCTAATACGCGACTCAACGGTCTTACGGCGCGCTTCGGTTGGATGTGCCGTAAATACAGGGTGAAATTCCAAACGGTGCAACAGCTCATTTGCCTTGTCTTTGCCACATTCACGCATAATTTCGTGATAGGCAGCGCTTAAGTCGTTATTAGGATTAGCAAAAGGATTGTCTTTTTTTGAAACGGGCGTAGATTTTTCGCGCGCACGCAAAGCTGCAACACGATAATTCTCTTCGCAGATATTTGCCAGATGAAAATACGATGCAAACGCACGCGCAAGCATAGTAGCTTCGTGAATCTCAAGACCATTTATAATACGCACGGCATCTTGGAGTGCAGAGCAGGTTTGGCTTGGATGATGTGCCTCCTGATTATCTGCCTCGATAAAGTCGGAAAGAAGCATATCAAACGTGGTACAAAGGTTTTCGTCGTATTCCTGAATAACTTTACGTACAAGATGAAGAAAAAGCGTTAAATTACTTTTAAGGCTTTCGGGAATATCAACACGCGCAAAGGTGCGTTGCTCTTCGGCGTGCACTGCATGTGTCTTAACTTGGTCCGACTGCCCAGACGGACCGGATTGCAAAGGCTCGTATGTGTGCGAACACACTTCACAGCTCTCAGTATGCTTTTGCGTCTTATGAGCCTCTGTATCGTTTTTGCCAGATTGGTTTTGACAACTAAACTCCGACACGATAACTCCTTTATAAACGATACCCTTCTAAATTACTTATCTAACAATACACCACTTTAAAGCGTGGCAAGGCAGGTTTGACAATTTAGCATAAGCGACACAGAAGCTGTAACCGTTTAGAAATCTTTATGTACAAAAACCTGCACATCATGAAAGATGAGAAAGCATGTAACAAGTGCTCAAAACAAAACGTATAATAGGAATGTTTTTGCAAGATGCACTAACACAAGTGGTAAACATAGCAATCACATGGAGCGCGTGGACGCTTGTACATTCACCTATATACTCGATAGGTACAACCATGTTGCAACGCGCTGACAGAAGTTTATAATGCATGCAAGCTAATGCATACACAACAATGCGTACACACCGTACACATGCATGTTAGGACTGGTAATGAAGCAGGCAATCACACATATACTGCAAAAGTTGGCGCCAAGCTTTGTGCGCTCAAGTCAAAAGCTGCATCCATTACCGCCTGCACGCGCAACAAAATCCACGCACGGAATTATAGATATATGGAAAAACCGCCTCATTGAGGGCATGCGACGTCAAGATTTTGCAAACCAAGTTGCGCTCTATGGGTCGCATCGAACCGTTAAAGACTATCTGTGCAATGCGCTCGGTCAGGCTTGCATGGGGCTTATGTTCCCTTTGCTTACTATTTTAGTTTCACAAATCTGTGGCTGTGACATTGCAGGCCGATTTACCATGGCATTTGTGATAGCTACGGTCTTACAGTTTATTGCGCTTTTTGGGGTTAGAACCTTTCAAGTATCTGACGTTAACGAACAAGATTCATTTGCCGCCTATCAGCTACAACGCATCGTGACATGTCTTGTTATGGCAGCTGTTGGCTGTATATATCTGGTGCTGCGCCACGATAGCGAACTTATGTCATCCCTGCTTATTTCGCTTATGGCTTTTAAGCTTGTCGACAGTCTTGCCGATGTCTTTGAAGGTCGCTTGCAACAATGCGATAAACTCTATCTAGCAGGTATTTCTCAAGCAATTCGCTGCGGCGGCGCGTGTTTTGCTTTTATGTTAGTGCTTATACTTTTTCGCGACGTACAAGCGGCAACGTACGCCCTTGCTCTCTTTGCAGGCGTAAGCTTTGTTGTTATCACCTATCCGCTTGCAAAATTTGAAACGCCCAAATCGCGCGGCTGGGAAGCAATTGAACTCAGCGAACTCTTTTATGAGTGTTTCCCTGCATTTTTAGGTCAATTCCTTTTTGCACTTATTGACAGCTCACCAAAATTTATCATGGAAGCGCTCTTGGATTACCAGCAACAGCTCTATTTTAATGCGCTCTACTTTCCAGCAATGGCTATTGTGCTGGTTGCTGCGTTAGTATATAAACCACAACTCATGAAATTATCAATACTTTGGACACAAAGCGACAACACAAAACGTTTTGATATGCAAACGCTTATCATTGTAACAAGCATTATTGGCATCACGGCTCTTATGGCATTTATTATGTGGAATTGGGGTGCAACCCTTAATGGAATTCTTTATGGCGTCTCATTTAAACATTTACAGTTTGAGCAGCTCTGCATGGTTATTGCAGGCGGTTTAGGAGCAGGCATCGACTTTTTCTTTCAGCTGCTTACCATCATTCGCAAACAGGCAAAAGCTTTTAGCTCCTATCTCATAAGCTTTGGCTTTGTTATTATCTGCTCGCTCATATGCATTACTACATTGCGTTTCAGTGGTGCTGTAGGTAGTTATCTATTGGTCATGATGCTTCTCTGTACGCTATTATGTCTTCAGTATGTGCACGCACGAAGAACGGCACAACAGTATTAAACGTGCTTACACATACGCAATCAAACCAAGGAGAAATTTATGCGACACACCAAAGACTCAAATCCTTATACATCACATATGAGTGCAAAGACAGCTGCAGCTCTTATACTGACGTGTTTGTGCATATTAGGTGCCATAGGCGCAGCATGGATGTACACGCACCGTCTTATGCCTTTACAGCGTGCAGCCGATGAGCGTACCCAACAAGAATCCGCTGCCAAAGAACAGGCTCAGCGTGCGGCCGATGAACAGCGCATTCAAAAGTTAAAGGCGGCCTCGGATCAATATCGACAAGCACTCAAAGATCCAAGTGCATACTTTAGCCATGATTTTGATGTGACCAAACTTTCGTATGCCCTCGTTGATATTACTGATGACCATATCCCCGAAATGCTCATCAAAGCTGAGCATGAAAAAGCAATGTCTGAGATTCACATCTTTTCTTCTCGTGGCAAAGAAGCAGATATGGTTGCAACGGATACTCCTCTTTACGAAGGACACGCATCTGTTGGCGGTGATGACACAACATTTCAAATTGGACGGGAGCCCAAAGAGATTTTGCAAAATGAATATCCCTATAATTCACAATCTATCACTAGCACGGAATATAAGTTAGTCAAGGGTAAACTTATTCGTAAGCAACAATGGACCTATGCGAAAAACAATGTTCCTAAGCAACTTTCACAAGATCGTTGGCGGCCAAGCTCGGATATAACATTTACCAGTGCCAGCGATACTTCTTTATTGGGCAACATGGTAAAGGGCGAGGACTAGTACCACGCAAGGCGGTTTCGCAAGACCAAGATGCGCGCATCGGGACCCATAGTGCGAGTTGTGTAAATCGGACTACGTAGGTCAGCCTACCAAGCCGCTCGACAAACAGATTTCTCCATACATTCAGCTCATCTTAAGCTTTATTTGACATCCTCCAAAAACTTGGTATCATGATAGCTAACATATGAACGCATGTTCATATGTATATATGTAAGGAGGTTATATGCCGCGTCAATCAGCCGCGAACAAAAAGAACTTGCACAATTCGCAGGAAAAAGCACAAATAACACCACACAAATCTCTTAGTGAAGCCACGGCAAAAGATACCGCAAAAGCCGAGATTGCCGCTATGGACATGCCCGATGAAGAAATTCTCTACGACCTTGCCGACCTATTCAAAATTTTTTCAGACACGACGCGTGTCAAAATTCTTTTTGCACTAACCTGCGGTAGCCTATCAGTTAACGATATTGCCGACGCAGTTTGTTTGTCGCAAAGTGCCGTTTCGCATCAGCTGCGCATTTTAAAGCAAACGCATCTTGTTCGTTTTAAGCGCGAAGGTAAACAAATTATCTATTCGCTTGCCGACGACCACGTAAACACCATGCTTTCTCAAGGTATGACGCACATGTGCGAATAGTTGTTTCTATTTTTACTTATCTATGTATCGTAAGTAAGCTAGCTTTGTTTAACTAACCTACATCAATTATCCACACCTCGTGAAGCAGCACCTGCTATAGCTTGTTTCTTTATAGACCGCAACGTCAGGACAAACCATGAACTATCTCGTACGTAAATTCCAAGGACTTTCCCATGAACAGCGCTTCAACCTTATGCGCATTGTAATTTCGCTGGTTATCTTTGCCATCATTGAGCTTCTACCACTCAAACTACTTGGACTACCTTCTATCGCGTGCCTGTGGATTCAATTTGTACTCTTTTTGGTTCCCTATCTCATAGCAGGCTCAGACGTTATTGCGCACGCCTATAAAGGAGTTATCCGCGGACACCTCTTTGATGAAAATGTTTTGATGGTTATTGCAACGGTCGGTGCATTTGCGCTGGTATTTTTCCCCGAAAGCGATCCTCATATGGCAGAGGGCGCGGCCGTTATGATCTTTTACCAAACTGGTGAATGGTTTCACGATTACGCGCTTGATCAAAGCCGCAGCTCCATTAAGTCGATGATGAACATTGCGCCTGCGTACGCCTATCGTATTGAGGGTGATGTACTTACCAAAGTTAAACCTCAAGATATTGAAGTTGGCCAATACATTATGGTAAAACCGGGCGAGCGCATTGCGCTTGACGGCGAAATAATAAACGGCTATTCGCAAATAGACACCTCCGCTATTACGGGCGAAGCGTTGCCGCGCTTGGTGCATATTGGATCATCGGTGGTAAGTGGTTGCGTTAATTTATCGGGCGCACTTACCATTAAAGTTACCAAACAGTATGAAGACTCTACCGTACAGAGAATTTTAGATCTTGTAGAAAACGCCAGTACGCGCAAAGCTCACGCCGAGCACTTTATATCGCGATTTGCACATATATATACTCCTGTTATTGTATGTTTAGCTGCGCTTTTAGCAGTTGTTCCACCGCTTATGGGCTATGGTTCATACTCAACATGGATACAGCGTGCGTTGATATTTTTGGTGGTAAGCTGCCCGTGCGCGCTCGTTATTTCAGTTCCACTTTCGTTCTTTGGTGGTATTGGAGCCTCGTCAAAGCAAGGCATACTCATAAAAGGTTCAAACTATCTTGAAACACTAGCTGTAGTTGATACCGTTGCGTTTGACAAAACAGGAACGCTTACCACAGGTAAGTTTGGTATTATCACCGTTCATCCCGTTCCCGATATTGCGCGCGGTGTACTCTTGCGTATAGCAGCGCATGTAGAAGTGTTGTCCAATCATCCAACTGCGCAGGCTCTTCGACAAGCCTATACCGCAGGTGCAAACCCTCAATTAGTAACTAACTTTACTGAACATTCAGGCAAAGGGGTAAGTGCCGATTTTGAGGGGCACCGCATTGCAGCTGGTAATCTTGCACTTATGGAAGAAGTGGGGATTCACACGCAAGCGTGCGAAGTTATGGGAACCACCATTCACGTGGCGCAAGACGGTGTATATCTAGGTCACATTGTTATTGCCGACTCCCCTAAAGACGATGCTTCGCAAACCATTCTTAATCTGCACAAAATTGGTGTTAAGCGCTGTGTTATGCTAACAGGTGACAGGTTCGACGTGGCAAAAAGCGTATGCCAAAAGCTTGGAATGGATGAATTCCATGCAGAGCTTATGCCGCAGGACAAAGTTGCAATTATCGAAAAGCTTATTCGTCAAGAAGACTCAGGCAGCAAACTGGCATTTGTGGGTGATGGAATTAACGATGCGCCTGTTTTAATGCGCTCAGATGTAGGCATAGCTATGGGCGCTATGGGCTCTGATGCGGCAATTGAAGCGGCTGATGTGGTCCTTATGAACGATAAACCATCAGGTATTGCAGTGGCTATCAACATTGCACGCAAAACCATGAGAATCGTTCGACAAAATATTGTGGTGGCACTCGGTGTTAAAGTTTTAATTTTAGGTTTTGCAGCTTTAGGTATTGCAAATATGTGGGTAGCTGTTTTCGGCGATGTGGGCGTTGCGTGCTTGGCAGTTGCCAATGCAATGCGCTGCCTGCGTGTTGATAAATCTAAAATTAAATAAACTGCAGGGAACATGTAAATAAATGTTAACATTTTGAAAGGAGAAATAATGGAAACAATAGTATCCGCTTTATTAGTTTTTGTCTCTACATCAATTGACTACTTAGTTGTTTTGACTATTTTATTCGCCATTCAAGGCAAGGAAGGTTTGAAGTCAATTTATGCAGGACAGTATATAGGTACAGGACTGCTTGTACTGGTTAGTCTTATTGCCGCTTACTTTTTAAATTTTATTCCACAAGATTGGATTATCGGACTCCTTGGTCTAATTCCGCTAGGTCTTGGTATAAGAGCAATTTTTGTGGATGAAGATATTGATGAAGAAGATATCGAGGGGAAAATTACCGGAGATGGATCAAAAATCTTAGCATTTACAAGTTTAACAGTAGCAATGGGTGGAGATAATTTAGGAATTTATATCCCCTATTTTACAGGAAAGAGTTTGATTGAGATTAGTATAATTTTAGTAATATTTGCGTTAGGGATTTTGATTCTATGCAAATTATCTCAAAATCTCGCCTCAATTTCTGCTATTGGAGAGACTATAGAGAAGTACGAAAAAATAATTGTACCAGTCGTGTTTATTGGACTCGGTCTCTATATAATGATTGAAAATGGAACTATTAATTATTTAATATCACTAATCACAAGTTAATAGTCTATTTTGATATTTCAAACCTATTAAAGGAAATCTTTAATAGGTCTTTTTTTGTTTACTTAAAATTATCTTATCTATCCCAAGAAATATGAGTTTTCAAAATTCGTGTTGATAAATCTAAAATTAAATAAACTGCAGGAAACATGTAAATAAATTCGCGCTGTTATATGCGCAAAGCACGCGCGATAAGTTCAAAAGCTCTAACAAACATGGAATAAAAAACTGGAGCCAGCTACCAGACTTGAACTGGTGACCCCCGCTTTACGAGAGCGGTGCTCTACCAACTGAGCTAAGCTGGCCTACCATAGGCGTATGTTATTCATGATGTAATGTTTGAAAACATACGCCTATTTACTATACGGAAAACCGGCTATATTTCAAGCGAAAATTCTACTATGCATTATTTAACCAAAATTGCAAAACTTTGTACCAAAAAAGCTTGCCTTTATACAAGGCAAGCTTTTAGCAACCTTATGAGTGCCACAAGCAGCGGAGCTGGAGCTCAATGAACGCCTGTACCTGTTACTTGCAAACGAAACAATAATACCTTTTAAGCACCAAGCGTGTTAATCGTAACCGTTACGCGATTAAATGTTTTGTTCACGTACGTTCTCCACTCTTCGTCGCTTGCCTGTTTAACCTGATTTGCCTTTTGCAAAGCAAGTGAGTATGCAATGCGAACTGCGTCGTAGGTTGCGCCTTTGCTCGAAATCTTAAACTTACTTAATCCCTGAGCAAGAGCGCTGTCCTTGGATTTCCATGTATCGGCTGAGCTATCCCATTCATTGCCTGCAAGATCAATAATATATTTTGCATATTCAGCAGAAGGCTCTTGTTCTTTGCCAGCCGCTGGCGGTTTGGGAACAGAAGGAATCGTAGGAACCTTTGTGGTAACAACCTGTTTGCGAAGTTTATCTAAAATTACAGACGTGCGAATCAATTCCTTAACGTTGTCTTCATCCATACCATAACTTTTAGCAAGTAATGACATATCGTCGGTTCCCAAAGAATTCTTTGCAAATTCTGAGACCTCGTCGTCGGAAACATCAATGCCTTGATCGGCTGCGTCTTTTTTGAGCAACTGAGTACGAATGTAACCCATAATTTCTTCGGCAGATGGCTTTGCATAGGTGCCATCGTCACTCTTAGAGCTATCAAGCGAGCGCTTTTGTGCAATAACATCTTTTGCAAGGACGTCTACACGCTTACCATCAAGTTCGTAGGTGGCAATAGCTTGCTTTACGCTATCTTCGGTAAGCGTTTGCGATGCAGCAGCACCTTGGGCGCCAAAACTTGGGAAGGGCAAGCCTTGAATATAGTGACCCAGGCACATTCCTACAATTAATACGACAAGGAGTGCAACAACAAGAAGCAAAAACGATCCCGAGTGATGCTTATTTGCTTTATCAGCACCTTTAGGCAACACAATCTCTCGCGCCGCAGAACGTGTACCTGCTGCTTTATGCAAAGAATTATCCTGGGCATGCATCCCATAATTCCCATTTGAATTTGTACCCATAAAAACCTCCGAATTTTGCACGGGGTTAACCATGCAACTGATCTATGCAACTGTTATGCACATCTTGGTGTAGCGTTAAAATTGCTTACAACAAATATTATTCCTCTTTTTTTAACTCCTCAATAATTTCAACGGAAAACTTATTTATATAGCCGTCTGAATTATGTGCATCAAATTCAAAACGTTTCTTCATAGCCGCACGCGTTTTACGAGAAATATGCGCCTGCGCAAACGTTAGCATCATCTTTAAAATATCGCGATATTCAGGGTCACCGTGGTAACACTGGATAAACTCATCCAAAACCGCCCATGATTTATCAGAATTTTTTTCGGACTGGCTGCCATAGGCAACTAAAAATCTACACGCTGCTAAACGCACAGATGCCGACTCATCATCAAACAAGCATGTTTCTGCATCTCTAAACGACTTGCCCACAGCCTTAACATCATAGGGAGCAAGTACAGCCAAAGCATTAAGCACTTCCCAGCGCGTTTGCGCCTCGGTGCAGGTAAGTGCTTTTTGTAGGGGGCGTATGTGATCAAGTGCGGCCTCAGGATTTTGCGAGCAACGCGCAACCAGCTCATGAGCACAATCTTGACGTTCACGACGACGCGTGCTGCGCAGACCCGTGACCAAATTTTCCAAAGGAATTTTTGTATAGTCTATCTCTTCCATAGCAACTCCTCTCTTAGCGTTCTGAAAAGCCGTCTATCATAACAGAACCTTTTTTATCATCATTATGAATGGTAATAAGCTGCAGTTTTGCGGCTTCTTCCAACAAAGCCGAAAAGCACCTATAGCCATAGCTTCTCTCAGAAAATTGAGGGCACTTACGAATCATGGTTATTTTTAAGTGCGAAGCAAAAATAGCCGAATCGTTTTCGTGCTGAAGCGCATCAATTGTTTCGAGCAACAGTTGATAGCACGGGTGTTTTTCGACAGGTACAATGTCTTTAAACTCGGGAATTCCGGCCTGCGACAAAATGTCTTCGTAAAAGATAAACTCATCGCAAACTTCAACTAAAAGCGAACTGGTAATAGGTTTTGCGCCTATTCCAATAACGGTTTTACCAAATTCTTTTAATTTTGATACCAAAGGCGAAAAATCTGAGTCGCCTGAAAGGATCACAAATGTATCGATATGATCTTTGGTAAGACACATCTCTGTTGCATCAACTGCCAGGCGAATATCGGCAGAATTCTTACCCGTAGACGAACGATCAGGAATTTCTATAAGCTCGATGCCCAACTCATGCAGAGGTGTAACATCTTGCTTAAAACGCTGCCAGTCGCAATAGGCGCGTTTTAAGGTAATACGACCTTTATCAACAAGCCTGCTAAACACGCATTTCATGTTTGGTTGCGCGCGCTTACCGTGCAAAGACGTTTTATTTTTTGATGCGCCTGCCCCAGCTGCAAAGTTTTCGTAGTCAATAAAAACAGCTATTGAACGTTGGTTAATGTCACTCAAATAGTACCCTTTCTGTAAGACGTGCCTGTATATACTTAAAAGCTATAAATTACCTGTTAATACTCTGCTGACACGCAAAAATAATATCAGACACGCCACATATTACATGTAATTATATCGTATGGACAGCATAATTAACGCCGTGTTTGTAAGGATAACAGTATTTATAAATTTTACGAAGTATATATTTGTGAGCTCACTCAAAAGGTGTGCTTGCTTATTGTTCACACTTATGTGCTTACTTATCGCTTACGCTTATATACTCGGGGACATCGGTATTATCGCGCAAAGAACGCCGCACCTCTTCTGCACGACGACGGCTTTGCTTGGTTTTCCCACGCTGCACATGATCTTTATTAACGCGAAAGAACTTATCGTGGAATTTCCAAACGCCCACGCTCTCGCCAAAATCCATTTTGAGCACCGTGATAGCACTTGCCATAGCGCCAATAGGAATGCCTGCCAACATAATAAGGTTTAGCCAACACACAAAAGCGGATATCAAAACACCTATTACCAGGATTTTAAGATGTGCTATCCAATAATCCTTATGATTTATACAGTTTTTGGCAAGTTCGGATCCAATTTTAGTACCAAGTACCATACCAAATAAAAGCATAAGCACCGCAATAAGCGCCACGCCAAAAGAAGCAAAATTAAATGTTGGCATACCGTATCCTTATTTCATCCAATTATCCAAAAGACCCTGCATATCGCTGTGTGCGTCATCGGATGAATCAGAAAATTCTTCTTGGCCGCTCATATGATATGAAGCAGCACCTTTGGTATCTTGATCTTGCGCGCAAGACTTTGACTCATGTGTATCATCAGACGATTGATCAGACGATGGTGATTCTTGTTCGTTGTCTATATACGAATCTTTTTGATATGCCGACCAATCAAGTCCTGCCGCAACACCTTGCGCTTCGTCTTCATAGAGCAAAGAGATTGCCTGAGTGCCCAAACGTTTTCCCCCAATATCGCAGAGCATGTCGTAGAGGTTATACGCGGTATCCGCGCCAGGCAATGAAACCTCAACCTCTTGGGCATGTTCAAGGGCAAGTGATAAATCTTTTTTCATGTGAGCAACCATAAAGCCGGGCTTATAATCACCATCACAAGACTTAGGAGCCAACTCACAAAGTGCGCGCGAAGAACCCATGCCCGATGAAATCATATCAATAACCTGCGCAGCGTCTAAACCAGATTGCTTAGCAAGCGCAAGCGCATCCGCATAGCCAACCATACAAGAAGCAAGGGAAACCTGATTACAAAGTTTTGCAACCTGCGCTTTTCCTGCTTCATTAAAGTAAAACCGCTTGTTTGCAAAAGCAGAAATCAAAGGAACAACAGGCAAAATATCTTGTTCACGAGCTCCAATAAGCGCGGTAAGATGTGCCGTTTTTGCCCCTGTTTCGCCTCCCGTTACCGGACAATCAAATGCTATGCAATGCTTAAGAGCCGCTGCCTGATGAATTTCTTGAGCAAGCAGCGGAGATGACGTAGTAAAGTCGATAATCCAGGTATCTTTAGCAACGTTTTGCAAAATGCCCGTCTGTGTAAGATAAACATCTTCAACATCTTGCGGATAGCCAAGCATGGTGCACACAGCGTCAGCATGACGCACTGCACAAGCAACGTCTTCTGCCCACTGTGCACCTGCCTGAATGAGCGCCTGAGCCTTTTGTTTAGTACGCGAATGCACAATCAGGTGATATCCTGCACGAAGAAGATGGTGCGCCATAGGTGCACCCATAATTCCAGTGCCGATCCACGCCACAGTTGTAATACGTTGCTTCATAGATGAATCAATCCTTAGTAAGAAAACAGATGTGTACGATATACCAAAATGCGCGTCTGAGGCTAGCTACGAAACTGCTCCGCCCATAGTCCTCTTAATTTTTTGCGCAATTTTATCGGTTAAAGACTGTTCGCACCTTCTATCTGTGCCCCAATAAACCATAGCAACCATGCCTGGTCCAACATGTGAGCCTAAAATAGGAGACACTTGAGAGCGGATAATAGTCACGCGATCGCAACCTTTAACTTTTCTGATTTCTTTTTCAAGCCAATCGGCGTCTTTTTCGGCATCGGTTGAAACAATTGCAAGCGGCAACGACGTATCTTTTGCATATCCTGCTTCAAATGCCTGAACCATAGCTTTGAGTGCTTTTTTACGACCACGACACATTCCGCGCAAGGTAAGCGCACCGTTAAGATCATACGAAAGCACCGGTTTAATGTTAAGCTTTCCGCCTACACTCGCCGCCGCTGGAGGAATTCTTCCTCCAGCTGCAAGCGCGTCAAAGTTTTCAAGCGTAAAGAAACCCTGTAGGAAATAACGAGCGTCACGTGCCCATTCATATACTTCTTGAGCAGTTAAACCCAGTGATGCTTGATGGGCAACCTCAATAGCAAGCAACTCCCCTGCTGCTGAATCACAGCGATTGTTAAGCACATAAAGCTCAAAATCAGGGAATTTTTCTTTAATCATCGCTTGCGCGCGACGTGCCGATTCAACTGAAGACGACAATCCACTCGACAGGCATAAATACAGCGTTGGTATTCCCTTTTGAGCACAGCGTTCAAAATACTCGTAGTATCTACCAGGAGTTACTGCCGTTGTAGAAAAGTGCATCTTAGGATTTTTTCTCATGCGCTCATAAAAATCGTGGGCAGACATAGTTTGCCACATGTCATCCATGTGCTCTATGCCTGCCTCATCGACATACGTAAACGGAATGACTTCCAAACCCAAGCGCTTAATAATGGCCGGCGAAAAATCCGAGGTAGAATCCACAATAATATGAATGCTATTCCGACACGGATAATCCTGGTTACTGCTTTGAACGTCGGCGAATTTTGGCTGTTCATCCATTGAGCTATACTGGTTTGTATCCATAATCAATCCTCACAAACGGTTAAGATGGCGTAGTTTTAACACATGTGATTATGAAACGCAACCGCACGCATGCGCTCTATGAATACAACTACTCGCCATCTTCTGTTTCAAGTTTAGGTTTAATAATACCGTATCCACCATTATGACGATGATAAACAACATTAATTAACCCAGTTGTTGCATTCTCAAACACATAAAAGTCATGACCAATTAAATCCGTTTGTACAAGCGCTTCTTCTTCGGTCATAGGATGAAGGTCAATATACTTCTCACGTACCAGCATGTCGTCATCGGCAACCTCGTCAATTAGGTCAGACAAATCCTTAGATGGAGCAGGCACAGGCGCTTGAGAGCGTTGTTTGCGATCGATAATACGGGTTTTATATTTGCGCAACTGCCTGGTAACTTTGTCGCTTGCAGCGTCAATAGCGGCATACATATCTTCTGAGCTTGCTTCAACACGAACTACATTATTACGCACATAAACGGTAACTTCGCAGGTTTTACGATCAGGATTTGAATGATTTTTATCTACACGAAGAACCACATCACAGGTCATCGGCGTAATATCAAAGACTTTAAGCGCATCTCCTACTTTAAGTTGCACATGATCACGCAACGCGTCACTTACGGAAACCTTACGACCGGAAATTTTAATGTCTGTCATGATTCCTCCTTTAATAAAGTTACTTCAAATCCAGGTGTATGAACTTTTGTAACAGCTGCACCGGCAATCAATCCGTTCATCCACACCGAATTTGGTGTGCTTTACATTATATTTCATACCCGCAAAGCTTATCCGTCAAACAAATATAGCTATACGGCTGAATTTTTTCGCTTAATGCGCATGCCCTTTCAAGAAAGTTCTCGTCTCATTTTTTGGTAAACGCTCGTCACATTTTTGAGCAAAACAAAGGCCATACAAGTTTTACAAGCAAGTACATATGATATACTTTCAGTTAACTATCTAGTATAAAGATAGACTACATACACATGGTGCTCTTGTCGCAAATGGGGTGATGATGCATGAAACATCGTACCTTAATTATTACGGTAAGTGTTGCGTTTTGCGCGGTACTAGTTGGTATCTTGTATATTTTTACGCAGCCACCAACCATAAATTCCAAAGACTTTACAACCAAAGATCAGGCACTTGCAATACGTCTGAGTAAAACGCGCACAAACTTGTTAGACTTTAATCCCAATGTTGGCTATCTGGTGCTTGCAGACGCGTCGGGAAATACCCGTGCTTTTAATACGGGCAGCATGCCCTCGGCAGAGCCTCTATGGAGTGATCTTGGTATTTTTTACGCTGGTGCAAAATCTGAATTTTTCACCAATGATCAGGGAACAAAAGCGATTTCACGCGATTTTAAGCCAAGTGTAGAATATGCACGATATGCGCACGATAACGGCCGTGGATTTATTGCCTTTTATGGAGGCGGAGGCAAACCTGGCGAACACAACCAGCCTGTTGTTGTAGGAAGCTCAGAAAGGGCCGAAACCATTAACGTAGACGGCGGCTACATGAATATGGGTGTTTGTGAAGATACGCTTTATGCGCTTACTCAAACAAGATATGCTTCTCATCTTCTTGAACAAGCTCAAGCCGTGTATCAAGAGCACACAGGTGCATCAAATGAAGAACTCGCGGCTATTGACAATTTTGATGTACTTGTACAGGTTTACCCTGCAGATCAAAACAATCCGCAATGCCCGCGCGTGCTTGAAAGCGTTGCACATGATGAAAGCATTTCACACGCCAATAAAGAGTTTCAGCGTTACAACAATAGTATTTATCTTTTAAGCTATCTGCACGATAATCCCGATGCCAGTCGAGACAACAATAAAGACCCAAAGGCTGGACATGCGGTTTTAGAAGCGTGGGATCTTGCAAACCATACCAGAAGGACTCTAGATATTATAGACCCCAACGAAAACTTTATTGATATAGACGAAGATGACATAGGTGGACAAAGAGGCGTGTTGGATGGTAGTGAATATCGTTTTGTAACCAGAACAGGCAAAGTATATTCCGTTGATGTAACAACGGGAGCAGGAAAACATCTCTTCACATTTGAAGCGCTTGCTCATGGTGGAAATATCCCAAGATTTGATGTTACCTCTTGTGCTGTGTATCGCCTGGATAACGGCGAGGACGATTCGGCTACGCTTGATTTTTCTCGCTACGTATTTAAAACTGGCGCTTATGAGCATTTGTTTGACGTTAAAAGCTTGGCAGCATATCGCGGTGAAAACGTTCATATCGGAGGAATTGCAGTTAACCCTAACTGGGAGAAAACACTGCCGTAATACTTTTGATTACGCGTTATGCGTTCGCCTTAAGCAACTTAAACGTATGGTTACCTAATATTATACAAGCGCACCGTCTGATACGAACGGTGCGCATTTGTATTGGATCTACTTAGTGACCAAAGCATTCATTTCGTTGACCTTATGCTTTATCGAAAGATACTGAGTAATCCAGCAAATCGCAAATATTGCTATAAATATACCCACGTACAGTGCGGCGCCCACAACAGAATGCGGCATCCAACCTGCAAAATAAGCAATGGGAAACATCGCTAGACAAGCAATTACAAAATAAACGCCTGTTTGTTTGGTAATACTCCACGAATCAATATCCCAAACAACCGATCCCATTGAAAACAACGAGCCCACTATGCCACACAAAAGCGTTTGAAGAAGAACAGCGTTTAATTCGGTTCCAGCTGTGTTTATGAGCTCTTGATTGACGGGATAGTAGCAATTGTCCCCAATACCAATTGATATAAACAGCGTTATCACATAACCAATTGCAATGCCTAGAGGAAATCCAAGAAGTCCAAGTTGAATGAGTGTCTTTTTCATTATTTACCACCTTTCATGCCTAAGAATTGTTTAATTTTGGCAACGTATCTTCTGGAAACGTATGTTCCAGTTCCATTTGACAACTTTACGTAAATTGTTCCAGTAAAGCTCAAGTCAAAGCTCTTCACTTTGCTTAAATTGATGATCTCAGAATTTGATATCCGTACAAAATCCTTGTTTATAAGCCACTGTTCTATCTCATAGAGCCTCAAACGAAGCGCGTAATCGCCTTGGTTTGTTTGGGCAAAAACTTTGCCAGAGCAAGCAAAAATGCGATAGATATCAGCTGGATCAAGTACCACCGCATCTCCGTCTTTAAACCCAGCAATCACATGAGCGCGCTCATCGGAAAGCATTTCCATGATAAGTTTTATTTCGTCCGTAACTTGATTTGTCATGATAACAATTTTTGGATCCTCATATGTTTTATCAAGTTTAAGTTCAATTTTCATGAGTTCACCTCCTGTACGCTGAGAATTCTATAAGATAGCAGCGTGCAATTTCTACAATTGTGTAATAAGTGGTTGTACGAACGCTATAAGTGGTTACTTTACTGCATAATATACAAAAATCTTTCCAAACATGCGAAACAAGGTAAAGCGCCGCGCATAAGCAGCTGCGAATAAAGGTGTTCACAGATACACCTAAAACCTTAGCTTACGCACTTCACGTTAGACAATGAACGCAGTGTTAAAAGTGCCTGTTATATTCCCATATAACAGGCACTTTCGTATCCTCTACACTTATCACAGCCAAATACAATCAAATAAGCCCTAGAGATTTACCGCATTTGAACCTGCAGTTGATGAATCAGAAGCATCCTTATTTTTAGAATCAGAAGCATCCTTATTTTGCGATTGGGGTGTTTGTATACCCTTGATTTGTGTATCTGCTGAGAAAACAGCATTTGCGCCAACCCAACGTGAGCGAATGAGCTGGTAAACACCGTTACTTTGAATATTAGAAGAAGCTTTCTCTAGTGCGTCCTGTAATGCCTGATTTTTTGACGCAACTGCAATACCCGCCTGAACGGGCTTATCAAGTGTCCCAACACATGCAATATTCTTTGCATGTTTTATCATATAAGCACCTGCATAGGCCTCACAGAGTACGTAATCAGCTTTGCCCGATTGGACTGCATCAAAAGCCTCATTGAGGTTGGAGCAATCTACCGTGGTCATAGCTAAGCCAGAACGTTTGTAGGCAAGCTCGGAAAGCGAACCTTTTTGCAATGCAACGCGCTTGCCAGACAAATCAGAAACTTTAAGTTGTGTTCCAGCTGATTTACCATAAAGCGCAGCTGCAGATTCTGCATAGCCACCTACAATCTTGGCAACAGTTGTTTCGTTAGACTTTGCGTTAAGCACAATATCACAGGTTTTTCCCAAGCTTCTTCCCACATCTGATATCTCAACAAATGTTACTTTGAGTCCAAGCGCATCACCTAAAGCATATGCTAAATCAATATCCAACCCACAAAGTTCAGAATTATCAGCCTGCATTACAAAGGGAGCAACAGTTGAACTCATTTTTATACCAACGGTAAGTGTTTGAGGTGTAACAAGGTTTTCGTCTGTTACTTTTGGACTAAGCTTAGCTTGAGAATCTGATTGTGCTTGCTGCACTGAAGGTTTTTGAAGCGAAGAAAGATTAGGAATCGAAGAAAACGAACATCCACTAAGGACCAACGCGGTTACAAGAACAACTGGTGAACATAGTAGATATGATACACAACGCCTATTCATACAACGCTCCTTTAACACATGCCGTATGACAAAATATCATCTCGAAAAACGTGTACTTTGAGTTACAAACAGCAACAACTTACCTAGTTGACCTGGTATTTGACCCCACACTCGCATACTGGAGTCTTCGCTGGTATACCGCGGTATCCATACTGTAAACTCTCTCGCCTGCAAGGCCGTATGCCTTGAAATCAACAGACGGTATGACTAACCCCTAGGACGAGCCATGCTCACACACATGCGTACACCTGTATTTACGTGGATCCTTTTGACCTCGTCTGCCTTGGACTAAGAAACACCATGCCGAGCACAAACTCTTCAGTGCTTCCGCAACCACAAACCTAGATAAGTTATCTTAAGTATACCAGCTTGAGCACATACGTCCACCATAGAATACGTTGAATAAATACACCTGTAATATTTGTATATAAGGTTATAAATACAAGATACCAGTACATACAGCGCACGCATGCACACATGCGCATGCAAATACACAAGACATGTACACAAGCTTATACAAACGCACGACTAAAGGCCTCGCCTCACCAAAATCCTAACTAATCCCAGGTAAAAGCTCAATTCTTTCTAAGCATACGCATACGGTTTACCAAACGCGTGCAAACGCAAGAGCTGATACATCTACAGCGTTTGCTTGCTTCAACGCTCTTGCTGCTTCGCGCATGCTCGCGCCTGTCGTAATAACATCATCTAATACCAGAACCCGTTTATTGCTCATATCTTGTAGTACAGAAATGGTGCCCGTAAGGTTATCAATACGCTGCTGCTTTGAAAGATGCCTTTGATCCAATGCGTATGGCCTTAGTAAAACGTCGCAATAAGAAATTCCTAGAGCGTACGCAAAGAGTTGTGTAACAAGCTCCATATGGTCAAAGCCCCGATAACGATATGCTTTGCGAGTTGCAGGGATAAAGCACACAGCGTTATGAGGTAAGCGTGGTGGTGCGCGGCATATATTCTGCGATGTTTGCTGCGAAAAGATCAGCTTGGATTTTACAGCGCTTGCGCTCGTGCCGTTTGGATAAAACGCGGCGCACATAAAACGATAAAAACACGCCAAAAGAGCCGCCAAACACGCAGATAAACGAGTATCTCGTTGGTCTTTAAATTGCAAAATAAGCTGTCTTGTATACGATGAAAACTCATACACCGCATGACATGACGCAAAGCCCCATGGGTTGCTGCATTCGCTACAGGTAAGCCAACCACCAGGAGCCGAGCAATTTGGACACGACCACACAGGATCTATCCACAACAAGCGATGAAAGCATGATTTACATATAAAACTGTTGCATCGTTTATTACAAGCAACGCAAAGTATAGGACACATAAGCTTTTCAAACGAAAATCCCAACGCACGTTTGACAAAAGAACCTCGTTGACGCGCATACAAATCGCTTGCGCATATGTTACGTACACACTGCTGATAGGCTTCAAACGTACAGAACGAAACATAGGGATTATATACAAAAGCTTTAGCTGCACGTGCTTGACGCAGCGCCTCTTCATAAATTTTTCCACAGGTATCCATTGCTATTCCTTTTTTGGAACAGCACGTATGAGCAATTTTATAGTAGCACGTTACCAATCAAAATGCAAACATTTGTTTGGTATGGTCCATCACCCTATGAAGCACACGTTTTGAATCCATAAAAGCTGTGAATTACGAGCATATTGAAAATACGCAAGCAACAATACGCATTAACACCGCTAAACTGTATACATACGAAGGTACGCTGCATAAGCTCAACACCTATACTTTCAAACGAATGGGAATATATGTATAAACTTGTTGCTGTAGATTTAGATGAAACACTGCTCAACGACGCTCGCCATGTACCGTCGCGCGTACGCCGTGCTATTGAACTGGCACGAGAAAAAGGCGTTTACATCGTACCATCGTCTGGTAGAAGCTTTGCTATTATGCAATACATTCTCGATGAAATTGGTGCAAAAGACATGAAAGACGAATATGCAATTTCGTGTAACGGCGCGTGCATCACCGAAAATGCGCACAATACTATCATTGACTTACAGCCGCCAACACCGTGGGATTTTTGTAACAAAATATGGAAACACGGTATTCAACTGGGAAATGTTGGTGTTCACGTATATACGCTCGCCTCGATTTATACCACAAAATGGCGCGACGACGACAGAAATATCTTCACGTTAACGGGAATACCTGCTATTGAAACACGTGAGGCAGATCTGGAATTTTTACGCAACACGCATATCGTTAAGAT
The DNA here is from genome assembly GCF_056583915.1 of Fannyhessea sp. C0108B2. Lineage (NCBI taxonomy): Bacteria > Bacillati > Actinomycetota > Coriobacteriia > Coriobacteriales > Atopobiaceae > Fannyhessea > Fannyhessea sp. C0108B2. The sequence goes on along the minus strand of NZ_JBWPJQ010000003.1, from coordinate 106,690 downwards.
TTTATACATGAATAATGATTTTTCGTATCTGCAACAACTGGCTCATGACATGCGCGACCTTACGCGCGACGTAGGCGTTACGTTTTCTTCTAACTGCTACATTGAATTTACGCCAAAAGGTATTTCTAAAGGTGCGGCGCTTAAGCGTTTGGCTCATCACTTAGGTATTGACATGAGCGAGACCATTGCCGTTGGCGACAGCGCTAACGATACCGAAATGATCAAAGCCGCAGGTTTAGGCGTATGCATGGCAAACGCTGATGATTCCATGAAAACACAAGCTGATTATGTTACCCAGGACAATAACAATGAAGGCGGCGTAGCAGAGGTTATAGAGAAGTTTATTCTCAATGCATAGCGTCTGTATAAACGTAGCACACACCATGTTTGCGCAGTCTTTTGACTGCGCACCCTATTTATCAGCTAAATATACATGTGTATGATGCGCCTCAAGGTATTCGCACGCTGATTTTGGTATGTTTTTACCTGTCACAACTGACGCAATGCGCGAGTCAAGTCGAATAGGCACTGGTCCGTAATGCGTGAACTTTTCGGGTTCAGTTACTACAACAACTTCTGCTGCAACGTCGGCCATCGCACGAACAGCTTCGGCCTTCATTTGATCACAATTTGTAAATCCGCTTTTTTCTGACCAACCATCTGTACCAATAAAGAGGTACTCCACCGAAAATTGCTGCGCACCAAGGCGCATCAAAGGACCTACGGTCAGTTGGCAATCGGGCTGAACAGAACCCCCCAACAGCGTAACATGAACTTCGGGAAGATCTCGTACGTACCACGCGATAAAAGCACTGTTTGTGATAATGCTCACATTCTTTTTGGTTTCGCCAATAATGCGCGCGAGCAAAGCACAACAACTGCCGTTTTCTATCATAATCGTCGATCCGTCATACACAAAATCAGCAGCTCGCTCGGCAATGCTGCGCTTTTCTTCGTAATGATATGCCAAGCGTCCAGCAACATCATTAGGGTTTGCAAGGAGTGCATATCCATGTTCGCGAACAACAAGACCCTTATCTTGCAGGGCGTCTAAATCTTTACGCGCGGTCACGTTAGAAACATTGAGCCGTTGCGCAAGTGTCGTCACATCAATGCGCTTTTTTTCAGTTAAAATTTCTAGAATTTTACTGTCTCGTTTGGACATGTAACCTCCTTAACAAGACGTGCGTTTAACAATCCGTGCTTTTACTCATCATATACATAACATATCCACACAGATTTTCAGAAAATATTTACGAACTATTCTCTAAACGTAATAATTTATGGTCCAAAAGCCCAAAAACGAAAGTATTTTAGATTTCTTTCATAAAAAGTTCATATGCGTTGTTCCATAGTGCACCATAAACTTCTGATTGAGAAACGGGGCTTAGCGTATATGACTCTTTAGGTGGAATACACGTTGCTTCTTTTGAATCAAAAGACGCTGTACACTTCGTTGCCACAAGTGAAGCTGCTGTAAATACAACATGTGCAATTTCGCACGCATGACCACGCATAGGTACAGGCGCCATATAGGGAGCGTCGGTTTCGGTAACCATTTGGTTTACCGGACATGCCTGTATAGCTTGGCGAACATATGGCGCAGACGCAAACGTTGACACGCCACCAAACGCAATGGTGCACCCCATTTCTACAAATGGCTTCATGACCTGCGGCGTAGATGTAAAGCAATGCAGTACACAACCTCGGGGCGGAACACCTATGTTCCTAAGCACCTGCACCGCTTGTACATGTGCTGCTACCGTGTTGTCATCTTGTGCATCGCGAATATGCAATTCAACAGGTAAGTTTCTTTCATGCGCAAGACGCAGCTGAAATTCAAGTGCATGAATTTGATCGTTAGGAGCAACCTTATTATATGGACCAAAATCTAAGCCGATTTCGCCAATTCCCACACAATACGGAAGATCAAGCAACTGCATAAGGCGCTCGCGCGCAGACGCGTCAAATTGAGCTGCTCCATAAGGGTGGACGCCTGCAATAATTCTAAACGAATCCAGCAGGCGATTGTACGCCGGCTGCTCATAACCGCGTATATGCGGATGTGAAAAATACGGGAACACAACCCCTTTTTGCTTGGCATATTCAAGAAGCGCATGGGCTTCGTCAATGGTACGAGCACGCCACGCATCAACCGTAGACGCACTATAAATACCAAAAGGTATATCTTCAACAGGGTCTATAGGATCAACGAGCATGCCAACGCCTGCTAATGCTGCGCGAGCAAGAGCTGCCGAACTGGTGAGTTCACGCAAACAATGCAGATGCCCATGCGTGTCGGCAACAGGTGTGTCAGACAATGGCATAGGAACCGCCTTGCCACGTTTACCATGGAAAAGCATAAGATCGTCTGGTAAAAAATCGCAGAGTTCAGCGGTGGGTTTATATGTGCTCATCACGCTTCTTTTCGTCAAAATTGCATGGTAACGTACTAGTTTGTGTAGACATAGACCCAAGCGTACGAGCTAGCTCAACAAATTGAGAAGGTGTGAGTTTTTCGCCGCGACCGCGCACGTCAATTTGAACATTATCGCAAGCCTTAAGAACATCTTGCTTATCAAAACCACAGGCACATAAGCAATTAAGAAGCGTTTTGCGTCGTTGAGAAAAAGCGGCGTCGATAACGCGCGCAACATATGCCCTCTCGTGAGCTTTACACAGCTGGTTATCCGCAGACCTTCGCTGTATGTGTATAACTTCAGACATAACATGAGGAGAGGGAAAAAAGTTTGAGGGCGCAACCTTAAAACCACCAACACACTCCGCATACAGTGCAAGCTTTGCTGAATACGCACCGTAGAGCTTGTGAGCCGGCTGCGCTGCCATTCTTTGCGCAACTTCTGATTGCACCATAACAATAAGCTCATTGAGCTCGGGCAACATTTCGAGGTAGCGCAAAACTGCAGTAGCAGCAATTTGATACGGCAAATTTGCTATCAGCTTTACCGAGCACGCGTATCCATCACAATCTGCAGAAAAAAGTTTTGCGCGAATCTCGTCAGCAGAAACTTTGAGCGCGTCAGCAGATATAAGCTCAAATTTATCGGCGTATTCACCAAGCGTTTCAGCCAACACATCTGGCAATACGCGATCGGCTTCAATTGCACAAAGCCTTTTGACACGAGGTAAAAGCGCACATGAAAGCGTGCCGATACCTGGCCCTATTTCGATAACGTAGTCATCCGCTTGGACACGTGCAAGCTCTAAAATGTGCCCAATAACACTATCATCTATCAAAAAATTTTGACCAAGGCGATGTTTTGTATATAGACCAAACGAAGACAAAACATCCAAGGTAGCGCGTTTTGATGCCAGTTTAGAAAACACCATACTCCTCTACGTAGTGTTGATTGCGGTACAAACTCACTCAAACGCATGTCTTGGTGTCTGTAGGTGCAGACACCAACAAAAGAGCCGATATTGATACAAGCTCATATCAACGCTTAACGCCTTCAGTCAAGCAATATCATGCTCATCAGTGCCCTCAAGCATCTGGTATGCGCTTACCGCTTCATCTTATGCAAGGCGAGGGAAAAGAGCAGCACCCTTTACAACAGGCTGATCGCCTGCAAGACCTCCCCATGCACATATAACATCAAGTGAAAGTCCTTCAATCATCGTACCGCCTACCAGCTCGGCTTCGGGATCAAGGCCTTCGCGCATAAGTACTTCATGCGAAGTTTCGGGCATAAATGGTGCCAAAAGATGCGCTGCAATACGAATTGATTCAAGCAGGTTAAGCAGGATAAAACGCAATTCTTCTGCGCGCGTGGGATCTTTTGCAACATTCCAAGGTGCCATGTCCTCGATATAGTGATTAGCTGCGTGAACAAGCTCCATAACAACGTCTTTTGCAGCAGCAAAATTCATGGACTCCATATTTTTTTGGTACGGCTCAAACATGCGTTGGGCAATGTCGCGAAGCGGACTTATCTGTTGCTTCCACGCATCATCAACAACAGGCGTTTTCCCATCAAAATATTTATCGCACATAGTAATGGTACGAGAAACAAGATTACCCCAGCTATTTGCCAAATCGGCATTATAGACTTGCTCCATACGTTCAAACGAAATTGCCGAATCTTCACCATGAGTTACGTCAGTCATAAAGTAATAGCGGTAGCCTTCAACGCCAAGTTTATCAATAACTTCCGAAGGAGCAATGGCATTACCGCGAGATTTAGACATTTTCTCTGCATTTCCTGTTTGAGGATTACGCACGGTTAAAAATCCGTGTGCAAAAACGCTTTGAGGCAAAGCCTCGCCCAGCGCCATGAGCATTGCAGGCCAAATTACACAGTGAAAACGAATAATATCTTTTCCCACAACGTGACACTGCGCTGGCCAACGAAATGCAAACTCATCCTTAGAAGCAGCGTCGTCAAGACCATAACGAACAGATGTCATATAATTCAACAGCGCGTCAAACCAAACGTAGGTAACATGCTTAGCATCAAATGGAACGGGAATACCCCAATCAAAACTCGTCCTGCTTACCGATAAATCTTGCAGACCCGATGCAACAAAGGAGCGAACCTCGTTCATGCGAAACGCAGGTTGTACAAACTCGGGATGTTCGTCGTATAACGCAAGGAGCTTGTCCTGAAATGCAGAAAGTTTAAAGAAATATGATTCTTCTTTCACGCGTTGGAGCGGACGTCCGCAATCAGGGCACAGATTTTCGCCTTCGCTTTGTTGTGCTTCGGCTGCTTTGCTTACTTGAGTTTCGGTAAAATATGTTTCCTCGGGCGTGCAATACCAGCCATCATAGCTGCCCTTATACAAATATCCCGTTTCTTTCATGCGATTCCACAACTCCTGAACCGCCTTGTATTGGCGCGGCTCGGTGGTGCGAATAAAATCATCGTAAGAGATTTCAAGCTTTTTCCACAAGTTAGTAAACAAAGGAGCTTGGCTGTCACACCATGCTTGTGGCGAAAGATTGTGAGCTGCCGCGGCTTCGGCAACTTTTTGACCGTGCTCATCCATACCAGTTAAAAACTTAACGTTGTAGCCCATCATACGACGGTAACGCGCCTGCACATCGGCAAGGATAGTGCAATATGCAGTTCCTAGGTGCGGAGCTGCATTTACATAGTAAATAGGCGTTGTTATAAAGTAAGAGGGGCATTGTGTCTGTGCCATACAAACTCCTTGAGATTTGAAACTGCTCTATGCTTTTATGTGCAACGCATGGCCGCCGCAACAACCTAAAAGCATATTTATTATACGTTTGAGCATGTAAATTACGACAAACTTACATGGATATTGCAATTATTTTATTGTAAACACTCGATTTAGAAATATCAAATTCATGTGCCAGCTGTTTTGCTAACGCCGATGGGCTTATATGATGTTGCAATCCTTCGGCAATAGCATCCTCCAACGTACGCGCAACATGCGTGTCCATGCGTTCCAAATTATCCAAACACTCACGCGCACGCTCGGGCGTACATTCTACAACCAACACACATTCACCGCGGAGCGGCCGCACGTGTTCAGCTGCTTGCAGGCGCACTATAAGATCCTCAATAGTATCACGCATACAATCTTCGTGAATTTTGGTAAGCTCACGAACCAGCGCGCAACGTACATGAGCAAACTCCCCTACCAACTCTTGAAGTGTTTGAAGCACACGATGAGGCGATTCATAGATAACAAGCGTTGCAGGAATACGCGCAAGCACGTGCAAACGTTTGCGAAGCGCGCTTGTTTTACGAGGTAAAAAGCCTTCAAAATAAAAATTACTCATTGCGAAACCCGACGCCGCAAGAGCACTTAACACCGCGGAAGGACCAGGAATCACCTCAACACGATAGTTTGCATTAAGTGCCGCGTCAGCTAAAACCTGACCTGGGTCTGATACCCCAGGCATCCCTGCGTCTGAAACTAAAGCAATGTGTTCGCCAGCTGCAAGACGCGTAAGAATTGCAGGAATTTTTTCGGGTAAAACGTTCTCATCGGCACGGATAAGCTTGGTGTGAATATCAAAGTGGTTAAGAAGCTTGGATGTAACACGCGTGTCTTCGCAAAGCAGCACATCAGCATGTTTAAGCACCGATATCGCACGCGGTGACATATCGGATAAATTGCCAATAGGGGTTCCAACAAGCGATACATATCCTGCTTTTGTCTGCTGAGATAAGGCGGATGGCGCGTGCGTGCTCAATTCTACCGATAAAGACGTCTCACATGAAGCATCCTGCAACGCGCTCTGCGAGGCAAGCTTTGAAGAATCGTCTTGAGGCTTTAGGCGCATATCATTCTTCTTTCAAACGAAGAGAATGCATGACGGGCATCCCAGCCCGAAAGCCTACCCTGCGTTTTCCATGTTTGGAAGAACCACGCATCACAGCCGCGGTATAAATCAAGCTGATCGGACATATAAATGCGCTCTTGCGCAATATGACCTTCGGGCGTCATGGCGCTATCCAGCCCAGGAAGTGCCGAGCACCAGGTACCCACCATAATTTTGAAACCGTTTTTTTGCGCCGCGTGTAAATAATTCTTTGAAGCCGCTAGCAATGTTTGCGTTGTAAGCGCGCCACGCATTTCAAAATACTCATCAAAATGATCGAGATGTATGTCAAGCATGGTGTGTTTGTAATTTCCAGACGCCATAAACGAGCGCCACATATGAGGCTCGTGCGCATCGGGCATAATAACCAGCACATCATCACCAGCAAGCGAACGAATAATTTCGTAGCCTTCACGATAATAATTGCGCAACAAATGAGCAGGTATACCGCTTTGACGCTTAAACGCAAAAGTTTTTTGTATACGAGGGTGCGCCGCAAGTTCAAAACCAGCAAGCGCAGCGCGATACGCATAGCGTTTTGCAAGCGCGCTTAATGTTTTAAGTGCATCGTTTTTATAGACATTAAACGAAGAAAATTCTGGCAGGTGTTCAGAAAGCTCACCCTCATTACCAGGGTTTATATCAAGCACCAAAACAATTTTTAAGCCAATTTCGTCCGCCCAATCAAAAGCCTGATCTACATAATCGGCACAGCCTATAAATTGAGAGGTAAAAGGACCTGCGTCGCCAAACACATAAAAAGGAACACACAAACGCACGGCATTAAAACCGCGGGCAGCAATATTTTTGAAATCAATTTCGCCTATAAACGTTGATCGATGATATTGAATGAGGTCAGCGTAGGTTTGTTTGCTCATCGATTTAACCATAGCGCATTCATCAAGGACTTGCGCTTGCGCAAAATACTCAGGCGTAATCCATGGCTCGAGCTTTAACCAACCTGACAGATTTACCCCATGTAATGCAATATCAGACATCGGCGTCCTTTTGCGATCGTACAGCCTAACGTGTTTGGCTGCTTATGGTAAGTGTACCAAAAAATCCCCCGAAGGTTAGACAAACATGAAAAATGATAAGTATTTTTTTGCCTAATTTATACATTTTGTATACACGCAAAAAGCGCACTTCTTCCCATACGAGTATACGCATACATTTAGCTAAATTGCTTGTTTACGCTTCATATATGGCACAGTTATGAGGCGTTTCATCAACCTCAACACGTACAACAGGAAGACCAAGCGCGCAAAAACGTTGATAAAAGTATCGCGCAAAATTTTCTGAAGTTGTTCTAAACGGTACAAACGTAAGCGTAAAAGTTTCTTGTTCAAGTGCACGAACCGTTTCGGGGCGTAAAGAATTTTCTTCAACAATAAAGGTGTGGTCAAATTTTTTAACTTCCGCGCGAACAATTTGCTTAAACTCACCAAAATCTATAAGCATATCTTTGTCTTCACCTTGAGATGAAAGATTCTCTTTATAGAGGTACACAATTACTTGCCAACGGTGCCCGTGCAGATTTTCGCATTTTCCCTTATAATTTGTTAAAAAATGGGCAGCATTAAAATAACTTTGAGTTTTTAAACTAAATCCCATATAAGTTTCCCCTCTATCCTTTGCGCATTATCTACCAGCAATAAGCGCACGATGCACGTTCAAAAAGAACGCTTCAAGTACCAACTGCGCAGACACATGAGCTCGCATTTGTTGTTTTGCATGATCGACACAGGTAAGAGCCGCCAACATAGCATCAGTTGAGGCGCGCGCTGCAAGACAATCGCATATATTCACAGCATCCTGATTCATAATTTCTGCGTGCGAACCTTCGCTGAAAAACATAGCATCTCGTAACAAAGAGGCACTTATATCTATGATCTCTTCTACCGATATCTGCTGTGCGCGACTAAGCTGGCGTTTGTGTGCTGCTTGCATCTTTTTACGCGCGCCTGCTGATAAAAAGTCTTGCGAACGTTCAAGATCGGCTTGTTGCTCATCAGTTTTTTGATCAAGAGGAATTTGAATGAGCACACATAACTCATCGGCCAGCTCAATAAGATCCCAGCTATCTGCATCAGGCATGATCGCAAACATATGCATAATCTTGCTTCGTATATTCATTTTTGAAGACGAACGCAAAAAATCTATAGCCGCCTTTGGACTTTGTTTAATATACAAGGCCCATCGTGCTTGTTCGGGTGTTGACCCTGCCGCCTGTTGAACCAATTTTGCTGCTTGAGCTTGATTTATGAACGTAAACGGAATATGTTGACAACGAGATGATATCGTTTGCAACACCTGCGCTGCGGATGTGCTTACCAAAACAAAGTATACCGAAGCTGGAGGCTCTTCAAGCGTTTTAAGCAAAGCATTGGCACAAGACGCGCCTAAGGATTGCGCTTCGTGAATCACGATAAGCTTACGTTTTGCCTGAATAGGCGCACGATGCACAACGTCAAGAAGATCGTGGATCTGCTCAACAACATAGCCTTGTGCACCTTGAGGATAAAATTGATGCACATCAGGATGACTTTTATGCATAATGCGTCTGCAGCAAGCACACTCATCGCCGCCATGTGGACAAAGAAGCATTTTTGCCAATTCATCAAGAGCTTCAGAAATTCCTAATCCATAATTGCCAATAAAGAGATAGGCATGAGAAAGTTGTTTTTGGGCATATGCTTGCTTAAAAAAAGAACATACATGGGTTTGAAGTGCCAAAACACCAAGAAGATTTTCCGAAGTTATATCAAAAGCGCTCACGTATGTTCACCTCATATTCAAAATTAAAACGTATATGCCATACGTTACCTGTACTTATCATACAAACCATCAATGGGCATATCTTTTGAACGTGCATTTTACACAAAGCTCGTAGAAAGAGTGACAAAACTAAAGGGACAGCTGAGGAAAGGTTTTGCGTATATCAGCATAAAGCCTTGAGAACACTTCTTGCGGTGTCCCTTCTCCCGAAATAAGCGTAACCCGTTGTGACTGAAGACGAGCAAGCTTTTTATACGCTTTTTGAACGTCTTGTTGGAAGGCAAGCCCTTCCTGCTCAAGCCTGTCAACACTCGTTTTAGTAGCACGCGCATATGCACAAGCAACATCTACGTCAAGCACATATGTTTTATGCGGAACAATGCCACACGAACCAAGGTCATTTGCCCGAAGCACCATATCTTCTGCCAACTTGCGGCCGCCATATTGATATGCATAAGTTGAATCAAAATATCTATCACATAAAACTATACAACCTTGCGCTAAAGCAGGCTTAATAACCTCATGAACAAGCTGCGCGCGTGCAGCTTCATACAAAAGCAGTTCGCATTCAGAAGACATAGACGTATGCGCAGGGTCTAACACAAGAGCTCGTATTGCTTCAGAAATAGACGTGCCACCAGGTTCGCGCAAACATAATACCTTACAAGAAGCCTGCTCAAAACACGATCTTAGAAGCTGAATTTGCGTAGACTTACCACAACCATCCACACCTTCAAGTGTTATAAATAAACCCGATGCACTCATGATGAACTCTTTTGAGTTGAACGTGCAGAAGATGCTTTTTTGCGAGCAGTGCTTGTTGTGCGCTTGGTAGTTGTCTTTTTACGTGCAGACGTCTTACGTGAAGATGCTTTACGTGAAGACGTTTTCTTTGCTGCAGCATTTTTCTTAAGTGGACAATTCATATTCACGCAAATCTTCCAAGGTCCGCGCTGCGTTTGCACTTCTACAATAGGTGCGCCACATTCGGGGCATGTCTGTTGTGTAGCTGTGAGCGCACCGCGTTGAGGCAAAGGATAGCTTGTCTGACATTCATCATAATTTTCGCAACGAATAAAACGCTTGGCCGTTTTTTCGCTTTTATGCGCAATAAGCTTGCAATCTTTGTCTGCTTGTGCACACGTTTGGCAAACGCCAACAACTATATCGGGCTCTAGGTTGCTTGGACATGCAGGATTAATACAAATTTCAAACGCACGTTGCCTAAAGGGATGAACTTTTACACGAGGTGCTTTGCACGTTTCGCACCTGCTCTTTTCGCCTTCAAGCGCTTCAATGCGCCCAGTAGGCACAGGATACGTTACATTGCAATCGGGCCATCCAACACATCCAACAAAATTTGAGCGCGTCTTTGCAGAGCTTTTCATTACAAGGTCTTTACCGCACTCTGGACAAACACCAACCTTAGCATCGGCTGTAACTGCGTCAGATATTGCATCGCCTAAGTCTTGAACATGATCAATCAGCGTACCCATAACAGACGCCAACAAAGCGCGCGAGTGATCAACAACGTGCTCTTGCGTTGAGGCTCCTTCTGCAACGCTCGTCATGTCTTCTTCAAGTTCAGAAGTCATATTTGAGCTGGTAATATGTGGCGCGTATTGAGTAAGCGCATCAATAACCGCACAACCAAGCTGGCTTGCTTCAACAGGATCGCCTTTTAGATATTTAACGTCATACAAGCGCTGAATAATAGAAGCACGCGTTGACTTAGTGCCCAAGCCGTGCTTTTCCATTTCCTGAATAAGACGACCTTGGCTGTAACGCGCAGGAGGTTCTGTTTGCTTGGCATCCATATTCATATCATGAACCGACAAAACATCACCTTGCGAAACTGCAGGTAATTGCTCGTCTTTATGAAGTCCATACGGATATATTGCTCTAAATCCAAGAGTGGTAATAACGGTTCCCGAAGAAACAAAGGGCTCATCGGCAATGTTAAGCTTAAGCTTGGTATTTTGTGCTACCGAAGGCGCAGAAAGCGTGGCGAGGAAGCGCCGCGCAATTAAGTTGTAAAGTTTCCACGCTGCGGCATCTAATTTTGTAGAATCAGCAGCGGCGGTTGGATAAATGGGAGGATGGTCGGTAGTTTGTTGCTTTCCTCGTGTTGGCGTAAGCTTTTCTTGCGATAACAGCTCATTACAATACGAACGATACTGAGGTACTTGCGCTAGATTTTTAACGCATGCGCGAAGATTAAGCGAGGAGGGGTATACCGTGTTATCTACACGCGGATACGAAATCAGACCCTCCATATACAGCGACTCAGCAAGACGCATCGTACGCGCTGGAGTTATACCCTCAGCGGCGGCTGCCGCTTGTAAAGACGTGGTATTAAAAGGCGCTGGAGGCCGCGTTGTACGCGATTTTTCTTCGATTTCCTCAACAATTGCCGAACGTGCGCTACGCACCCGATTAAACGCTGCAGTTGCCTGTTCTTTATCCTTAAAACGAGCTATAGCATGCGTTGTCTTAAATTTTTCGTCTGCGCTTGCGTCAGGCGTTACAGACAACATGCCCGAAATAACCCAATAGTCTTCGGGGATAAAGGCGTTGCGCTCGCGCTCTTTTTCTACCACTAACGCAAGCGTAGGCGTTTGCACGCGACCAGCCGAGCGAACGTTACCCAATCCACTGAATTTTGCCATCGTAAGATAGCGCGTAAGAACAGCACCCCAGATAAGGTCAATATACTGACGGCTTTCGCCTGCATCCGCCAGGTTTTGGTCGAGCTTAACCAAATGCTCAAACGCATGGTCAATTTCGGCCTGAGTAAAAGCAGAATACCGCGCACGAAAAACCGGCACGTCCACAGCAACTTGCTGCATCTGATGGAGCGCATCAGATCCAATAAGCTCACCTTCGCGGTCAAAGTCTGTTGCAATAATGATAGTATCTGCTTTTTTTGCCAAGTTTTTAAGCGCTCGGATAATACCTTTTTCGGCAGGAAGCTTTTCTATGGGTGACCATATCAAATACGGCAAACTAGGAACTTTCCAGCCCTTAATATCAATACCGTCGCTTAAGTAGGGTTTGCGTTTAGATTCAAACGGAGGGCACGCCAACTCTTTTGGCAGATGAGCAGAAAGAATCTCGCCATCCTCGGTAAGCGCATACCATCCCGTTGATTTTTTATAGTGTAATTCGTGAGGAAAATCGGGAGCCATGATGTGGCCACGAAGTCCAATGGTCACGCAATCGGTACCGTCATGCTTAAAACGATAAACAGGTGTATCGTAAACTTTATCTACAACCGGCTTGCCCGCCTTTGACAACAAGCGTGCTATCTGTTGTGCAGCGTCATTTTTCTCGGTAACGATAAGTTTCAAAATGCCTCCTCATACTCAGTATTAGTATCAGAGTTTTCCTGCTAGATGTGCTAGAGGTGTTCACTGTATTCTTCACGCGTCCACGAAAGTGATGCTTTGCCATGACGCGCAATAAGAACATAGCGTGCAATTGTTAAAGCAATCTCGTAGAGAGCAACTAATGCGGCAAACATCAAAATCATAGTAACCGGCGATGCATCAGGCGTAACAACGCTAGAAATAATAAGCAATCCAACGTAAATGAAACGCCATTGTTGCCTGAAAACTTTATAGGGAACCAAATGGAAAATTGACAGGTAAAAAATTACGAGTGGCAACTGAAATGCAAATCCAAAGCCAATCTCCAAAAGCATAATAATATTAAGATAGTCTTCGGCATCGGGTGCAACAGTTGCAAAGTCGGTAATTTGGTCAATCATCCAACCGATAGCTGCCTGTTGTATAACAATGTAGCAAAACGCCATACCAAACAAAAACAAAAACACCATAGCAGCAACCGTTGGAATAACCCATTTTTGCTCGCTTGGCTTAAGCGCAGGTAGACAAAATCCAAGCATCTCCCAAATAATAATAGGAGCTGCAATAATAATGCCAAAGAAAATAGCAACCTTAAAACGAATAGTAAAGCCACCAAGCACCGTAAGTACCATCAAATGAGAGCCTTCGGGCAACGAAGCACGGATAGGATCCATAAGAAAATCTATAAGCACAGGCGTTGCAGCATATACAATAAGGGCGGTTACCACAACAGATACTACGATAATGGTAAGACGCCTGCGGAGTTCGCCCAAATGATCAAGTAAGGGCATACGAGCAGGACCTACTGGCATGAGGGTTCCTCCTTCTGTGTTGTGACTTCACATGCAGGTGCGGATGTAGACTCAGGTTTTTTACAAACACCACGGTCAGCATCTTGCGCAAGTTCAGGCTCATAATGATCGCGCGCCTCTGCAGTTTGCGCAAGCCTTTGTTTTGGTTTAAGTGCATAAAGCGCCTGTGCGCTTAAAGGGTTAGGCGCAGCTGACGCATCTACAGCTGATTGCTCACCAGCTTTTTCTGCAGCTACATCTTGTGCCGTATCGCAGGAACCGTTTTCTTCATCAGCTTGGTTATCCTCGGATTTTGAGGACTGAGCACCGCTTTGAGCAGGCTTTTTTTGCTCGGTATGTGTGTTTGAAAGTGTATCGAGCTGTTCATGCTGTGCGCGCTCGAGCTTTTCCTGTGCGCGCTTTTCGCGTTCCTGCTTTTCTTTTTCCAAACGTGCACGACGCTCGGCAAACGATTCTTTTCGCACAACAGGCTCCGAAGATGCTTCATCCGCGTCATCTGCAATATCAGCGTCATCGGAGAGCGCATCATGCAAACCTTGCGCTTTCTTTTGAGCCGCACCATCGTTTGCAGTACCGTTAACAGCATCGTTCATAGGATTTATAACTTCAGTTTGTACAACTTCGTTAAAGTCTTCCTGCGCTTGTCTAAACTGTTTAAGCACACGACCGATAGTTCTTCCCATACCTGGAAGTTTATCGGGCCCAAACAGCAAAAAACCAAATAACGCAATAAGGGCAAGCTCTGTTTCGCTAATTCCAAACACAAAAGCCTCCTTGCTTATGATTGAGAAATGCCCAGCTCTTCACATACGCCAAGCATAGAAAGTATACGAAGCACATTACGCTGTGGATGAATAACTTGCGTATTTACACCACATGTTGTTGCTTGATGAGCCATGCCAACCAATACACCAATACCGGTTGAATCAATGTAGCTCATATGCTCTATATCTATAATGAGCTGTTTAATGTTATCGGAAAGCGCTTCTTGCAATTTAGAACGCAATTCATCGGCACACGATACGTCAACTTCACCAGAAACGCTTACCATACCTTGCGTGTCTTCATGTTTATATGTAATAGAAAGTGACATGTTCACCCCTTATCTGCGTAGATTTTGCCTATTGGTTAGAGTTTAGTTTATCGGCAAGATCTTGGCTGTTGTCAGTTGAAGACGAGCCTTGCGACTGCTGCTGAGACTGAGCTTCTTGTTGTTTTAGACGCATAAGATGCATATCTGCCAACGAAGCAATGCCATACTCATTATGTTCGTCTGTATCCTTTGCTTTTTGGAATGCAGATTGTGCTTCATCCTTTTTGCCCTGTAACTCGTATATAATACCTAGATTAACCCATGCAGGCGCATAATCTCCTTGATCGAGTATGCTTTGAATTTGCTGCTGAGCAGATGCAGCGTCGCCTTGATAGAAGGCACACATCGCCTTGTTTACGCGCACTGCTTTAGAGTCTTTAAGCGCAAGATAAGCATCAAAATTCGATTGCGCTTTAGCAAAAAATTGCGCCACTGTTTGTTTATCCGAATCACTTTGCGCTTTACCAAGTGCTACTTGTCCACGCGCAAAATAGGCGTTTCCCAAGTTAAGTAGGGCTGCTAAATCATGATCATCTTTTTTAAGACGCGCTTCATATTTATCAATCAACGCACTAAATTCGTCTTGAGCAGAAGACGTCGATGAAGACGACGAAGTATCAGAGGTGTTACTGCTTGTATCGGCATCTTTCTCTTTACTCTTTTTTGCCTGATCTTGAGCTTCTTTTTCTGATTGTTGCTGTGCCTGATGCGAAAAAATAGGCGCTAATGACGGCAGCATCATACCCAACGCCATAAGAATACCAAAGACAACAACGCCTACCTCAAACCATTTCTTCTTGCGATCTTTTGCTTGTTGTTCAGGACTTTTAGGACGGCGTTTATCCTGTTCTTCCTGCAACTTTTGAGCATGCTGTTGACGCCTATGCGAAGCAGCTAATTTCATTCCCGCTGCTCGTTTATGCGTTGCGTTTGAGCTCATATGCGTCATAACAAAAACCTTTCGTACAATAAAGGTAACATTCGTTTAAGTATTAGATACGTGCGTATCAAACGAAAAAGTCTAAGAAATGTGCTGCAAAAACATACACGTTACGCAGACATATACATATGACTATAACTCATAGTTTCTTTGTATGTGAGACAAACTTATGCATCCTTAATTAAACTGAAATTAAGAAACGCAACTATTCTCTTCTTGAATGTGTTGAGCACATACAAATTTTGTCACCACGCATAAGATATCCAGCGCACAACTTAAGTCTTCAAGCGCAGGGTACGTTGGCGCAAGACGAATATTGCTATCAAGAGGATCTTTACCATAGGGATACGTTGCGCCACAGGTGGTAAGCGTAACGCCAAGCTCTTTCATACATGACACAATCTTTTTTGCACACCCGTGCATAACATCAAACGAAACAAAATAGCCGCCGCGCGGATGAGACCACGTAGCAATGCCAAGATTTCCTAGATGAGCAGAAAGTTTTTCTTCTACAAGGGCAAATCTTGGTGCAATAATGTTTGCGTGCTTTTGCATATGGTCATATACATCTTGAGGCGTCTTAAAATAGAGCGCATGAGCAAGCTGACTTAATTTCTCGGAGCTTACGCGTTCTTCCAAGAATGCATCATGAATAGTTGCAATATCATCGTCAGACGCACATACATATGCAATAGCCGAACTTGGAAAAGTGATTTTTGCAAACGAACCAAACTCATACACCAAATTTTGCGCGTGTGCCTCACAAAGCGCATCAAAAATGTTAAGAAGCTTAACATCGGGCTGCTTAAAGCAATGAAACGCATACGCATTATCCCAGTAGATACGAAAATCAGGCGCGGCAGGCTTAAGCTGCGCTAAGCTGCGTACAACTTCGTCAGAATAGGTTACTCCCGTTGGGTTAGAGTACTTAGGATTGCACCATATGCCTTTTACAGACGGGTCATGTTCAACAAGTTCGCGAATCATGGCAACATCGGGGCCTTCGTCATTCATAGGAATAACTTTATTGATAAAGCCAAGTTTTTCGGTAATAGTAAAATGCCTGTCGTAACCTGGAGCAGGACAAAGCCACGTGATTTTCCCCTGCTTATAAAAAGGATCTTGACCGCTTATACCATGGGTAAACGCATAGACAATCAAATCGTGCATAAGATTTAAGCTCGACGATCCCGACACAATAACATTTTTCTGCGGAACATCTAACAATTTGCTCACTAAATTTCTTGTTGATGGCAAACCATCGGGCGAGCCGTAATTATCAACAATCGCGTCACCGTCTACCAAGGGAGTTTGTGAGTTAATTACATCAAGCAGCGGACGAGAAAGTTCTATTTGCGCACGTGACGGCTTTCCTCGTGACATATCAAGCGAAAGATTCATTGCTTTGTACTTCTTAAGCTGAAGCGAAAGCGCAGAAATCTCGCTCTTGAGCTCGTCTGAAGTCATAGTTTCATATGTACAAGTCATGGTTTTTATCCCTTCAGGTCATTTTTTTAAGTATAACCCCTTTTGCTTGTTACCATGAACTCATGAAAAAGATTACCGTTCCACAACATAGCTGCAATCCTGCAGTTTACAGGCGCGGCAGCGCGCGAGCCGCCGAATATGGCGAGCTACAAAAGCTTGTAGATGCATTATACGCACACAAGCCTTCTGGTTCTGTGACTAAAATTGATGTTGAAATGCGTGCAGAAATTGATGATTTAAGCGCTGACTTACGCGAAATCATCGAGCTCCTCCCTGGAGGCTCGTATAAACGCAGCGTATTATGCGATCACTTAAATTCAATTATTACTGCTCATGGCTGGGGATATGTCTACGGGTGCGTTGAATAAAACGCAACCCATAGATACCAAATAAAAATCTCAAATAGTTTTCTCTAAACTTTCGCGCGCGCGTCTGCCTTTATGGCCTGTGCAACAAACACAAACAAAATACCCACGATACTTGCAACACATGAACCCATCAGGATGGCAAATTTAGCCGCCATAATTTCTTGTGGTACATCAAATGCCAAACCAGAAATCAAAATTGACATCGTAAAGCCAAGAGCTCCCATGATGCCCACTGCAATAATCTGAATCCAGTCAACATGCTTAGGCAGCTTAGCAAAACCAATTTTAACCAGTACAAACGTAACCGATATGATACCTATTGGTTTTCCAAGTGTTGCCCCCAAGAATACACCTTGGACAACAGGATCACTTGCAAGCGTAGAAAAATTAGTTCCAGTTAAACAAATCTGAGCATTCGTAAATGCAAATATCGGCAAAATTACAAAGTTAACTAAAACAGAAATATAGCCTTCAACACGCTCAAGCGGAGGCGTTACATGGTGCATAATGCGTTCAATGCGCTGAGCATCGTAACTTACGTCGTGCTGTCCTAAAATATGCACATCCGTATCAAGGTGCTCATCAAGCATGTTTGTTTGATGACTAAGCCAACTATGCAAATGTGAAAGACGGATATCACTTTTAACTGGTAAGAAAAATGCCAAAATTACGCCTGCAAGCGTAGGGTGAACGCCAGAATTATACATACAAACCCAAAGAACAAAGCCTACTATAAGATATGGCTTTGCAGAAAATATTTTTGCGCGATGAAGAAGCGCCAAACAAAGCATAACTCCTAAAGTGGCAGCGCACCAAACCACGTCTAAACTTTGCCCATAGAACAAGGCAAGCACCACAATTGCCAATAAGTCATCGGCAATAGCAAGTGTTTGGAAAAAGACTTTGGTCTGAGGAGCCACGCGCTTACCCAAAAGCGACATAACACCAAGGGCAAATGCAATATCGGTAGCAATAGGAATTGCCCATCCGTGGACGCTTTTTCCCCAGTTAAACGCAGTGTAGATAAGCGCTGGGACGCACACTCCCCCAACCGCTGCAAGCATAGGTAAAAGAGCCTGACGAGGCCGTCTAAGCTGTCCTACAACCATTTCGTATTTTAGTTCTATACCAACAAGTAAAAAGAAAATGGCCATTAAAAAGTCGTTAATGAAAGCTTCAAATGTCATGGACACATAAAAATTGGCAATCCAAATTCCCAAGCTTTGAGTAAACGCATGATGAACGCTGGCATATAACGGGGTATTGGCAACAATAACTGCACACAGAGCAGCTGCAACCATAACGGCCGCGGCAAGGGTACCGTCTGAGCTGAGAGCCTCAAACGGCGTGCGCTTGATAACGCGTGCAATAACCGAAGGCTCTTTAATAGTGGTGAATATACGCTGTTTCATAATGTGCACTTACTCCTAAACTTTTATATTGAGGTACCGTATAAATACCCGACAATGTATGCATATATACTATCAAACAGTTGACGTTACAGCTCTAAAATTGATACATGCCAAGGTTAAAACATAGGATTTATTTGATGAGTTTATTTTTTGTTTACATAGTATACTTATAGTTATTGAATTACCGTGCAATTTGGTAGAAAACTATCAAATTCATGAGAAAATACCCGTAAAGATAATTTAGCCTCAACTGGAGGATGCATGAATAATCAACATATTGCATGTATAGTAGATTCTGGCTCTGACGTTGCCGAGTCATTCGTACGTGCACACGATATTATAGTGGTGCCACAGCGCATTACCTATTCAGACGGTTCAACTTATGAGAGCTGCGTGGATATTTCTTCATCAGAAATTCTTGCGCGCTTAGATAAAGAAATTCCTACCACATCTCTACCTTCGCCCGATAGAATACACAGAGCTCTTGTGAGCGCGCGTGAGGCAGGCTATACCAAAGCAGTAATTTTTACGATTGCAAGCAAACTTTCTGCAACCTATGAGACTGTGCGCATGGTTGCCGATCAAATGAGCGACTTTCCTACGCTTGTTATTGATACTCGCCTCGTAGGTATGGTATCGGGCATGGTAGTAGAGCGCGCAGTAGAACTCATCGAGCAAGGAACACCATTTGAAGCGCTTGAAGAAAAAATTGAAGCGTACATAGATCATTCACGTGTATTTTTCTGTGCCAAAACACTTGATTATGTCTATAAAGGCGGACGAATCAATGCTGCAATTTATAACATCAGCAAGGTATTAAACATCAAGCCGATTCTTACCTGCGACGAGAGCGGCGCATATGCCATCAAGAAAAAGGCGCGCGGATGGGATAAAGCACTCGATACGCTTGCTGCGCTGGTAGAAGATCACGCAGACCGCTGGGGTAAGGTTCGTATAGCAATTTGTACAACCGAGAAAAACAGAGAACTTTTTGAGCACTTTAATAAGCGGTTGCGTGCCGATATTAAAGATTTAGCAGGTATTGAACATGCAGATATAACCCCTGAGCTGCTTGTTCATACCGGTCCCGATTTAATTGGCTTGGGCATTCAAAAAGTGCTCGATAACTAAAAGACTGCGCGTAAATCGGTGGCATAAAACAATTGATTTTTGCCTCTAATACCGCTCATACAGCAAAGATTAAATTTTACCCTCAAATGATCCATTTGAGGGTATTTTTATTAAGCTTCGTCTTATATGAATGATGTAGATTCTCAGATGCTTACGCAGGATAATTCATGTGCGCGTTATCTATGTGAAGCAACGTTTGCTCAAGAAAACGCTTTGCCCACCATTTTGCCATAGGCAAATCACTATCATGCCAGTTACCACATTCTTTGGGTAAAGCCCCTGGAACTGTACCCTCATGTGTAGCCATACTTGAAAACAACTCGCACAACAGGTCAATAACATCTTGCGTTTGATATGAGCCAAACAATAAAAGGTAAAAACCTGTTCTGCAGCCCATAGGACCAAAATATAAAACACGTGACGCCCATGCTTTGTTATTGCGCAGATACGTGGCCCCCATATGTTCCAGCGCGTGCAAAGCCGCCGTATCAATAACAGGCTCACGATTTGGCGCGCACATGCGAATATCAAAGGTAGTTACCTCATACGAAGTGTTTGGATATGTATCGCGTCGTGACACATACACACCAGGCTCTAAAAGCTCGTGATTAACGGTAAAACTTGCAATCTTTTCCATCAAACTCGCCTCATTTGCATTACGTAAAACATAAGCCACGCATAAACTGTATATAGCATAACTCGTATAACTGACGGTACTACCTTACAGCGTTACAAGCATGTGCTCGATAATCCGTGCGTTATCATGCGCTGTTTGTTTTTCAAACTTAGGATAATCAACTCCCGATTCTTCATCAGCATTATCAGAAATGGTGCGCATAACAACAAAGGGAATATGATTCAGATGGCAAACCTGCCCAATTGCGGCACCTTCCATTTCGCAACAAAGCGCGCCAAACTCTTGCACAATCTCGGTTTTTCGGGCACGCGTATGCACAAACTGATCTCCTGACGCAATACGTCCCATGTAAGAATGTATATCTGGACGAGCAGAACATATGGCTTTATCTGCAGCGTCTATAAGCTCATAAGACGCCTTAAAGGCAAGCGTATCCATACCAGGAATTTGTCCTAGGGGGTACGACAAGTTGCTTACATCAAAATCGTGGTGCACTACCTCCGTTGAAACCACAACGTCACCAACCATTAAGCGCAAATCCAAAGCGCCAGCAATGCCGGTGTTGATGATTGCGTCCACATGATAGATATTACACAGGATCTGGGCACAAATACCTGCATTTACTTTGCCGATGCCACTTTGAACCACAACAACGTGCTTGCCGCATAACACGCCTTCAAAAAAGTCCATAGACGCAAAACGTGTGTGGCGCGTCTGCTGCATATGTTCTACCAGAAGTTCGGTTTCAACTTTCATAGCACCAATAATGCCATACGTCTGAATCATATAACCTCTTTCGCAAAATACGTGGAACGTGTTTAAGTTTGCTTTACAGAAAATAGTACATTTACAGAAATGCTACACTGCCCGTTTTAAGGCGACACGCGTTTAATCGAGCTTAACCAAAGGCGCAAAACCTTTCATGAGCTTCTTGGTTTTACCCGTCTTTTCAAAAAACACTTCTACGGTATCGCGTGTTTCGTTTCTTACAACACCTATGCCAAACGTTTTGTGAGAAACACGGTCGCCGCGCTTAAAGGACGTAAGCGCATGCGTACTATCTTTTTGTATGCCAGTAGCTTGAGATTGCGTGCTTGTTCCCGTAGAGCGTGTATACGAACCAAAAACGTGTCCGCCATAGACATCTTGGCCTCTACCCGATCCAAACGTTCCGTGCCGATCTCCACGCTTTTCCCAACCAACACCTGTGAAGCCCGACGAACCAACGCCTGTTGCATGTATGTCTTCTTCGGGGATCTCGTTTAAGAAGCGACTTCTGGGGTTAGTTTGCGTACTGCCAAACATATGTCTTACGCTTGCATAGCTTAAGAACAAGCGTTTACGAGCGCGCGTGATGGCAACATAAGCAAGGCGGCGCTCTTCTTCGATTAATGATTCGCTTCTATCAAAGGCTACGTGAGGAAAAATGCCGTCTTCCATACCTGCAACAAATACCACAGGAAATTCCAAACCTTTAGCGGCGTGTACCGTCATCATAGTAATAGCACTTGTTTGGCCAGAAAGTGTATCAAGATCTGAACGCAGCGCAAGCCATTCGATAAATGCAGCTAAATTGGCATCAACTGCACCCTGATCGGCTGTATGTTCAACAGCAGCCGCTTGAACCGTGTCAAGTGTTTGTGAGTTGCCTTGTTGATGAGCGGCTATAATGTCTTTTACCTGCGCAGATGGACGAGAATTTACAGCAGGCGCCGCTTGAGAATCCAAGGCGGACACACCCAACTCGTCTAACTGTTGACTATCAATTAAACCTGCTTCGGCGAGGTCTTGCAAACTCATCAGAGTTTCTTCCATATTGTCGTGCGATGCTTCAAATTCTGCAGCAACGCTTAAAAACTCTTGAATGTTTTCGATTCGAGATTCGGCCTCAACACTGCCCTCGCTTTTAAGTGCCTCAACAAGATGTGTTTCGTCCAAAATTGCCGAAACAACTTTCGACAAATCGCCGTGCATAGTTTGAGCTTTTTGAATACACGCTACAAACTCAGAAAGTTTGGTGCGCAAACGTGCATTCAGAAGATCTTTTTCATCGCAACAAGCACATACTGCCTCAAAAAACGAGATGTTTCGATCATTGGCATACGTCTGTATTTTATCAATAGATGTTGTACCAATACCCCTGCGCGGTGTATTGATAATACGCAAAACGCTCACATCATCAAAGGGATTAACCACAACTTTAAGATATGCAAGCACATCCCTGATTTCTGCGCGGTCAAAGAATCGCGTACCACCCACAATTTTATATGGCACGCCTGCACGTAAAAACATATCTTCTAAAATACGAGATTGCGCGTTCATACGATAAAACACTGCTATATCGCTATACGCGCACCCACTGTCATGGAGCTTCTCAATTTCGGCACCAATCCAACGACCTTCATCGCGCTCATCAGAAGCCTGAAACACCTCAACCTTTTGACCATCGCCTGCTTTGGTAAACAGTTCTTTTGCTTCGCGCCTTGAATTATGCTTGACCACCGCATTAGCAGCATGCAAGATATGGCCTGTTGATCGATAGTTTTGTTCGAGCTTTACCACATGAGCCTGCGGATAGTCTTTTCTAAACGACAAGATATTAGTAATATCGGCTCCACGCCAAGAATAAATGGATTGGTCGTCATCACCTACAACCATTAAATTTTGATATTTGCGTGCCAACAAATTGGTAAGTGCATATTGAACAGCGTTGGTGTCTTGGTACTCATCAACACTGATATATTTAAAAATATTTTGATAGTATTCCAAAACATCGGGGTTTTTAGAAAACAGCTCATATGTTTTGACCAATAAATCGTCAAAATCCATTGCATTTGCCGTGCGCAGACGTTGCTCAAATATACGATAAACCTCTGCAGCGGTTTCAAGCAGCGCAGATCCGCCAGCAGTCTCCTCCATATCTTGAGGCGTCTGAGCAGCGTTTTTTGCCTGAGAAATACGTTCGCGAATGGCATTGGGCGCATATTTTTTGGGGTCAAGATTTAAATCACCCATAATATGCTTAATGAGGCGTTTGGTATCATCGGTATCATAAATAGTGAAATTTTTTGAATATCCCAAGCGCTCAGCGTGCGTGCGCAAAATTCTTACGCACATGGCATGAAAGGTGCTCACCCACATGCCTTGCGTTCTGCCAGGAAGCAGCGCTTCTATACGCTCGCGCATTTCTTTTGCAGCTTTATTGGTAAAGGTAATTGCAAGAATAGACCAAGGACTTACCCCTTGTTCCTCAATAAGATATGCAATACGATACGTTAAAACACGCGTTTTGCCCGAACCTGCTCCTGCAAGCACCAAAAGAGGGCCCTGGGTGCACAACACGGCCTGTTTTTGTTGCGGATTAAGAGAATCTATATCTACCCTACTTTGTCGCGTGCGCGGCAAAGCGTCACGTTTATCACTTTGATGACTATGGGACATATCAGCATTAAAATCCTGTGGGGAAAACAATGTATCTTGAGCAACTAACGCCATGCACATCTCCAAAATCAAATGGTGGCTACATAAAATATGCAGCCACTACACTACTATTTCTTTTTTAGTTTACACGCATGGCGCGACATTAATTGGAATTGTATGCTTAGTGATTGGTAATAGAGTCCAAAAAGTCCTGCGCACGCTGGGTTTTTGGCTGGGCAAAGAATTCTTGTGGAGAAGCTTCCTCCAAAATTTGTCCATCAGCCATAAACACAATTCGATCGGCAACACGGGCAGCAAAATTCATCTCATGGGTTACAACAACCATGGTCATGCCCTCTTTTGCCAACGAAACCATAACATCCAGTACTTCGTTAATCATCTCAGGGTCAAGTGCACTGGTAGGCTCATCAAACAGCATAACTTCGGGGTGCATTGCAAGCGAGCGAGCAATTGCCACACGTTGCTGCTGACCACCAGAAAGCTGGGCAGGAACTTTGTGTGCTTGTGCTTCTACACCTACGCGCTTTAAAAGCTTTAAAGCTTCAGCTTGTACCTCGTCTTTTGGTCGTTTAAGAACGGCAATTGGCGCCATGCACACGTTATCGAGGATGCTTTTATGTGCAAACAAGTTAAACGACTGAAAAACCATGCCAATACGACTTCTCATTGCTGCAAGTTCTTTTCCCTCTTGAGGCAAAGGCTCGCCATCAAGCAGTATCGAGCCCGAATCAATGGTTTCAAGGCGATTAATTGTTCTACATAAGGTAGACTTTCCCGAACCAGAAGGGCCAATAATTACAACCACTTCACCTGCTTTAATAGAGAGGTTTATGTCTTTTAATACATGTAATTTACCAAAATACTTATTCACCGATTTAAACTCAACAACAGGAATATCCTGAGAGGATTTTGGCGTTCCTTCGGCTTGTTTTATATCTTCCATACCGACTCCCTAAATTTCGCTCATTTCAACCGACAAATCAACTTTTGAGCTTGACACCGGCACGCTTGTCTTTTTGGTATACCACTTAGAAATGTTGTTAAGCGACCAGTTAATTGCAATATAGATAAGCGCAACGATCAAATACACCGAAACAAGTGCATCGTAATTGGTGATAAGAACCCGTGCGTTTTGCAACAAATCGGGATAACTTACAACATAGGCAACCGTAGTGTCTTTCACAACAACAACGAGCTGCGCTATAAGCGCTGGAATAACGTAGCGAATTGCCTGCGGCAAAACAACCTTTTGTAACACTTGGGCACGAGTAAAGCCAAGCGCATACGCTGCTTCCTTTTGACCTTTTGCAACAGCATGTACGCCCGAGCGAAAGACCTCCGCCAAAACAGCTGCCGCGGCACACGCCACAGGTAGCGCAATCATCCAAAACGAAGGCATTTTAATACCGTATTGCGGAATTACCAAGAAACAAAAGTAAATAAGTAAAAGACTTGGCACTCCACGGAAGAAATCGATACATATACGTGCTGGAAT
Organism: Fannyhessea sp. C0108B2; assembly: GCF_056583915.1. Taxonomy (NCBI): domain Bacteria; kingdom Bacillati; phylum Actinomycetota; class Coriobacteriia; order Coriobacteriales; family Atopobiaceae; genus Fannyhessea; species Fannyhessea sp. C0108B2. Next base: position 81,408 of record NZ_JBWPJQ010000003.1, on the reverse strand, counting down.
CTTAAGAAAACGGTTATGACTTATACGGCAAAGCATAAGCACAAGACCAAGCAATAAAGAAAGAACTCCTGCTACGAGAGCAATCGAAAGCGTACCAACAAGACCTTGTAATAAAAAGATCCACGTTGTGGGTAACAAAAAGAAATTCCAAAATCGAGGTGCCAATTGACCGGTTATGTAAAAACGATACACAATACTTGCCACAAATGCCGCAAGCACAATTAAAGACACAAAGGTGATAATTGAAACCAACCGTTTGGTTTTAGGGCCAGGCTGCTCAAAGAGCGCGTCACGAACCGATGTGTAAGAATTAGTATTCATCGCTTAATTCTCACCATCCTGTCCAGTTTGTTTCCTGCATATGCAACCACAATTGAAGCAGAGACGTAGCCAAAGGCGGATATGGCAAATGCAGCAACTCCACCTACGGCGCGCGTGTTAATGTAGGAAACCAGTCCGGTAAGCTCCTGCGGAACTAGCGGCACCTGAGAAGCAATTGCCGTAGTTAATATCAGCGCAATCAAAAGATTAGTCATAGGAAGCACGCACGAACGCAACGCTTGGGGCAAAATAACAGCCTTTAAACTCTGCATAAACGTAAAGCCAAGTGATCGAGCTGCCTCAATTTGGCCTAATGCAATGGTATTGATGCCTGTCATAATATTTTCCGAAGCAAATGCTGCACCAATGAGTGCTGCCGTTACCATAACACAAGCGTCATACGGCAAAATAATCTTTAAATTTGGAAGAGCATAAACCACAATGACAAGTAAAGAAATTGCAGGTATATTACGAAATATATGTATGTACGCATCCCCTGTTAAACGCAGTGGATAAATAGGGCTTATACGCATAATCGAAACAATGCATCCAAGAAGAGTGGCACTTACATACGAAATAAGTGCCATCTTCATAGTAACTGTCCACGCCATTAGATACATCGAACCATACGCAGCCCATAATTCTTGAAATCCCATTATTCCTCGCTTATGAACAACTGTACGATGCTATAACTTAACAAGGCGTATCTTTACGAGCCTATACTCCTATTGAAGGTGGAGTAGGCACTTTGGTAGCCTCGGTGCGGTTGCCAATTGCAACTTTCCATAGTTCTGCCCATAAACCAGCATCTTCAACCTTTTTAAGGAACGTGTTAACAAAATCAACACCATCGCTGTTAAGAGGAAGTCCAATGCCGTAATAATCAACCGGGCCAAAAGACTCTCCTACCAGCTTGTATTTGCCTGGATTTCTAACAATTGAACCGCGTTGCATAGTTTCATCAATAACATAGGCGTCTACTCTACCTTGCGAAAGTGCATTTCGAGCCTCTTCGTCGGTAGTAAACTCTTGAACTTTTGCCTCGGGCGCAAGCTGCTCTAAAATCGTAGGGCCTGTAGAACCCGACTGCGCGGCAACGTTTTTCTGAGCAAGATCGGACAACCCATTAATAGTAGTGTTGGACTGAGCAACCATAATCCCTTGTTGTGTAGAATAATAAGGGCCTGCAAATGACACAGCTTTTTTGCGAGCATCCGTTATGGAATACGTTGCAAATACAACATCAACCTGCTCGTTTTGAAGAACCGACTCACGCGTATTAGACGTAACCAAGGTAAGATCGCTCTTTGACTCATCACCTAAGACATAGCGCGTAAGCAATGAAACCAAACCTGCATCAAAACCACGAATTTTCCCATCGGCTTCGTCAAGAGATGCAAATAGAATAGAAGTTTTTACACCACCAACACGAAGCTTTTGTGCTTTTGCCACCTGGCTTGCCCATGTGCTTTTGTCAATATCGGCTTGCGAAGCCACAGGACCTTGCGCAATAAGCGCGTCAAATGCTTCTTTATCGATACCTTTAACTGTTGGCTGTTCTTGTGAGGGAGCAACATCTTGTGGTGTACAGGCTGCTTGAGATAATCCAACCAAACAACATGCTCCGCCCAAACCTAAGCGAAGAGCTTGTCGTCTTGTGACCGAAGTGTTGAATAACGAAAACGCCATATTGCTACCTCCTTTTGCTTACATCTATAGGCTTGTATCCCAAGCCTACAACAAAGCGTTACGAATACTTATATACGACCGTTATGTGCGAAAATATGCAGGCACACAACGATTACGGCGTATGTGGTTATCTATAGTACCTGACAAATATTGTATCCGTGCGCTCAGACCTATAATTTTTCTAACCTGAAACGTTAAACTCACACGACCTACATGAACACGTAATAATTATGGATTTAGATACGAAATTTAAGATATTTTATGGCATAATTATGCATACTTTGTATATAATCAGCTTAATTACATAAGCCAGAAATACACAGCAACACAAATACCTAGCATAATTCGATACCAACCAAAAAGCGAAAAATCATGGCGTTTAATATAGCCCATAAGAAACTTAACAACAGCCATAGACACTAAAAACGCTACTAAACAGCCTACTACCAACGTAGATGCTTCCATAGCCGAAAACGTATTTCCCTTTATGAAAAACTTTACCAGGCGCAATCCCGACGCCCCCACCATAACAGGAACCGCTAAATAAAACGTAAATTGCGCGGCAACGCTCCGCGAACAGCCCATAAGCAGTGCGCCAATAATTGTGGAACCAGACCGTGAAGTACCTGGAATAATAGAAAGCACCTGAAAACATCCAATTCCAATAGTTTGTTTCCAACTCAACTTATCCATAGTCTGCGTTGTAACACGTTTGTCTAAAAACGTACGCTTTTGTAACGCGGACGACTCAACTTTTGCATGTTTAGCAGCGCGCACAGAAAGATCTCCCTGCGAATCTTTGAGGCACAAAAACACAACACCGTATACAACAAGTGCAGCGGCAATCACAAACGGACTCCCAAGATGCTCGTCCATCCAATCGTCCAAAGGAATACCTATAACCGCTGCAGGTATACAGGCAACTATAATTTTTGCCCACATAGCCCAAATGGAATTTCGCTGCGCTTTGGTGAGCGCAAAAGCAAACGGGTTAAGCTCTTTAAAAAAGGACACGCATACCGCCAAAATTGCACCAAGCTGTATAACTACCAAAAACATATGCCAAAACGCTGGCGATACATCAAGAACTACAAATTTTTCGAGTAAAAGCATATGACCTGTTGAGGAGATAGGAAGCCACTCGGTAATGCCTTCTACAATTCCAAATAACAGTGCTTTTAAAAGTTCAATAATGGCGGACATGATACTCCTTATATATTTGTAGTGCCTTATAGTGCTAATTTGCTTGCTTTAGCATAACTTTTACAGAACGATTTTTACCGTTAACAAAAATGTGACACAAAAAACGCTTAGAATCATATAAACTTGCCCACAAGAATAGCATCTCATGACCAGTATATCCGTACATGGTTAGTTGCACAGTTAAGGAGGATATATGTCTATCCAAGAAACCGCTCAAGAAAAACTTGGCTACTCAACCATCTTTGTGGCGCTTGATGGATGTGAGCATCAAGATTACGTACTCCAAAAAGCTGCTGAATTTGCACGTAACTACCATGCTGAATTGGTTATCGGTCATGTTATAGACGCGTCTGCACTCGAAACTGCAAGCACATATCCTGCTGATATTTTGCAGGGCCTAGAAGAAGGCTTTAAGTCTTCAATAGCCAAGCAGGTAGAAGATCTCAAAGCAGATAAAGGCATACAAGGTGTACGTGTAATCATTCGCGCAGGTCGTATTCGTGAAACACTTAAAGAAGACATGCTCGATATAGTTAACCCCGATTTGATTATCTGCGGTGCGCGCGGACTTTCTTCGATTAAATATGCACTTTTGGGCTCAATTTCTACGTTTTTAGTCAGATATCCCAAATGCGATACGCTTGTTATTAAGTAGATATTCATATATAAACTTCCATATAATGTCCATGCTCACATGGAAAGTAGATGAGAGTGACATATTTAAGGTAGAATATAAATTCGCAAAACTGCAACAGATATAGTGAACTAGAGCGAACCGGCGTCAATCCATATGCCGGAGTTACAGGAGATCATCACAATGCATAAAGCATGGCATGGTTTTGTCTCTGTATTGTTGTCTGTTTGTGTCATTTGTTCATCTACATGTATGGTATTTGCAGATCAAACTGATGACGGCACAATTGAGCAGCTACAACAAGAGGTGGAACAATCGGCAGACGCCTTACGACAAGCACAAGAACAAGCAACCGAAGCAGAGCAGCACGTTCAGGAAAATAATGCAAAGTTGCAAGAGCTGCAGCAGCAATTACCCGAGCTTAAAGCTCAAGCGGCGCTTTCTATTCGTACCATGTATCGAATGAGTAGATCGGGTTCGTCTTTGGTTGAAATGCTTTTATCGGCGCCTGATTTTAACAGCTTCATATCGCTCATGCAGTACCTAAATATTATTCAAACAAAAAATAATGATGCAGTCAGCAAATTACTTGAAACTGTTAACGATGTTAAAAACACGCAAAAAGAGCTTGAGCAAGATAAAAAAGCAAAAGACGAGGCAGTTGAAAATGCTTCTGCAACTATGAATAAGGCAATAGAGGCACGTACGCGCGCTCAACAAGCAGCTGCTGCACGTGCAGAAGCCGAAGCGGCCGCTGCAAAAGAAGCCGAAGAAAAGGCTCGCCAAGCCGAAGGCGCAACGTTTACCACAGCATCGGGCAATACCGTTACGGTAGATGCGCCAACTTCACCGTTATCGCAGGTAAATATGAGTAGTGACCGTGATTCATTTGTTGCTAAATGGTCGGGTCGTATCAATTCATATTTAAGCGGCTCTCCTCTTGCAGGACATGGCAAAACCTTTGCCGAAGCAGCATGGGATAGCGGCGTTGACCCTCGATGGTCGCCAGCAATTTCTATGGTCGAAAGCTCCAAAGGTGCGTATTGCTTTAGACCGCATAACGCTTGGGGCTGGGGCAATGCAAGCTGGGGCGACTGGGACACCGCTATTAGAGCGCATGTTTCGGGCCTCGCACGAGGATATGGCGGAGGACTTACTCCCTCTGCAGCACGTAAATACTGTCCGCCTAATGCTGATTTTTGGTACAGCCGTTGCAGCGAAGAAATGAGCCGTATATAGCGGTTAATAACATCCGATAGCAATACTACACCCCTTTAATTTGTATGCTTACGCTCAAATTAAAGGGGTGTTTTTGAACTCAGGATTTCTGTTTTGGACAGCTATGAACAGTGCTTTGATCAGCTTAATCTTGAAGCGTGCTGTTTTATACGGCTTCTCTTTGGCGTTTTTGTTTTTGCATGTGTTTATGTTTTACAAGCAGATCCACAAAGCTTATGCAGTTAAGAACACCATAATAATGATAAGTGCAAAGCCAAATCGTTCACCAGGAGAAAACATCGTACCCATTACCAGCGCAGTTGAGATTGTTGCAGCCAGCGGCTCGCTTGTTCCTAACATAACGCCTTTAACCGAGCCAACTTCTTTAACGCCTTCAAGAAAGAGCGCATACGCTCCAAACGTTCCTAAAACAACCGTAAAAACAAGATAGAGCGTTCCTGTTACCCCAAAATGAGGAATAGAATTCCACGGTTGCACATAACACGCAAGCATAAGACCTGCACATAAAAATGCAAGGCCATTTACTACAAAATTTCCGTAACGGTTCATAAGCTTAATTGGTTGAATTGCCAAAATCGCAGCAGCAGTTGCACACACCATACCCCATGCAAGACCTTCAAGTGGCAGCTTAAGCTGTGTTGGGTCACCACCTGTTGAGATAAAATACGTGCCAACAACAGCTAAACACAACCCCCACGCTTCACGGCAGCGTGGCATGCGCTTATTGGTAATGCACACATAGAGCATAACTAAAACCACGCCTAGATTTTGCAAAATAGTAGCAGTTGCCGAATTGGTCCAAAAAATTGCCTCAAGATACGACACTTGAGAAAGCAAAATCACATCAAACGCCATCACAACCATCATGATGAGCGCATGTTTTGAGTGAAGCGCGGCGCGCAGTTGGCGCGGCGTTTGCCTATTGGCAAGGCCTAAAAACAATATTGCGGTAAAAATTTCGCGCACGCATGCCAGCCACATCGGAGTTACCGCATAGGTATCCATAATAACTTTAGAAAGTGTTGCATTCATGCCCCAAAGACTTCCGCCTAAAAGCGTAAGCACAATACCATACGCCAGTCGATGTTGTGCTTTAAAACGCATAAACGCGGGTTGCAACGTATCTTTATAATAAGACGCACGCAAGAGACGCCAACCATGTGACCGATATTCTTCTACATGTTCTGATAAAGCATCCACATGTTGACGATTCAACACTTCCTCCTCTTATGTGCGCGCCGCCATCAATCACTAAGCGCATATTTTATACAAGATTTTTTATATAAATACGTTTATAAACATATCGTAGTGTTTGCCCGCTTACTCAAACTTTTAACGACCTTCACAACATTCATATGTGAGGTTCACGAATAATCGGCGGTATGCTTGGCAATCCTGTACAATAACTTCAAAACATACATTCGATAAGGAGTGCACATGCATACCGTTCATGCACACAACCACGCTGCTAACCATCAAAATAAATTAGATGCCCATTTGGACACACACCAGTCTGTACAAGATTTTACGCAGCCAATAGCTGCACTTGCCATTGGAACAGTCCATCATAATTTTGAGGTTATAGACGTACAAGAACTTTCCGAATTAAACGGATACGCATATATATTTACCCACAAGCCTTCCAAAGCTCGTGCGCTTTGGATTGCATGCGCCGATAATAATAAGTCGTTTACCATTGGTTTTAAAACACCCCCTACCAACTCAACGGGGGTATTTCACATACTTGAGCACTCGGTACTTTGCGGCTCACAAAAATATCGTGTTAAGGAGCCCTTTGTTCACCTGCTTAAAACTAGCATGCAAACGTTTTTAAATGCAATGACGTTCCCCGACAAAACCATCTATCCAGTATCAAGTACCAACCAAAAAGACCTCATGAACCTCACCGATATTTATTTAGATGCGGTTTTGCACCCCAATATTTACCATGAGCCTCATATTTTTGAACAAGAAGGCTGGCATCTTGAGGCGCAAGATCCACAAAGTCCATTTTCGTATAACGGAGTTGTTCTTAACGAAATGCGAGGAAGCCTATCAAACCCCGATACCATGGCTTATCACAAACTCAACGAGGCTTTATTCCCCGATACCTGCTATAAATATGTGTCGGGGGGCGATATTAACCATATCCCCGATTTAAGCTATGAGGCATTTTTAGACGCACACGCGCGCCATTACAAACTTGATAATAGCTATACCATTTTGTATGGCAACTTATCCATAGATGCCATGCTTAATAAAATCAACGAACATTTTATGCACGCAGACGAGCGCACGCAACAAGCTCCTAACAAACTTGAACTTCAAAAGAGCGTCACGCCCGAACTCACGCAATTTACTATGAAAACAACGCCTGACAATGCGGTTATCAATCTTGGTTATGTGATTGGCACATATCAAGACAGAAACCGCGTTCTGGCGGCGTCAATCATAAGCGATGTACTTTGTTCAACCAACGAAAGCCCTTTGAAAAAGGCAGTTTTGGATGCAGGATTAGGCAGCGACGTAAGTTGTGCCGTAGTAGACGGGTGCTTGCAGCCACAACTCATTTTCCAGCTCAAAGGAGCGCGTCCTCAAAGTGCGCATAAGTTTCGCGAGCTTATCGAAACAAAGTGCGCTCAATATGCACAAACAGGACTTGATAAAGATCGTATTCAGGCAGCACTTTCGCAAACCGAGTTTATCCTACGTGAAGGCGACTGGGATAACTATAGCGACGGCGTTGCTATTTCAATTCAAGCTCTTAACGGCTGGTTGTATAACGACGCAGCAGCACTTGATTATTTGCGCTATCAACAGGGCATTGACGAGATGAAGGCGGGGCTTGAAAACGGCTACTTTGAAAAGCTACTGGAAAGCATTATATGCAAAAGTACGCATAATGCCGAAGTTGAGCTCATTGCAGTAGCAGATACGGATACTACTGAAGAACAGAAATTACAAAAACTCAAAGATGCAAGCTCTGATGAAGAAATTAAACAGCTGATTGCTCATACGCAGGAGCTTAAACGTCTGCAGGAAACCCCAGATTCCCCCGATGCGCTGGCAACGCTTCCGCAACTCCACGTAAGCGATATTGACGCGGCGCCCAAAGAAACACCTGTTCAGCTTGAGCAACACCACAATATCTCGTATCTATATCACGATATTGCTACTCATCAAATTGCATATCTGTATGCTTATTTTGACCTCAGCTGTATTGAATACCGCGATATGTGTTATGTAGGCATTTTGCAAGAAGTTCTTGGTAAGCTTTCAACTTCAACGTACAGTGCCGATGAACTTGACGTTGCTTGCGAGCGTGAGCTGGGCGAATGTTCAGCGTTTTGTAGTATATATCATAATTTTAATGATCTCTCAAAGGTTTATCCTTACTTTGTTGTGCATGCAAGCGCACTGAGTGAGAATATCAACCACCTCATTGAGTTGCCAAGCGATATTTGGACGAACACACAATTTAGTGAACTTGATAAGATTAAGTCTTTGCTCACTCAACGCAAAATAAGCATGGAGCAGGGCTTTATTTCTTCCGGTCACGCATGTGTATCCGAAAGGCTTGCGTCAAAACGCATTCCAAGTGCAGCGTTAGTAGATCAAATTGAAGGCGTTTCTCATTACATGTTCTTAAAAGAGCTTTTGGACAACTGGGAATCATCAAAACAAAGCGTAGCAAAAAAGTTGTCACAACTTGCGCAAACGCTTTTTACCGCAAACAATGTACAAGTAAGCTTTACCGGATCAAAAGACGACTATCAGCGTTTTATAAGCCATCGTATGCAATTTGTAGGCGAGGGCTCGCAAAATGCACGCGAGGAGCACAGCTCTAAAAATGTATTGAGCATACCTGCACTTCATCCACAAAACGAAGCGTTTATTATACCTTCACACGTCAATTTTGTGGGTGCCGATTGCGCAGACGTTCATTTTGACGCACAAACAATTGGCGCTTCACTTATAAGCGCGCGCGTTTTGTCGCTTGACTACCTATGGAATAATGTTCGCGTGTTAAGCGGAGCATATGGATGCGGATTTACGCGCACAGCTTATGGGTATAGCCGATTTTGGTCATATCGCGACCCCTCTATTGACACAACACTTACAACCTATGCTAAAAGCTTTGAATGGTTGCGCGCATGGAATCCAACACAAAGTGAGCTTGAAGGCTATATTGTTTCGTGCACGGCGTCACTTGACGCGCCGATTAAACCCTACGCTCAAGCACGCCGCCAAGATTCTGAAATTTTAAGTCATAAACCACAAAACTGGCAAGAAATGATTCGCGCGAGTCAGCTCACCTGCACAAGCAAAGACATACACGACCTTGCAACAAAATGGGTAGACGATGCCCAAAACATGAATGTATGCGTGTTTGGCTCGCAAGAAAGCGTTGACACATCCGATGTTGTGTTTGATAAGGTGGTCAAGCTCATCGACGCATAAACGCATATAAACTTATATAGTTAAACTCAATACAATAAACGAGTTTTAAAAACCTACCTCAGCCAAATCACACGTGCTTAGGTAGGTTTTATTTTTTGAGTGAGCGGATGTGGTATTTCGTGTTCGTTATTTTTTGCGTGTTATTTTATACGTTTTATTTCATGCGTGTTATTCGTGCGTTTCATCTAAAATGTCACAATACGGCGGAACAACACGTCGTCACAGCACGATATTACAGCGCAATGTTACAGTGCGCCGTCACAATACACACGCTAATCCCACGTGTGCGAATCAAAAAGCGGATCATCGTGCCACAAAATAACGCGATTTTGCGCTAAAGATTGAGGTACATCTATTAAACGTTGATTTGCTGAACCTCTAAATCTCAACGTTATATCTTTTTGTGCTTGAATAAAAGGGCCGTCAACTAAAACATCAAGCGTTTTAAGGATTCTCATGGTAAAAGGCGTATATTGGCAACCTCCAGGCATAAGCTGATCCCAGGTGTGACCGGTATACATCCATATACTTTTTTTAGGAAACAGATTGCGAACGCGCTCCATGAAGTCTACCAAACCCTCTTGATTCTCGGGCTCGGTGGGTTCTCCCCCCAAAACCGATAAACCGTCTATGTACACCGGCTTTAAGCTTTCGATAATAGTATCTTCAACGTCTTTGGTAAATGGAGTTCCCGCATGAAAATTCCACGCTGCCTCATTAAAACAAAATGGGCAATGCAGACGGCAACCAGAAACAAACAAAACGGTTCTTACGCCAGTACCATTGGCAACATCACAATATTTAATGGTGGCGTAATTCACATTCGTTCCTGTTCACTACATACCTACATCTTGTAGAAAGCATCGTTTACATCTCACGATTACATGTCCGCATGCAAAATCAAAGCACGGAGCACACCAGCGCAATAACAAAGCATGTTCTTCGCTCAAAGGCAAGGTTTACACCCTACCCAAAGACACGTTCAACTGACAAAACGCTTTAAGACAAAGCGTGAAGGGTGTCTACCCCTCCCCACTCCAACATATATAAATATCCCTCCCAACAACACTCATGCGTCTTAGGAGGGATACATCTTGTGTTTATAAGTGTAACACGCGATCTTTTATCTCTTGGGTACGACCTTGATTCCAGAACTGCGTTCCAATATATCCACAGGTACGACGCGCAACATTCATTTTAGTCTGATCCCTATTCTTGCAGTTGGGACATTCCCAAATGAGTTTTCCGTCATCTTCTTTGATTTGGATTTCCCCATCGTAACCACAATTTTGGCAATAGTCGCTTTTGGTATTAAGTTCGGCATACATAATATTTTCGTAAATATACTGGATTACGCGAATAACAGCTTCCAAATTGTCTTGCAAGTTAGGAACCTCAACATAAGAGATTGCTCCTCCTGGTGACAAACGTTGAAATTCGCTTTCAAATTTAAGCTTAGTAAACGCATCAATTTTCTCACGAACGTTCACATGGTACGAATTAGTAACATATCCATGATCGGTAATGCCCTTAATAATACCAAATCGCTTCTGAAGTGCTTTTGCAAACTTGTATGTAGTGGACTCAAGTGGCGTGCCATACAGCGAGTAGTCGATATTTTCTGCTTGTTTCCATTCGTCGCACTTATCATCCATGCGCTGCATAACCGCAAGTGCAAATGGAGTTGCCTCTTTATCGGTGTGACTATGCCCGGTCATATATTTAACGCACTCATACAAACCAGCATATCCCAGCGAAATAGTAGAATATCCATCGTAGAGCAGCTTATCTATAACTTCGCCCTTTTTAAGACGAGCAAGCGCTCCATATTGCCACAAAATAGGCGCTGCATCCGAAAGCGTTCCACAGAGGCGATCGTGACGGCAACGAAGCGCACGATGGCAAAGCTCCAAACGCTCATCAAATATCTTCCAGAACTTATCCATATTGCCACCCGAAGAAAGCGCAACGTCAGGAAGGTTGATGGTTACAACTCCTTGATTAAAGCGGCCATAATACTTTGGCTTACCCTCAACATAGTTTTGAGCATTGGCAATGTTGTTGTATCCACCTTTGGAACGATCGGGCGTTAAAAATGAGCGGCATCCCATGCAGGTAAACACATCTCCATGTCCTACTTTTTCACCTGTAGAGAGCTTATACTCGCGCATCTTTTTCTCGGAAATGTAATCGGGAACCAAACGACGTGCAGAGCACTTTGCAGCTAATTTTGTAAGATAGAAATATGGATCATCTTCATGAATGTTGTCGTCTTCAAGCACATAAATCAGCTTAGGGAATGCAGGAGTAATCCATACGCCTGCCTCGTTCTTTACACCTTGATAACGTTGCTTGAGCATTTCTTCAATACACAGCGCCAGATCTTTCTTTTCTTGCTCGTTGCGCGCCTCGTTAAGATACATAAATACGGTAATAAAGGGCGCTTGACCATTGGTGGTCATAAGCGTAACAACTTGATACTGAATAGTTTGCACACCACGCGAAACCTCTTCACGCAGGCGCTTTTCAACCAAATCGTTAACTTTATCTTCATTGGGTTGAGCTCCAATAAGCTCAAGCTCGGCTAAAACCTGACCACGTATTTTTTTACGAGATACCTCAATAAAAGGTGCTAAATGAGCAAGGGAAATAGACTGACCGCCATATTGTGACGATGCAACTTGAGCTATGATCTGCGTTGCAATGTTGCAGGCAGTAGAAAAGCTATGTGGTTTTTCGATCATAGTTCCCGAAATAACTGTACCGTTTTGCAGCATGTCATCGAGATTAACCAGATCACAGTTATGCATGTGCTGGGCATAATAATCAGCATCATGAAAATGAATGAGTCCATCTTTATGCGCTTGAACAACATCTTGCGGCAACAGCTCACGCATTGCCAGGTCTTTTGAAACTTCTCCTGCCATATAATCGCGCTGAACCGAAACAACGGAAGGATTCTTGTTGGAGTTTTCTTGCTTAACTTCTTCGTTGTTTGATTCAATAAGTGACAAGATGGTGTCATCTGTTGTGTTGCGGTGGCGCTTCTGCGCTTGTACATAACGATAAATGATGTATTTACGTGCAACACTAAAATGGTTAAGCGCCATAATTTGGTCTTCAACCATATCCTGGATTTCTTCAACCGTAACCGTATGACCAGCATTTTTACACAGATCTTCTACGTTAAGAGAAGCAAAGGTGATCTCGCGCTCGGTTAGACGCTCGTCTTCGGTGACTTCTTTATTGGCTGCAGAAATAGCGTTTATGATTTTGTGAAGGTTAAACTCCACTTCAGAACCATTGCGCTTAATAATCTTCATGGTTGCTCCTCAACGCAAAAAAAATAAAAGTTTATGTACATCAAATTTTGCACAGTCTCATAAGAGATACTTTGTGTGCGTGTTCTATCTTGCCACAACCTGTAGTGTTAATGCAAGCGAATTTCCCCAATATCTTGTGAATTTTTCTTTATTTTAGGTATTGACAAAAAGGGCTTATATGGAAGCCGCTGTTCAGTGCTTATAATTTGCTCAGTCGAGCGAACCGAACGCGAAAAATTTACAGAGTAACCATATTCAGGGTCATCATATTCAAAACGGTCACATTCAAAGTGACCATATTCAAGATGGTCACAATTGTGCCGGCCACCGAAAATTGCAAACATCATTCTTATGTACAAACTCTGACGATATGTGCATATCTACCACACGTCACAGATGTTCTGTATGATTAAAAGTACATGTCAATCTATTACACACTATACGCGAGCTTATAAAACTATAAAAAGCACGACGTAGAAGTACATCGTAGGTAACCTACGATAAAGGAGAATCTGTGGGAACTTGGAAAAAACTTTCGGGTATTAAAGCTGCTTTTTTTGATGTAGACGGAACACTGTTAAGTCACGTAACCAATAGCGAGCCTGCTTCTGCAATTCATGCTGTTAAAGAACTTAAACGACGCGGCATTATGCCGATTTTGGCAACGGGTAGACCAACGTACATGCTTGATATTATAGACACCACCCCGTTTGAGGCTGCTATTACCATTAACGGACAATATTGCATCGCACAAGACAAGGTTTTATATTCATGCCCTATTAGCAAGCACGATATAGAGATTGTTGTTGCTCAAGTTAAACAGGGTTTATATTCTTGCCAATTTCAAGAACTTGATTGCTATTACGTAAGCGACCGCAGTCAGCGCGTTATAGATGTGGAGCAGTTTGTCAATCAGCATTACGAAGTTCGCGATATTTCACGCGCACTTACACACGATGTCTTTCAGCTGAATGCCTATCTTTACCCAGGCGAAGAGCATCTTATGTTTGACAAAACGCACGACTTAAAATATGCGCGTTGGGATGATAAATTTATCGACGTTATGCCTTGCGAAGGCGGAAAATCCAAAGGCGCACGCATTATGCTTGAGCATTTTAATTTGAGTGCCGATCAAGTTATCTGCTTTGGTGACGGAGGCAATGACATGGGTATTTTTGACGTATGCGCTCATAGCGTGGCTATGGGGAATGCCCAAGATAGCATTAAAGATAAAAGCGAATTCATCACGCGTGATATTGATGATGATGGCATTTATTTTGCATGCAAGCAACTAGGACTTATCTAATCGCACGTAACATACGGGCACCGTGCACAAACGAGCGCGCATGAGTTATAGTAAGACACAAACATAGTACGACTTAAACACAGTACGCTTATATTAGGGAGGGAAATATACGCCATGGCAATCACACCTCAAGAAGTATATGAAACTCAAACAATGGTTCACCAGCAAAATCTTGACTTGCGCACCATAACCATGGGTATTTCGCTGCATGCCTGTGCTGATGAAAACATCTCGCGCATGTGCACCAAAATATACGATTGCATTGTTTCTAAAGCAGAAAACTTAGTAGATGTTGCGCGTGATCTTGAGCGTGAATACGGCATCCCTATTGCAAATAAACGAATCTCGGTTACACCACTTGCCTACGTAGCTGCTGCGTGCAAGGACAAAGATCTTACTCCTCTTGCGCAGTGCCTCGATAGAGCTGCCGAAACGTTAGGCGTTGATTTTATCGGAGGATTCTCCGCGCTTGTTCATAAAGGTATTGGCGAAGCAGACATGCGCCTTATTACAAGTATCCCAGACGCACTTGCAGCTACAAAACATGTCTGTTCCTCGGTAAACGTAGCAACCTTGCGCGCAGGAATCAATATGGATGCCGTTTGGCTTATGGCACAAACTGTTAAGCGCTGCGCCGAGCTCACGCGTGACAACCAATGCTTGGGCGCCACAAAGTTGGTGGTTTTTTCAAACATGGTTGAAGACTCACCCTTTATGGCGGGAGCCGTACACGGTGGCGGTGAAGCCGACTGCGTTATCCACGTAGGCGTATCGGGGCCTGGAGTTATGCATGCGGCGCTCCAAGAACTACCTCAAACGGCTTCAATTTCTGAGGTTGCCGAAGTAATTAAACAAACGGCATTCAAAATTACACGAACTGGCGAGCTTATGAGCCGCGAGGCAGCAAAACGTTTAGGTGCCGTTAAAGGAATTGTTGATCTATCGTTGGCACCAACTCCGCAAGCAGGAGATTCGGTGGCTCAAATACTAGAAACTATAGGCGTAGGCCAATGCGGAGGTCCTGGAACAACCTGCGCGCTTGCACTGCTTAACGACGCGGTTAAAAAAGGCGGAGTTATGGCAAGCTCATTTGTTGGTGGCTTATCGGGAGCATTTATTCCTGTGTCTGAAGATGCCGGCATGATCAAAGCCGCGCAAACTGGTGCGCTCTCCATCGAAAAGCTTGAGGCTATGACATGCGTATGCTCGGTAGGACTTGATATGATTGCTGTTCCTGGCGACACCTCAACAGAGGCTATTGCTGGTCTTATCGCCGATGAAATGGCAATCGGCGTTATTAACAACAAGACAACTGCAGTGCGCGTTATTCCAGCACTTGGAAAAAAGGTGGGCGATATGCTGGAATTTGGTGGATTATTTGGATCCGCTCCTGTTATGAAACTCAACACGTTTGCAGGAAATGTTTTTGCACATCGAAAAGGTCAATTCCCTGCGCCTTTAAACTCACTTAAAAATTAGATGCATGCGCTCATGTTGTTACATAGGAAGCGCGTAAATTATAAGAAAAAGCCTCTCGTTGTAGATAAACGAGAGGCTTATGTATAAAACATCAAGCGTAATTTGCGCTCAAGATGGTGCTATTCGCCTAAGAAACGCACTTCGGGCTCAAGTTCAACATCAAATTGACGTTTAATTTCGGCTTGAACATGCTCAATAACATTATGAACATCACGCGCAGTTGCGCCGCCTAAATTAATAACAAAGCCAGCATGCTTAGTTGAAATTGCTGCATTTCCCGATTGATAGCCACGCAACCCTGCCTTGGTTATTAAAGGACCTACAAAATGGCCAACAGGGCGCTTAAACGTTGAGCCAGCACTGGGGTACTCAAGTGGTTGTTTTTCTTCTCGTTTTGCTGTTAAATCGTCCATTTTTGCACGAATTTCAGACGGATCGCCTTCGCGTAGGGTAAATGTTGCCGACACAACCACTAATCCATCATCTTTTACGCGTGACTGACGATAACCTAAATTAAGCTCTTCTGCTGGAATAACGCAAAGAGTTCCATCGGGCATAAGTACTCGTACAGAAGTTAAAATATCGGCAATACACCCATCATATGCACCTGCATTCATAAAACAGGCACCACCAATAGAGCCTGGAATGCCACAGGCAAACTCAAAGCCAGTGAGCCCTAACTCACATGCCATTTCTGACGCTTCGCGCAAACTTACGCCTGCCTGACAAGTCATTTGACATTCGTTAATAGAAACATTAACTAAACCATCTGCAATTGCAATAATAACGCCGCGATAACCAGCATCTCCAACAAGCAGATCTGATCCACGACCTAAAATAAAATAGGGAACTTGTTCGTCTTTACAAATCTTAACGAGTGATTGAACATCTTCGGGCGTATCGGGAATAACAAAAATATCAGCAGGACCACCTATTTTAAAAGTTGTATGCTCACTCATGGGCTCATTACATACAACGTTGTCCTCGCCTACAATAGCTTGAAATTTTGCAGCTAAAGCCTGCAAATGATCGGCACTGTCAGACATGCCTTTGTCACACTCCTATCTTTGGTGGTTTTCACCATCGGATATACAGTTATATGCATCTTCACAAGGCAACAGGCGCTTGCCGTATAAGAGCAAACACAGCCTCGGACGCGACACATATTTCATTAAATTTTAGTATAAATATAATCCTGGGTAAATGCTTATACCGATAAAACATGTTCTGAAGCCTTGTAAAACGCGCTAACCGCGCGGTGCACCGTGCTACTTTGTGGCGATAAACATGCATAAAACCTTTATGGTTGCGTGATTGCATTTCTTACAACAGTTTGACAACAGGTTTATGGATGTATTTACATGGAGCGTTCCCGTGACTTTACAAACTCATGATATCCGTGATAGGGTAAGACCGTAAGTTTCAGGGCGGGGTGCAAATCCCCACTGGCGGTATAGTGCACACAGCACAAAGCCCGCGAGCCTTTGTGGCTGACTTGGTGAAATTCCAAGGCCAACGGTTATAGTCCGGATGAAAGAAACGAGGATAGCGCTATGCGTGATTTTATAACACCATCTCAAGATGCCGCGAACAACAAACCACCTGTTCAAGACACACAACAGGCATATTGCAATTCAAATTTATCAGAATCTGCCTACGCTGAATCGGCGCACAACAGCACCTATAGAGGTCAAGGGTGGTCAACACAACGCATTGCAATTACAGCCCTTTTATGTGCTATTTCGGCAATTTCTACGCTTGTATTAGAATTTCCTATTATGCCTGGAATCACATATCTTAAATACGATCCATCGTGCGTTATTGCCGTGCTTGGAGGATTATTATTTGATCCCATTGTTGGCTTAACTATAAGCATTATCCCCTATCTTGTACATGTTGCAACTTCATCGGGCATCTACGGAACAATCATGGCAATTATAGCTGCGGTTTCATATGTCATGCCGCCAGTTTTGCTCTATCGTTGGCATAAAACGCATCATAGCCTGATAGTTGGATTACTTGTCGGCAGTATCTGTTCAATTATTGCATGTATTGTAGGCAATCTGCTTATAACGCCACTCTATACAGGTATGCCCATAGCAGCAGTTACAGGTCTTATCGTTCCCCTTATTATCCCCTTTAATGTTATAAAATCTGTGCTTAATAGTGCACTGGCGCTGGTTCTTTTTGTCCCTGTGTCGCGTGCGTTTACACGCAGTACCAAACACTAAAGGCTAAGCGTGTGCACATGCAAACTTATCATCATGCCAAACAAAATAATATGAACGCACCAACCATTCAGCTTGAACATGTGTCTGTTTGTTATAACAAAACGTTTTATGCACTAAAAAACATCAATTTGTCAATCAATGCAGGAGAACGTGTATGCATTCTGGGCGCAAATGGTTCGGGAAAATCAACGCTTGCGCGCGTGATCGCTGGGCTTATGGCGCCTGATCAAGGTCATGTTTGCCTACTTGACCATTGTGTTTTTGCGCAAGGAACCAAAAACTTGTTTGCCTATGCGCACGCACAAGAACGTTTGGGGTATGTGTTTCAAAACCCCGACGAACAGATTATTAACAACGTTGTTGAAGATGACATTGCGTTTGGTCCAGAAAATTTAGGCGTTTCCCCTCATGAGATTGATCGTCGTGTACAACGGGAGCTTTCTCGTTTTAGCCTCGATGGTCTGCGGCTTAAAAATCCCCATCAGCTCTCAGGCGGACAAAAACAAAGACTCGCCCTCGCAGGCGCACTCGCTATGGATCCTTATGTTCTTATCTTGGATGAGCCAAGCGCGCAGCTGGATGTGGCAAGCAGAAAAACACTCAATAGCCTGCTAAAACAGCTTTCATGTGAAAAAACAACCATCATTCATATCACGCATTTTATGGACGAAGCACTTGAGGCTGACAGGGTTGTGGTCTTAGACCACGGCCACATTGTTGCAGATGATACACCGCGGAAGGTATTTTGCCGTGACAAGCTTCTTCGCGATATAGGTCTTGATCTTCCCTTGTCGGCACAAATTTCTAACCTGTGTCATGCTTTTGGCTACCCAAGCGCTGTTGATATGACGCCTGATGACCTGGCAAAACTGCTGCGTACATGCATAAATACCAATGCTCAAAGAGACACGGCGGAATGTGGCGATGCGTATACATACCAGCATGCAACCGCAAACATGCAGGAAACAAATACACAAACTCATCTGACGCATAGTTCTTTAGAAGCGCAAGCATATGCCGTAGAGGCACAATCACTTGGCTTTTCTTATCAGCAAACAAGTAAAGCGGCGCTATGCAACCTTAATTTTAAGATTAGATACGGAACACGCGTTGCGTTTATAGGACAAACAGGTTCGGGAAAATCAACGCTGCTTCGTTTGATAAGCGGTCTTGAAAAACCAACACAGGGAAATTTGTTCGTAGGCACCCGATCGCTTAAGTTAGCACGTGATCGTCGATATATTCTAGGACGCGTTGGGTATGTTATGCAAAATCCCGAATTACAGCTTTTTGGTCAAACAGTATACGACGATGTGGCACAAGGTCCGCGTAATCAAGCACTTTGCGCGGCTGATAGTGCAAGTCGGACAAACGAAGCGCTTGAAGCGGTAGGAATGGCACACAAAAAAGATGCTGCGCCTGACGAGCTTTCGCGCGGCGAGCAGCGTAGATGCGCAATTGCCGGCATGTTGGCAATGAAACCTAAGCTCATACTTATGGATGAGCCAACAAGTGGTTTAGACCCCCGTTCGCGCGCAGATATTAACGATTTATTAGCCCAACTTAAAGGTTCGTTTACTCTTTTGGAGGCCACGCACGATATGAATGAAGCCGCACAATGTGACTATGTTTTGGTACTTCATCAGGGGCGTATAGTGGCGCAGGGCGCACCCTCAGAAATTTTTACCTATGAAAAAGCAAACATGTTAAAAACATGGGGGCTTGGATTACCCGATTCCATGATCTGGGCAAAGCCCTGCCTTACGATACTTGACCATGACAGAGAGCATCTACGCACCACCGCAGGCTTTATGCACGCGCTCAAGTCTCTTTTGAGCAGAGCAGCCACATCCTGTGAAGGCAATCAAACAAATACAGATTCATCTACATGCGCCCATGCGATACCCAACGAAACGAGCATGTTATGACGCATATTAACAATAACCATCAACAAGACACGTTTTCACGTATGCACCGCTTGGATCCACGCACTAAAATTCTTGCGCTGGTTATACTCACGTTTTCAATTTTTAGCATATCAACCTTTACCGATTTGCTTATACATGGTGCGCTCATCGTTGTTATCACTTTGTTGGCACATATTTCACTGTTAGAACTTGCGCGCTCATGCAAACACTTCCTAGGAATTATTATCGCTGTTGGTATATGTAACATGATTTTTATACAACAAGGAGAAGCGCTGGTATCCTTGGGATTTTTTACGCTTACGCGCGGCGGAATTGCACTTTCGTGCTTGCATTCGCTACGTATACTATGCGCGCTCACTCTAGGCGCAGTTCTCATTCGCACCACGTCTACCGTGCAGATATGCAATGCATTTGAAGCCTTTTTGGCACCACTTGCACGCATTGGTCTTCCTGCGCGCGAGATTGCCATGGTGTTTTCGCTCATGCTGCGTTTTATTCCGCTTATTGCATTTGAAGCCACCTCTCTGAGCGAAGCTCAACTTATTCGCGGTGCGCACTGTAAAAAAAACACTCTCAAAAGCCAGTTTCATATCATGAGCTCTACGTTAACTGCTTTGCTGACTAAAACGTATCACCATGCACAAGGTCTATCGCAAGCATTAGATGCACGCAATTATCGCGCGAGTGCTGCACGAACACAATGGCACCCTCTGCATTTTGCACAACTTGATATACAATGTGCCGTATTTCTGATAGTTTTCATTTCCTTGCGCATCACTTGCATATTCATGAATATATTTCCTCTGTAGCCTCTTCGTAGCTCCTCTGTAGACCCTTCGTAGCTTCGCTAAGCGCACAAATACGTAACGCAATGCTTGTTCATATAACTTATGAACTGCTCATTTTTTTGAATCGCTACACACGAATAAACTCTTTCGCACGCTCATTCATAAAGGCGGCCACAGACAAGCATACAAACCCATACCATTAACGGAATACAGCGTATCGTTTACCTAAATGCACGTATATCTTGTTTGCACAAAAATATAATTAGTCTCGTATACAAAGGGCATAAAGAAGGAGGGGTACCCATGAAGGGCTATGCTATGCTCAAAATTGGAGAGTCTGGATGGATAGAAAAAGACGCTCCCAAATGCGGTCCGCTTGACGCAATTTGTAAGCCATTAGCTGTTGCGATATGTACGTCCGACGTGCATACGCTTTGGGAAGGCGCTATTGGCGATCGTCACAACATGATCTTGGGTCACGAATGCTGCGGCGAGGTTGTAGAAGTTGGCGAACTGGTAAAAGACTTTAAGCCTGGTGATCGCGTCTTGGTTCCTGCAATTACGCCCGACTGGAACTCCCTTGAAGCACAAGCAGGTTATGCCATGCATTCGGGGGGCATGCTTGCAGGTTGGAAATTCTCTAACTTTAAAGATGGTGTTTTTGGAGAGCTATTCCATGTTAACGATGCAGACGGCAACCTTGCGCATCTTCCTTCAAACATTTCTCCTGCTGACGCGTGCATTTTGTCAGACATGGTTCCCACAGGTTTTCATGCGGTTGAGCTTGCAGACGTCCAATTTGGCGACACAGTTTTAGTTATTGGTATTGGTCCGGTAGGCCTTATGAGTGTAGCAGGTGCTGTCCTTCGCGGAGCATCGCGTATTATTGCAGTTGGAACTCGTCCAAAATGTGTTGAAGTTGCTAAAGGCTATGGCGCCAACGAATTTATCAGTTATAAAGACGGCTCTATCTCTGAACAAGTCCTCAAGATGACTCAAGGTAAAGGTGTGGATCGCGTTTGTATTGCAGGCGGAAATTGCTCCACCTTTGAAGAGGCGGTCAAAGCCTTAAAGCCTGGTGGAAAAATTGGTAACGTAAACTATCTTGGTTCGGGTGAATTTGTTACCATTCCTCGTGTTGAATGGGGCGTTGGCATGGGCCATAAAGATATTCGCGGCGGTCTTATGCCCGGAGGGCGTTTACGCATGGAGAAGTTAAGCTCACTTGTTTCTGCAGGTAGGCTGGATCTTCATCCCGAGATCACGCACCTCTATCATGGTTGGGAACATCTCGAAGAGGCAATCTTTACTATGCGTGAAAAACCAGTAGACCTCATTAAGCCTGTTGTTGTTTTGGAAGACTAAAACAGACAAGCTTTGCACCATTTAAGGCCATAATGCCCACAAACTGCCCAGTGCGGTTTGTGGGTTTTCTTACCGCTTACACAATCCAATTTCTTATTACTCACGGCACGGGCGTATACTATACAAAATGATTGTTTACTAACGACTTAACGTACAGAAAGCGGTGTGACTATGGAACAGCATCAATGTGTTCTGGTAACAGGCGGAGCAGGATTTATTGGAAGTCATACCTGCGTTGTCCTTTTAAGTGCGGGATATGATGTAGTTATCGTAGATGACTTATCAAATGCTAACATACATGTTCTTGACCGTATTCACACCATTGTAGGCTATGAAGCATTTGCACATCTTACGTTTTACCAGGCAAATGTTTGCGATGCAAGCGCGCTTGATTCGGTCTTTACCAAACACAACATCTCAAGCGTTATTCATTTTGCAGGATTTAAAGCTGTTGGCGAATCGGTTTCTAAACCAGTTGAATATTATTCAAACAACCTTATGTCCACGCTGGTGCTTACCCAGGTAATGAAAAAACATGGCTGTCGCTCTATTATTTTCTCAAGCTCGGCAACGGTCTACGGCGATCCTGATTCGCTTCCTCTTACCGAAGAAAGTCCAAAGAAAAATGCAACCAATCCTTACGGCTGGACAAAATGGATGATCGAGCAAATTCTGAGCGACATCGTTGTAGCCGATCCTTCGTATAATGTTGTACTCCTTCGTTACTTTAATCCCATTGGCGCTCATCCTTCAGGACTTATAGGCGAAGACCCGCGCGGCATACCCAATAATTTGTTGCCTTATGTAGCTCAAGTTGCCGTTGGTAAACGCGAATACGTGCATGTTTTTGGCAACGATTATCCAACGCCCGATGGAACAGGCGTTCGTGATTATATTCACGTTATGGATCTTGCAACAGGTCATCTTGCAGCACTTCGTTGGATGCAAGGTAAACAAGGCTGCGAAGTGTTCAATTTGGGCACCGGTAAGGGAACGTCTGTGCTTGAAATTATTCATGCATTTTCCGAGGCGTGTGGCAAAGAGCTTCCCTATAAAATTGAACCCCGTCGACCAGGTGACGTGGCAACTAATTATGCAGATTGCAGCAAGGCGTATAAAGAAATGGGCTGGAAAGCGCAATACGATATTAAGGACATGTGTCGCGACGGTTGGAAATGGCAATCAAGCAATCCATCGGGTTACGAATGTTAAACATGCAACACAACAAGGGCGCGCATGAAAGCTTAGCATTTACTACGTTTTTGCAGGAAACGCTACCCTATATTGTGCGCGCGCTTACACAGAGCCTGCAAGAGCCCTTAGGTTCTCAAGCGCAGACAGATTTGCAAGCATACCTCTACCAGCCTCTTGCACACTTTACCGTGAACGGCGGAAAATTAATTCGTCCAGCACTGTGTGTATTGGGAGCTTATGCATGTGGATATGAAGGTATGCTTAAAGACAACTGCAGTATACAAAAGTCTGTATCAGATACACTTCTTCAGATAAGTTGCGCGTTTGAGCATTTTCAAGCGGCGGCGCTTATTCATGATGATATAGCTGATGAGAGTCTTTTGCGCCGTGGCAAGCCATGTCTGTATCGAGTACATGGAACAGGTCTTGCTACTAATATGGGTGATAGTGCCCTTGTGCATGCACTAGAATGCATAAATTCGCTTTCGAGCATTTCTGATGAATTGCGAGTTCGGCTCATACAAGAATTTATAACTATGGAGAAGCACACCATAGAAGGCCAGGCGCTTGATGTAGGCTGGTCAACCGAAAATCGTTGGGATATTTCGCTTGATGATTATCTCTATATGGCAACATCAAAAACAGCATATTACTCCGCAAGCACGCCCCTTGTTATAGGAGCACTCTTTGCTGGCGCAAACCAAGAGCGCAGCGAGGCTCTGCGAGCTTATGGACTACAAGCAGGCTTAGCATTTCAGTTGAAAGATGATGAGCTTAATCTTTTTGGCGATGCAAACAAACTTGGGAAAGATCTCCGAAGTGACATCGTTGAGGGTAAACGAACCTATCTCACGCTGTATGCACTTTCGCACTTGAACGCACTACAAAGCGCGCGGCTCAAAGAAATTTTAACCAAGTCCCATAATTCGCCAGATGAACTAGACGATGCTTGCGCCCTCATAGAAGCGTCAGGCGCGCGCACGCACAGTCATAACCTTGCGCGTTCTTTAGCACAACAAGCTGATGCATGTATAGATGAAAATCTTTTCTCTAAAGACACCGTTGCTATTTTGCATGCAATGACCGCATTTTTTATTCAACGGAATGCATAGGGTATGCGTAAAGGGAGGTTTAGTCGTAAGTTCGTGTTCAACCGTGCCAAGTTGCTCAAGCAAAACATATAAACGCCCACAATTACACATGGATACGCGCGGACGTGAGATTCGTTTCGTTGTTTGTTCGTGAAAACGTTCGCAAATTCTAAAACTTTCGTATACATCATGGAGTTTTTTTATACAATACGAATTGGTTATGTTGAATTATAAACCACACTATTGCTCACATGAAACACTACCAAGCTTAATGCCTGCGGTCTATAAAGCAGCATTGAGTTCATAAAAGCATGTTACAAGGAGGATCTATGAACCCGATTCGTGAAGGGTCAACGGGAGCGGCTGTTGAGGATATTCAAAGTCGTCTAACACGCCTGGATTACGCTATCGATTCATCTGAAATTAAACAACAGCACTTTGGCGCGTCAACTGCACGAGCCGTGGGAAAATTTCGCCTTGATCATAATCTTTCGCTGAGCTCAGACGTAGACAAACAAATGTGGTCAGAGCTTGTAGACGCGTCGTACACCATGGGCGACCGCACGCTTTACTTGCGTTTGCCCAACTTTCACGGAAACGATGTTAAACAGCTGCAAACATGCTTGAATATCTTAGGTTTTTCCTGCGGAGAGGCCGACGGATATTATGGTGTCCATACCGAGGCTGCAGTTAAAGAATTTCAGGAAAGTCAAGGCTCTCTTGGTGATGGTATGGCATTTCAGGATACCTTTGATGCAATAGAGCGTCTTCATCACGTATGGGAGGGACAAAAAAGCACATCGGTACAAGTGATGGGAAAGATGACATTTTCTCGCGCAGCCGATGTGCTCGAGCGTATACACATAGGTCTTACCGCACAAGATCCTATCTCAAGAAACATTGCTGGTAGAATATGGAATCTTGCTTCGGCAACAAGCGAGAAAAGCGGCATTGCTCTGCTTGAAACTATTGATAATGCTCCTCAAAATTTAACGAGCATCTTTGTGCTCTCCACCGAGGCTCCTGCGAAAGATTCTCATGTGCTAAGCGTGCCAACCCTTTCGTGCGATAATATCGAAACGCTCCCACAACGCCTTCAAGCGGTTTGTTGTGACGAGTGCACAAACGCACACGTTGTTCGGCTTGAGCTGCCCGAAGGCTTAAGCTATGACGGAACGTTTACCACCTCAGATGCACAAACTATTGCGGTTATGCTTCTTGATGCACTCTGTGCAACATATGCACAGTAACAAGCTAGCAAGGCTTGCAAAGTAGCTTTAACAACATATAAGGGGCGTAATCGTAATCGAAGGAGCGCATGCAACATAAACACACTTTTGTGTGCGCCTCTTGAGATATAGAAATGTCACTACTTCCTACTTGCACGCTATACAGAAATATGATAGTCTACTTAAGCGCACAATGGAGCATCGTCCAATGGTAGGACACAGGTTTTTGGTACCTGGAATGTAGGTTCGATCCCTGCTGCTCCAGCCATTGTTTATGAATAGCCAAGCTTTTGCTTGGCTTTTTTATTAGACTTTGTTTATACAGGGCTTCCTTTATACAGGGCTTCCGCTCTCAACTTTTTCATGAGGCTTGATTTTACATCGCTTCACTCTTGACTTTTTTGTTTTATTTTCTTCTCTTTTATATCACTCTTTTATAAATCATAAAATGTGAGATACTAATGATGTTTCTATACACAATGTATTGAAAGGCACGTCGTATGCCCATGACTGCAATCATCCTTGCTGCTGGCGAGGGTAAACGCATGAAATCTCATCATTCCAAAGTTATGCATAAATTACTTGATAAGCCACTTATTTGGTGGACAGCTCAAGCAGCACAACAAGCAGGAGCTACTCACATTATCATAGTAGTTGGTCATAAAGGAGAAGAAATACGTTCGTATTTTGACAAAATTAACTTTAAAGACCAGGTGCAACAACTTACTTTTGTAGAACAGCGTGAACAACGAGGAACAGGTCACGCTGTTCTTTGTGTAAAGGAGCAATTAGGCAGCTTTCAAGGTCCTGTTGTCGTACTTTACGGCGACTCGCCTTTAATTACTCCTCAAACTATACAAAATCTTGTTTCTTTTAATAAAGAGCACCACAATGCCTGCTCGGTTATAAGCATGACACCTCCTAACTGCGCAGGATACGGTCGTCTTACCTTTGAAAACGATCAAATTTCACAAATTATAGAAGATAAAGATTGCACCCCGCAGCAGCGTGAACAACTCACTGAATGTAATTCGGGTGTGTACTGTTTTTGCGGTGGACGTCTTTCTCAACACATAGATGAACTTACCTGCGAAAATGCTCAGCACGAATACTATCTCACCGATATGATTGGACTTTATCGTAAGCTTAAACAACCAGTAGCCGCGCTTCATATTGAGGATTATCGCGAAGTTTTAGGGGTCAACAGTCGCATACAACTGGCACAGGTAACTAAAATTATGCAAATGCGTATCAATGAGTGCCTTATGGAACAAGGCGTAAGCATGCTGGATCCGCACCAAGTATGGGTTGGACCTGAGGTATGCATTGGCCAAGACTGCGAGCTTTTACCTCAAACATTTTTATGGGGTTCAACACATATAGGATCGGATTGCGTTATTGGTCCTCAAAGCAGGCTGACAAATGCAACCGTAGGAAACGAGTGCATTGTAGACGAAACAGTTATTGTAGACTCATGCATTGACGATGGTGTAGTTTGCGGACCACGTGCGTATATTCGTGGCAATGCACATCTAAAACATAATGCTAAAGCAGGAACTCATGTAGAAATTAAAGGCTCAGAAATTGGGGAGCGCTCAAAAGTTCCTCACTTATCCTATATCGGCGATGCTCGTTTAGGATCTGACGTTAATATTGGTGGCGGCTCTATTACCTGCAATTACGACGGCAAGCACAAAAGCCATACCGAAATTGGCAACCATGTATTTATCGGAAGCGATACTATGATGGTGGCACCTGTTACTATTGGAGACAATGCACTTATTGGTGCAAGTTCTTGTATTACCAAGGACGTTCCTGCAGGATCACTTGCAATAGAGCGTTCTTCACAGCTCATAAAAAAGGATTGGGCAAATCAGTATTGGGATAAGCTTAAGAAAGAGGACTAAGCATGTACGAAAAACTATGCGAGCCAACTGCGTATCAAAAAGAGATCAAGTTGTATGCCGGTCATGGTGCAACCGAGCTTTCTGAACGCATTGCAAATGTTTTACATCTTCAGCTTCAAGGTTTGACGCTTAACCAATTTGCAAACGGTGAAATTTACGCACGTTTTATGGAATCCGTTCGCGGCGATGAAGTATTCTTCATTCAAAGTATCGCAGGTAAAAATGTTAATGATTTGCTGATGGAAACCCTTATTGTTGCAGACGCTGCTTCACGCGCATCTGCTGCAAGTTTTACCGCGGTTATCCCCCACTACGGATATGCACGCCAAGATCGTAAAGCGTCCTCACGTGAGCCTATTACCGCACGTTTGGTTGCTAACCTGCTTGAAGCTGCAGGAGTAGATCGTATTATCACGGTTGATTTACACTCTGGCCAAATTCAAGGATTCTTTGACATTCCCGTAACGCACTTAACAGCTCTTTATCTGTTTGGTGATTACTTTAAGAAAAAAGATTTTGACTGGGATAACACCGTAGTTGTATCGCCAGATATGGGACGTGCAAAAGTTGCCAAAAAATTGTCTGATTACTTGGGCTGCGAAGTTGCCATTGCGCATAAAAGTCGTCCAAAGCATAACGCCGCCGAAGTTATGGGCATTATTGGTAACATTAAAGGCAAAACGTGCATTATTAACGACGACATGATTGATACCGCGGGTACTTTAGTGGGTTCTATCACCAAGCTTAAAGAAATGGGCGCAGGAGATATTTACGTTTCTGCAACACACGGTGTGTTCTCGGGAGAAGCTATTTCTCGTCTTGAAAACGCTCCTATTGTTGAATGCGTGGTAACAGACGCAATTCCTTGCCCTGTAGCCAACACACCTGGTTCTAAGATTAAATCAATAACCGTTGCAGATACTGTGGCAAATTGTATTTACAACGTTTATACCAACCATTCAGTTTCTGAATCGGGTGCTGGAAACTCAGAGATGTAGCTCGTTTGATGTCCCGCGACAATCTTTTTACACCAAAACATATCCCAACACAGATATCGTGCATTATTGGTTTGGGAAATCCTGGAGCGGAATATGCGCGCACGCCTCATAATATTGGCTTTGAGGCGTGCGATGCCCTCGCACGCAACTTGCATGCCAGCTATTGGAAATCTCAAGCAGGATGCTTAGTAGCAGCAGCTTCGCGTGCTGATGGCTCGATGGTATATATCGCAAAACCACAGGGTTATATGAATACTTCTGGAGGTCCTGTTTCAAAACTTTTGCGTGAACTTAAACTCACTACACGTGATATTCTTGTGCTCCACGATGACTGTGACATGGATTTAGGAAACGTAAAGCTCAAATGGGGCGGCGGACTCAACGGGCACAACGGCTTACGCTCACTTGCGCAGAAGCTTCAAACTTCTGATTTTGCGCGCCTTAAATGCGGCATTGGCAGGCCATCGGGGCGTATGAACTTGGCAACCTATGTTCTTACACCCGTGCGCGGCAAGCAGCAAGAACTTTTTGACTTTGCGGTAGACGCAGCGTCGGTGACTTGTCAAAAATGTCTGGCAAACGGCTTCCAAAAAACTCTTGCCGATAATTCATAAAAATATTGCTAGTATTGGTATAAAGATTTTCATTCGGTACATCGTTAAAGGGGAACGTTGTGCCACATGTGATGCGCATACATTGGGGGATGTGTGTTGTCATCAAGGAGAGGATCATGTGCAATGTATAAAATTCTCGAGAAAAAACAATACTCAGAAAAAGTGTTTCAATTTCGCGTGTACGCTCCCGAAATTGCCAAACACGCTCATGCTGGCCAATTTTTAATGGTTCGTGCCGACGAAACGGGAGAGCGCGTGCCGTTTACGCTTGCCAACTGGAATGCGCAAGAAGGCTGGATCGAATTCATTTTTATGTGCATTGGGAAAACAACCTACCTGCTTTCACAATTTGAGGCAGGTCAGGAACTCCTTGATGTAACAGGCCCTTTAGGCAAACCAACAGAAATGCATGAAGGCCGCTGGGCAGTCATTGGCGGCGGCGTAGGATTGGCAATTGCTTTCCCCGTTGCAAAGCTGTTATCCAAAGCTGGATGCGAGGTACATGCTATTATGGGCGCGCGCTCTAAAGAACTTTTATTGTTAGAGCCGCAGTTCAAAGAGCTATTACCTCAAGACCATATTCACATTACCACCGATGATGGCTCATATGGCGAGCAAGGCGTAGTTACCGCTCCGCTTGAGCGTCTTTGCAGCCAAGGCGCTATCGACCGCGTTTTTTGCGTAGGCCCTGTTCCTATGATGCGCTTTTCGACCATGACCGCACAAAAATACAACGTTCCTATTATTGCGTCGCTTAACCCCATTATGGTAGATGGAACCGGAATGTGTGGTTGTTGTCGTGTTGAAGTGGGCGGACAAACAAAGTTTGCGTGCGTAGACGGCCCTGATTTTGATGCAACGCTTGTCGACTGGAATGACCTGCGCGCACGACTTGGCGCCTACCGACAAGAAGAAGCCGAATCGCTTGAAGCATACGAGGAAAAGAGTCAGTCATGCCCGAAGTAAAAGATCGTTGGATTCCCAACATGAAAGCCGATCGTGTGGCCGATAACGAAGAGCCTGCAGAACTTCGCGCAAAAGATTTTCGCCCTGTTGATAAGGGTTTTACGGTTGAAATGGCTCATGCTGAAGCGCAGCGTTGTCTTCGTTGTAAAAGGCCTCTGTGCGTAGAAGGCTGCCCCGTAAATATCAACATACCAGCATTTATACAAAAGATTTACGAAGGAAAATATGGCGAGGGCTTAGATATTATTCATGAACAGTCTTTGCTCCCTGCCATTTGTGGACGTGTGTGTCCTCAAGAAACACAGTGCGAAGGCGTTTGCGTGCGTGGGCGTAGAGGCAAGCCTGTTGCCATTGGTCAGCTTGAACGCTTTTTAGGTGACCGAAGTGAACTTGCTGGTGCACCCAAAATGAAGGCAAAAAATGGTAAAAAAGTTGCCATCATTGGATCGGGTCCTGCAGGTATAGCATGCGCTGGTGAACTTGCACGTAACGGCTTTGATGTCACCATTTTTGAAGCCTTTTTTACTGCTGGCGGTGTGTTGGTGTATGGTATTCCCGAATTTCGTCTTCCTAAAAAGATTGTAAAACGAGAGATAGATGGCCTTAAAAAACTGGGCGTAACGTTTGAATACAACTCGGTTATGGGTCGTTTGGCAAATGCGCAAGAACTTTTGGACGAAAAGGGTTTTGATGCGATATTTGTAGGAACAGGTGCAGGCTTGCCCAAGTTTCTTAACATCCCCGGAGAAAACTTACCAAACGTCTTTTTTGCTAATGAATATTTAACACGCGCAAATCTTATGCAAGCAAACAATTTTCCTACCTTTGACACGCCTACCAAACACGGCCGCAATGTAGTTGTGTTTGGTGGCGGAAACGTTGCTATGGATGCGGTTCGTACGGCTAAACGTTTAGGAGCCAAGCGCGCGATTATTGCCTATCGTCGTAGTGAAGAAGAAATGCCTGCTCGTAAAGCAGAACTCCACCATGCCAAAGCAGAGGGCGTTGAAGTAATGCCTCTTGTTGCGCCCGTAGAATTTATTGCAGGTGATGATGGCTGTGTTTGTGGGGTAAAGGTTCAAAAAATGCAATTGGGCGAGCCCGATGAATCGGGACGCAGACGCCCTATTCCTATTGAAGGCGCACTTGAAACCATAGCGTGTGATGTTGCTATATCGGCTATTGGTACTAACGCTAACCCATTTGCAAAACTTATTGGCGGCATGGAGCTTAATAAATGGGGCTATATTACTGCCGACGAAGACGGGCGCACGTCCAATCCGCGTATATGGGCAGGTGGCGACATTGTAACTGGTGCAGCTACGGTCATTTTGGCAATGGGCGCTGGTAAACGTGCTGCCGCTAGCATAACTAAGACTCTTCTCGCCTCATAAACACGCCTTTTGGGCATTCGCAGCAAGTTTGTGTAAATTTGGTTACTCGTGGTAGGCTTGTATAAAACTGCTACATGGTAGCATGCTTGCCGCTTTATCTTGTGTAGTGTGGTGCTTCATAATCACCTTGATACCTCGCGTTATCAAGGTGATTTTTTTCTTGACATATATAAATTGCTCCTGTATAAAATAGAAAAGGAGTTTATATGACATCACGCTCATTGATATATCGGCTTAATCTTATGCATAAAGTTTTCTGATACATTAAAACCGATTGAGGCGCTGCATACCCCAATCCCGTTGTAGGTACCTGGTGATGCTATGAAAACCAAGGCTAAACTCATTGAGGGCTTTGACTCCCGTTTATTGATAGGATATTTAAGTCCGTTAGTTTTTCTTACGAGCGCGTCAATTTACAGTGATTTACTCCACGTGATATATATACTTGCGATAAGTGCTTATGCACTCTACAGCTGGTATAAGCTATCCTGCGAAAGGTATAACAAAACGTATATTCATACCAAAGCAAGACGCCTTTTGGTAATGCTTCCCGTGCTTATAATCCTATCGGTACTTGCACATCTTGTCGATAGTATATGGACCGTTCCAGGCTACATTCTGCCATGCATCATGGGATGTTGCGCTTATGTATACGTAATTAACAAAAAATAGTAGAAAAAGCGCGAACACAAGCTCGTTATGTTTTGAACAAGACAAACGTTGTGGTGCCTACACTATGCAGTGCGCCACGACTCATCAGCAGGATTATCTCTAAACGCCAAAAGGCGAGCCTCATCGGCTGGTTGAATATAGTGTTCCTCAACAGCCACTTTAACCAAGGTGTCTAAATCACACAAACTTGTGTTGGTAACATGAGCTGCTGCCAAACGTTCGATACCTTTTTGCATGCCATAGGTAAATATGCTTACAATACCCAAAACATCGGCGCCGAACTCGCGTAATGGATTAACACAATCCAAAACGCTCCCACCTGTAGAGATAAGATCTTCGACAACCACACATTTTTGTTGAGGCTCAAGATGACCTTCAATTTGGTTTTTGCGGCCGTGATCTTTGGCAGAACCGCGAACATATCCCATAGGAAGCCCAAGCCTATCTGCTGCAATTGCCGCATGCGCAATGCCTGCCGTAGAAGTTCCCATAAGGATCTCTGTCTGAGGGTACAGCTGCTTAACCAGCGCAGCAAGTGACTCATCAACCAGCGTTCTGGTAGCAGGATAGCTTAAAGTTAAACGATTGTCGCAATAAATAGGGCTAATAATCCCACTTGCCCATGTAAACGGATGCGAAGGATTAAGGAACACGGCCTTCTCCGCCAACAGCGCATGAGCAATTTCTTGTTTTGTTGCAAGTGTAACCGATGCCATAGTTTATCTCCTCATAACTTATCGCCGTGCTTTAAGCAAAGCAAACAAATGTGCATTGTGACGTTTAACAAACGAAATAAATTTACCTTCTTGATAGCAAAGACGTGCATTTTTGCGCCTGATAGGAACAAGCATAAGCTCCATCATTTTAGAACGAGGATGCGCAAACATAACAGCTTTTTGAGCCTGCGACGTAGAAATCATATCTTTAATGTGCTGCAGCTTTTGGGGTACCGAAAGCGTACAAGCAGGATTGCAAACATTTTCGATACATCCAATAAGCCGCTCAATATAGCGTCTTTGAATCATCTCAAAGGCATGAGGTTCGTCGTGCAAATTCCAGTGTTGATATAAATCGCACATCCACGCGTGCTCTTCTTCGCGCTTTTGGTACATGTCTTTGCGCCAACGCGCGGTTTCAGACTCTTTACGTGCGCGAATAAAATGGTAGTACGGCTGCGACAATACGCCTACTTTTTCACAATCGCGAATATAATCAAGCACAAAAGGAAAATCATCCCAAAACGTATTACGAAAACGTGCATGTATTGCCTCTATGCGCTCGCGCAAAAAGAGCTTATTCCACGGCGTATAGAGCTGATTTTCATCAAAAAGTCGATATGCCAACAGCCTAAACTCGTCTCTAGAAGAAAAAACCTTTGTTTTGCAATGCTTGATTTCGGTTGTAAACTGATTATCGCGTCCATAATACGTATCAATATAAAAACCAGAGATTACCAGCTCAAGACCATGCTTTACGGCGTAGACATACATATCTTCTAGCATGTGATTGTCTGCCCAGTCATCGGCATCCATAAACATAACGTATGATCCGCGTGCTTTGTCCAACGCAAAATTACGAGCCGCAGGCGCACCAGCATTAGGTGTATGAAAAACGGTAATACGTGTGTCTCGCATTTCAAGGGCATCTAAAATGGCGCCCGTTCTATCGGTAGAACCATCATCTACAACAAGCAGCTCAAAGTTGGTAAGCGTTTGCTGCTGCAAAGATTCAACGGCACGCTGAACATACCCCTCTACATTGTATGCAGGCATGATAACTGAAATTTTAGGCGCTTTTGGAGCCATATTTCGTACTCCTATACACAAGCTCTATCCCTTATTGCACATCTAGTATGGAATACTTACGCCATAAAGTTGTGTTGAAGCAGTGAACAGCACGCGAATTACAAGACAAATACAAAATTCGATGAGCGTGTGAAAATGGCGCACGAAAATGTGTGTGCGTTGCAGCAACAGACGTTAAACGTGCGCTGTTTGATATATGTGCGCTGTCTTGTGAATGTGCATGTGTATCGCGTGCGTAGGAGCGTTGTATTGCACTTATGCGCGTAACATCGCGAATCAACGTACCCTAACTTTATTCATTGTTCCACGGCACCAGCAAGCCTGCAGGATAACCCACGTGCTCAAGCGTAAGACCTTGCGCAGGCGCAGTCATTGCCGCGGCGGTTCTGGTTTGTTGTCTTAACACATCCTGGATCCAATCGGGTTGGCGCGCGCCTCGGCCCACTTCTAAAAGCGAGGCGGTTATAATGCGTACCATATTATGCAAAAATGCATTACCCGTTATATCCAGGCGCAAAATCTGCTCGCCCACGATATAATCGCGAGAAACCTTAATGCTTGTTAAGCAGCGGTTAAGCGATAAACCTTGCTCCTCCAAGAGCTGCGCAGAGCTGGCTTTACAAAAACTTTTGAAATTATGCTCACCCGTGAGATACTCCCCTGCTTCGTTCATATCATCCATGCAAACATGAGGAATATTTTTTACCCACCATACAAATTCATGAGTAAGAATAGGCTTAAGCGGACCAAGTGCAATGCGATATGTGTAGCTTCGCTCGCGTGCGCTAAAACGAGCAGAAAAGTCGAGCGGAGCACGGTAAAGCGTTCTAATTGAGATGTCATCGGGACATAAGCCACTCAGTGCGCTCATAATTTTATGCTTAGACATGCCCAGCTCGCTTTGGGTGATAGGAAAGCTCACATACTGAGCGTGTGCGTGCACCCCAGCATCGGTTCTACCTGCACAAGTAAGCGTAATGCTTCGCCTTAAAAATGTAGAAAGGGCGCTCGTAAGGCAACCTTCAACACTTCGAACCGATTCATTTTGAGCTGCATATCCACAAAAATGAGTACCTACGTAGCCAAAACGTATAACAAGGGTTGCGACAAAGGGGCCAAATGCAGATGTGTGCGCGGCGCTTGTTGCGTCCTCATCAGCGCTTGCCAGCTCGATGGCAGATGTGGCACTCATTTCGCGCGGCGTGTCTGCTGTATGCTTATCGATCATAAAACCTCACTTATGCATTTTCGCTTATGCATTTTTACTTGTACATATTCACTTACGCGTGTCAATTACTCATGTCAATTATGCGTTTACGCGTAGGCGTTTAGAACACTATCAGTATGACACAGCCAATCACAAAAACACAGAGGTTACACGCCCATGCACCGCGCGCAAGAGGCCGCGGCAAACGTTGCGGCTGACCGTTATATCCATGCTCCTTCATTGACAACGCTTGAAGGGTTGACATCCTAAAAAACCGAATAACCAGTGGTACAAAGACGCTTATCCATGCGTTCAGACGCTTTTTAAGCGATACGTTATGAAACGCAACGCCTCGAATTTGCTGAGAAATCATCAGCATGCGCACCTCGCGCATAACGGGAGGAATAGAACACAACGTCATGGACATAATGAGTTCAATATGGTCAACAGGAATATGTAAAAATCTGAATGGCGATAGCAAACTTCGTATACAAATAACTGCATCAAGCACCGTAAACCGTGTTGCAATGCTTGTGCAAATCATAATCATGCATAAAATACGGCTTCCAACCATTGCAGTTCGTATAATGCCCGATATTCTAAACCCAAAGCTTCCCAGTATAACCATATCGGGAGTGCCAAAAACTAAGCCGTTAAAGAGCAGAGAGAGCACCGTAAACCAAACGAACGGTAGAAAAAAGATGGCTGTTTGCCGCGTAAAAATTTTTGATATATGCGCATATAGAAACGCTAGAGCAACACAAATCGCAAGGCCATACCATGTGTGAACGCACCACAGCAACACAAAAAATAGAAGTGATACACAGGTGATAAAGCGTATATCGCTCCAGGGCGCGCAGATATATGCCAAAAAGCCCGCAGGACGAGCAGGTTGTTCGTTTGTGTGGGTTTTAGAAACTATGGTGGTATCTTGTGTCATGGTTTGTCTCATCATGTGCGTTTTGCTTGCTACTGGTTGTGCTGTGCCGTAAGAAGCACCATTTTGCTTGCTGTTGGTCGTGCCGTGCTGCAAGCAAAACCGTTTTGGCCGCAGTTACAGCTCTCCCCTTTAGCACTTCTCGCGCCGAAATTTAAGCCGCCACGATTTCTCTTGCAGATATTGCACTATTTTAACGGTTACGTTCCAACACAGCATTGCCAATGCGGCAAAAACTATTGCTAGGAGTAATCCTGCTAATAATGCGTACACGCCCGAAACTTCATGGTCAAAAAATACAAACACCATGTCATTAAGCAAAGGGCTTGGCCAAACCCCCTTTATAAAACCTAGTGCGGCACACAAAATGCTCATCGCACTTGCAAAGCTAAATGATACCGCTAAAACCGCAAGCGTTGGAATAATCGAAATCCAAAGCATCGAGGCAAACGAATAAAATCCTAATACTTTCATGAATTGCGAAAGAGAAAATTCTTTATTTTGGACAATAGACGCCCCCATGTAATTCAAGGCAACAACTTTTGCCGGCTCCATTTCAGCAAGTATGTCTTCCTCACGCTGCCCATTATTCAAACGCTCGTAAAAAGAGCTTTTAAGCTCGCTTAATATATCCGTTTTTTCTGAAACAGGCATATGTATTAAATATCGATCTACCTGTGACAGGTATTTTTCGAGGCGCTTGCCAAGTTTTTTATTCATGATGTCCGCCTTTCTATGCATGCTGACAACTAAGCTATCTTTTAAGTGAAGTTACGTAATAACGAGCGCCCTGCAATCATCTGTCTAATTGTCGGCAACAGTGCTGTTTTGTTTGGTGGGGTCAACTCCTTGTTCATCGAGACTATCCTCTAACTATTGGCATTACTTGTCTTTAGTTTAGAAATGCTTTGAGTAAGCACGTTCCAATCACTATCTAATTGATTTACATACAAAGTGCCTGCTGGCGTTATCCGATAATACTTTCTAGCAGGAGTTCCTTCATCTACATGTTGCCAATAGGACTCAAGATAACCGTTTTTTAGTAATCTTCTGAGCAGCGGATAAATCGTGCTTTCCTTGGTCTTAAGCATGGGGTAGGCATTAAGCGTCTGGATTAAGTCATAGCCATAGCGATCTTTTTGAAGTATTAAAAGCATGAGGACATATTCCAATGTTCCTCGTTTGATTTGCGATACCCATTCCTCATTCATTGCAAAACCATCCTGTTTTAAGCCCATCGCATGTTGTCGTGCCTCTTAGTAAATGCGTTCTGTACATGTATTCTTAGTGTTGGTACAGACCCACACGCGCTTGGTGTATATGCATATTCGCAGTTAGTATAATACATTGTACCACACAGTATATCTTAGTCAATAGGTGTTATGCTGTGCATAGTTAAAAGATGAGAAAAGAAACGGCAATGAATGTACCCGCTAGCACTTCTCCAACAAAGCAGAAATCGCATAAAGAGGCACCAGATTTACCTCGCCCACATGTGCAAAATCTTTTTGGGAAAGAACATATGCACGCGCAATTATGCTTGAGTATTTTTTACAAAACGCCCTCAGAGATTCATACTTTCCCAAACCAGAAGACTTAACCTCAAACGCATGCACCTTTGTTCCACACGAGACCAAAAAATCAACCTCATAATAATGCGAGCTCTGATCCCTATCCCACGTATGATAAAAGAGTTCTCTTCCTGTTGAAGCGATAATTTGTGCTACTAGGTTTTCATACAAATAGCCCAAATTTGCTGGTAATTTATCTGAGAGCAGCTTTGTGTATATCTCGTTTTCTGCCTGCGACCTATCCGAAAACATGAGTGTTACAAATAAACCCGTATCTGCCAGGTAAAGCTTATAGCTATCTAAATCCTTAGTTTGCGAGAGGGCAACACTTGGGTCAGAGGAATTATAACAGGCAAGGACCGTGCGCGAATCTATGAGGTCAGATATCAGACGGTTATCAGAGTTTAAGCGCCTTTTACCCGTTGCAGAAGATATCCGATATTTCCTTGTGCCTCTAGCTAACTGGGCTGGAATGGAGTGAAAAAGCGTAGATAGCTTACCTGACGCATCAATTTTTCTAAAATCAGCTTCATAGAGTTCAATAATTTGTCGCTTTATGTGATCAATTGTTTGAAAATTCTTTCCATTCACATATGCTTCAACAGCTTGCGGCATACCGCCTACAGCCATATAAATACGTAGTTCACGCATAAGCTTGCGCGTAATATCACTGCCCACGTGCTTGCCTTGTGCATACAGCGTCCTAATTACCTCAAAGTTCTGCTGTGTTGCCCAACAAAACTCCTCGTAATCCATAGGATATACAGGAATCTTCATCTCTTCTGATGGAATAAGGATATCCTTTACATTTTTTTGTATAGAGATTAACGAACCCGTTTCTATCACATGATAGCGACCGTCTTTAACAAGATGTTTAACGGCCTGACGCGCACGCGGAAAAAGTTGCACTTCATCAAAAATCAGTGCAGATGCATGTTCATAAAGCGTCGTGCCTGTTGCGGCTTGCAGACGAATAAAAAACATATCCAAATCAGCAATGTCATCAAAACAAGCGAGCACTTCACGCGATACTTGAGAAAAGTCAATGAGAATGTAGGAGCGATACTCGTGGCTGGCAAAATGCCCGACAACGGTAGATTTACCCACGCGTCGTGGCCCTTCCAAAAGAGCGGCATAATGCGGAGCGTATGAGTTTTTCCACTCAAGTAATTTGTTGTAAGCTTTTCGCTGCATATACATAGTTTTTCTCGTTTCATTTACGTTTCTTCAAAGTCTTTTATGCCCAAAACCGACATTTCTTCAAGGTTATTTTAGCGAATTATCGACATTTCTTCAAAGTCTTTTATGTCCAAAACCGACATTTCTTCAATGTTTTGAGAAAAACGCTTACATGCTAGCGCGCGCGTACAAGCGCTTTCGTTTACAAACTTACCGAGTCGCGAACCACAAGGAGCTTATGAGGAATCTCTTCCCACTCGCTCATATGATGAGTAATCACCATAACACTTTTATGCTGATCTAACAGCATGCGAATTGCACGACGAACAAGGCGTCTACCTGCGCCATCTAATCCACTTGTGCACTCATCTAAAATATACACCGGCTTATCCAACGCCAAAATAGCGGCGATACCCACGCGTTTTCGCATACCACCAGACAGCTGATATGGATTGCACTCAAATGTGTCCGCGGGAACGCCTAACAGCGACAGCATCTTTTTTGCCTTATGCGTGGCATCGTTACAAGTAAGTCCCTGATTTTTTAGTCCAAAAGTGACCTCATCAAGCACCGTTGGACAAAATAGCTGGTCCTCAACACGCTGAAACATAAAGGCGCAATCTCCCAGCGCAACAGGCAGGCCGTTAAGCGTTACACTTCCCTGCTGTGCTTTACACGCACCAATAAGATTGAGCGCAAGAGTGGTTTTACCCGATCCCGAACTACCCACAACAATTGTTAATTCTCCTGGATATAACGAAAAATTATACGAAGAGGCGCTTTGAGCACTACGAGAGGATGGCGCGTCTCCTAAAAGCCGCGGCACAAGCTTAGATACAACCAGTGTGGGCTGTATGCGTGTTGAGCGATCGTTGTGTGCTCCCGTGGGCTGTGTGCGCGTTTCGTACCCCTCGGGCGTGCCTGTGGACTGTAAGCACGCGCCTGTGGCGTGAGGCCGCATTGGACGTTCGTAGCTCGCTCCTATAGGCTTTACGCGCGTTTCGTGCTCGTTGCGCGCTTCTGTGGCCTGAGACCGCCTCTCACACGCGTCAACTGCCAACAGCACCTCATTCTGCACATTCATAGTGCGCATATATGCGGATTCGTCTATAAAATCGGCATATGATTGCAAGGTAGGATTGGATAAAAACTCGGAAGGACTTACTACTGCGGCTATCTTTCCCTGATGAAGTACCGCAACCTTATCAACATATGTTAAATCTTGAGCATTATGCGTTATTTCTATCACGCCCAAAGGCGCTCCATCAAAGCCCGTCTTAACCAAATGCTCAATTGTTGCATGAAGTTGCTGCGATGAAATCGGATCAAGCTGTGAAAATGCTTCGTCTAACACAAGGTAGCGCGGATGAAGCGCCAGCGTAGCTGCAAACGCTACACGCTGCATTTCACCACCCGAAAGTGTATCGAGCATGCGCCCTGCAAGGTGCGAAATATGTGCAAACTCCAGAGCCTCTTTTACACGAGCGTGTACATCTTGCGCTGAAAGTCCTAAATTAAGAGGGCCAAACGCAAGCGTATCAAAAACAGAGGGACTTATGCACTGCGTATAGGGGTCTTGATGAACAAAGCCACAAAGGCGCGCACGAGTCAAAACATCAAGCGATTCGTTTGGAGTAATTGTATAATCATCAAGTGTTACATGCCCTGCTTGAAAAGGCATATGACCTGCAAGAACTTTAACAAGCGTAGATTTACCTGCACCGTTAGAACCCACAAGTGCTATACGCATACCCGATTTACACGTAAGCGAAAGGTCACGCAAAACAAAGGCGCTGTCGTGCTGGTAGCTACAAGTAATATGAGAACAACAGAGCGCCACAGAAGAACCTTTCGCATATAAAAACCAAGGGCATATATTATGCTATCTGATTATACGAATAAATGAGCCAATTAAAAAGCCACTGGAAAATAAAGTCTAGCCAAAAAATGAAGTTTAGCAAAATAAAAAAGACCTCGCAAAAACGAGGTCTTTAAAGGCGTTTTAACGTGAGGCGTACATTATGCCTCAGTTTTTTCGCTGTCCTTAAGCTTGAGCGTTCTCATCCTTTGAATCAGCTGATTCTTTGGTGTCTTGCGCTTTCTCAGCCTCTTGAGCCTTGGCAGGCTTAGCAACCTTTTCTACCTTGGTTGCAGGAGCTGCACTGGCAACGCTTTCGGTAACAACCTCAATGATAACAACTTCTGCGGCGTCACCCTTACGAGGACCAAGCTTCATAATACGTGTATATCCGCCTTGGCGATCAGCCCAAAGGCCTTGAGCAGCCTTTTCGAATACCTGACGTACAACTTCTTTGTCACCAACTTTGGCAATAGCCAGACGACGTGCATGAACGTCACCCTTCTTTGCCCAAGTGATAACCTTATCTACCTCAGGACGAATAGCTTTTGCGCGTGCTTCGAGCGTCTTAATACGGTCATTCGCAAGCAGGGACGCAATCAAGCTCCTTTTCATTGCTTTGGTATGGCTGGCATCAGTGCCAAGCTTCATACCTCTTTTTTTATTGTGTCTCATGGTCTAGTTTCTCCTCAATAGCACATTATTGTGGCTTAAGGCTTAAGTCCCAATCCTGCGTCCTCAAGCTTGTCGCGAACCTCTTCAATACTTTTTACACCAAAGTTGCGAATGTTAAGTAAATCGTTCTCAGAGAATTCTACAAGTTGACGAACATTATGGATGCCTGCGCGCTTAAGACAGTTGTATGAGCGTACGGACAAATCAAGATCCTCAATCTGCTTATCAAGCTCGGTGTTCTCTTCTTCCTCTTCGTTAGAGAAAATCGAGACATCCTCTTGTGGCTCTTCTTCGTCTTCGGCCAAATCCATGAACGCTGCCATGTGTTGGTTAATAATGTCTGCAGCTTCGATAACTGCATCACGAGGACTTATTGAACCGTTAGTTTCGATCTCAAGAATCAGACGGTCATAATTGGTGTGTTGACCAACACGACAAGGCTCAACAGTCTTTGCACAGCGACGAACAGGAGAGTAAAGCGAGTCAACATGAATAACACCAATGGGATCTTCATCGCGCTCGTTGTCGTCACCTGAAACATAACCGCGACCTACGCCGATGCGCATACGCATTGCCAGGTGGCCGCCCTCGCCCAACGTGCAAATAACATGATCTTTGTTAATAAGCTCAAATTCAGCAGGAATCTTAAAATCTCCACCGGTAACAGTGCAAGGACCGTCAATAGAGATTGAAGCTTCTGCCGTTTCACCTGAACCGTTAGCGTGAAATACCAAGCCTTTTACGTTAAGCACAATGTCGGTAACGTCTTCATATACGCCATCAACCGTTGAAAATTCGTGCTGAACACCATCAATGGAAATAGCTTCTACAGCTGCACCTTCAAGCGAAGATAACAGCACACGACGCATGGAGTTACCCAATGTGTCACCATAGCCACGCTCCAATGGTTCAACATTGACTCGAGCAAGGTTTTCGGATATATCCACCACACTAACCTGTGGACGGATGAATTCTGACATGAATACCTCCTGCCAATCAGGTTACTTAGAATAGAGCTCAACGATGAGCTGAGCATCGATATCAAG
Organism: Fannyhessea sp. C0108B2; assembly: GCF_056583915.1. Taxonomy (NCBI): domain Bacteria; kingdom Bacillati; phylum Actinomycetota; class Coriobacteriia; order Coriobacteriales; family Atopobiaceae; genus Fannyhessea; species Fannyhessea sp. C0108B2. Next base: position 39,098 of record NZ_JBWPJQ010000003.1, on the reverse strand, counting down.
GTCAATTTGGTCGCGTACAGGAATTTGAAGAACTTTACCTTGAAGCTTTTCTACATCGACCTCAAGCCAAGCAGGAACTGCCATACGCTCAGAAACGATAAGAGACTCCTTAATAGGAAGCAAATCTTTTGCTTTAGAGCTAACAGCAATAACATCGTCAGCCTTTACCTGATAAGAAGGAATGTCTACACGTTTACCGTTAACGGTAATGTGTCCGTGACGAATTGTTTGACGAGACTCTTTACGAGTACGGGCAAAACCAAGACGGAATACAACATTATCCAAACGGGTTTCTAACAAACTCATAAGGTTATCACCAGTAATACCCTCAGCCTTCATAGCTTTGGTGTAATAACCGCGAAACTGTTTCTCAAGAATACCGTAAATAAATTTAGCTTTTTGTTTTTCACGAAGCTGAGTACCATACTCGCTCAACTGACGACGACGTTGTCTTGGTTGACGATTGGACTTCTTGTTAATTCCCATAACAACTGGTTCAATCTCGAGTTGACGGCATCTCTTGAGGACAGGGGTCCTATCAATTGCCATAGTTACTGTCCTTCCTTATTACACGCGACGACGTTTGCATGGACGGCAACCGTTGTGCGGTACAGGTGTTTTATCCTGAATACCAGAAACTTCAAGTCCGGCTGCCTGAAGAGAACGGATTGCGGTCTCGCGACCAGAACCCGGTCCTTTGACGAATACTGCTACTTTATGAAGACCGTGCTCCATAGCAGCCTTTGCGCATGCTTCAGCAGCAACTTGAGCAGCAAATGGAGTTGACTTACGAGAGCCTTTAAAGCCAACAGTTCCGCCTGATTGCCAAGCAATAACGTTGCCTTGGGGATCAGTAATAGAAATAGTTGTGTTATTAAATGTGCTCTTGATATGAGCTTGACCAACTGCGATATTCTTACGCTCAGAGCGACGAATATGCTGGGTCTTTTGATTTTTCTTTGGCATAATCTACTCCTAGGCCTTCTTCTTAGCACCAATTTGACGTCTCTTACCTTTACGGGTACGAGCGTTTGTATGGGTGCGCTGACCGCGTACAGGAAGACCCTTACGATGGCGAAGGCCGCGATAGCAACCAATCTCCATCAGGCGAGCAGTGTTTTGCCTTACTTCACGTCGTAAGTCACCTTCAGTGGTGAAGTTTGCATCGATATAGTCACGAAGCTTGGTAACTTCATCCTCTGTAAGATCCTTAACGCGAGTATCTGGATTAATACCGGTCTCGGCACAAACTTTAGTAGCTCTTGTTTGCCCAACACCGTATAAATACGTTAGACCGACTTCTACACGCTTGTCGCGTGGAAGATCGACACCGTTAATACGTGCCAACTTCGAGCTCCTCTCTTAGCCCTGACGCTGCTTGTGGCGAGGGTTCTCGCAGATCACGTAAACCTTGCCATGACGACGAATGACTTTGCATTTGTCGCACATCTTCTTTACCGAAGGGCGTACCTTCATCTTAAACTTCCTCCCAGTAGTACGAATAAACTGGTAGCAACAGATGCGCTTAGTACAAGCATCTGTTTATAAACGCCCAGCCGCAGGCGAAACAACTGCCGTGATGTAACGGGGTTATTTGTAGCGATAGGTGATACGACCTCTGGTGAGGTCATACGGAGATATTTCTACCGTTACCTTATCGCCAGGCAAAATACGAATATAATTCATGCGTATCTTACCGGAAATAGTACAGAGAATGGTTTTACCGTTTTCGAGCTCTACATTAAACATTGCGTTTGGTAAAGGCTCCAGCACTGTGCCTTCAAGCTCGATTCCGTCTTGTTTACTCACCGTACCTACTTTCTTCTTACAAATCACAGCGATCATTTATCATACATAAAATCAGCACGAATGGAAATAGCAACACGTATTGTACACAATTACACAAAAGTCCTACAGACTTTCTTCTTATGTTACTCCGCATGCACCCCAATCGCGTGCGCGCTCGTCTTTTGACTCACAACTTTTATGAGTCAGATTCGCCGCCTTGCATAATACAATCGGCACCAAGATCATCGGCCGTTAAAACAACGGGACCATCTTTGGTAATGGCAAGCGTGTTTTCATAGTGGGCAGCAATTTGACCATCATCGGTTACAACGCCCCACCCATCGGGCAACGTATGGCTTGCATAATCTCCCAGCGTAATCATAGGTTCAATAGCAATAACCATACCTATCTGCAGTCTTACACCACGTCCCTTTTTACCGTAATTAGGAACATTGGGATCTTCGTGCATGTCGTGTCCAACACCGTGGCCAACATAATCGCGCACAACACCATAACCATGCTTTTCTGCCAAACTTTGTGCAGCAAATCCAATATCGCCCAGATGATTTCCAGGAATAGCCTGTTCAATGGCGTCGTGAAGACAGTCGCGTGTAATTTCACACAGTGCTTTTGCCTCGTCGCTTACTGCACCTACATAAAATGTCCAAGCATTATCACCAACCCAACCATCAACGGTAGCGCCCGTATCAATGGAGATGATATCGCCTTCTTTAAGTACTGTGCTCGGAGAAGGAATACCGTGAACAATTTGATCGTTAATAGAAGAACAAAGCGAAGCCGGATATCCGTAGTAACCCTTAAACGTAGGAATTCCGCCATGCAGACGAATAAAGTTTTCTACCGCGCTGTCAATTTCTTTGGTAGTAACGCCAGGTTTTACCAGCGTTCCTGCAAAGCGCAAAGCTTCTTTGGAAAGTTTTCCTGCACGCTTCATCTCTTCAATTTCTTGCGGACTTTTAATATGGATCATAAGGAAAGGAGCTCTTTGACACGCGTAAATACCTCATCAGGGTCAGCGGCTCCGTCCACCTCCTTGAGTTTAGACTGAGCTTTGTAATAATCAACTAAAGGAGCAGTTTGGGTTTCATAAGTTTCAAGGCGCTTTTGAATAGTTTCGGGCTTATCGTCATCGCGTTGATACATCTGACCGCCACAAGCAGGACAAACATCACAGCCAGCAGGAGCGGTATAAGCACAAGCGCGGCAAGTTCTGCGCGAGCTCAGGCGCTTAACAATTAAGTCTTTAGACACATTTACATAAAGCGCACCATCAAGGGTTTTACCAAGTGTTGCAAGCTCGGCATCCAAAACTTGAGCCTGGTCGCAATTGCGTGGAAAACCGTCAAGCAAAAATCCCTTTTCTACATCGTCATGCGAAAGGCGTTCTTTAACCAGCCCAATTACAAGCTCATCGGGTACAAGCTTTCCCGCCTTCATATAAGACTCGGCTTGACTCCCCAATTCTGTATGAGCCGAAACCGCACTTCTAAGTAGGTCTCCTGTAGAAATATGAACAAAACCAAATTCAGCAACAAGCTTTTGCGCTTGTGTACCTTTTCCTGCACCAGGTGCACCGAGAAGTACTAAATTCATAGGATTCAACACCTTTCGATTGTTAAACAGATATGACTAATGTAACACGTTTTTTAGCTTAAACACACGAAGATTGAGATTTTTCAAAAGCGTACAACCTCACTATCAGTTTATGGGATCTAGCGTGGTTGCTCTGCGCAAAATACAGGGATTAAGGTTAAAACTCTCGAATAATAGGCCCCATCATGTACTCAGCCAACAAAAAAGCGGAGCCATAAGCTCCGCTTCATAATCTTATGAGTGTGCCAATAGAAATGCACTCTATGGTACCCAGCAACTCTAATGGAAAAGTCCCTCGTAATTGTGCATTTTGAGCTGGCTTTCAAGCTGAGAAATTGTATCCATAGCAACGCCAACCATAATAAGCACCGAAGTACCACCAAACGCTTGCAACAACGTATTCCCCGTAAACCTAAACATAATAGAAGGAATAACAGCAATTGCAGCCATAAACAGTGCACCAGGTAACGTAATGTGATCCAACACATCTTTAATATATGCAGCCGTTGCGCCACCAGGGCGAACACCAGGCACAAATCCGCCTGCTTTTTTTAGCTGGTCTGCAGTTTCATCGGGGTTAAATACCATAGCAGTATAGAAATAGGCAAAAAATACGATAAGTACAACCGATAATACCCAGTTTACCCAGCCCGTAGAAAGGGAGTTAGCAAAAGCCTGGATCCAGTCAACACGCGGGAAAAATACTGCAACCTGAGCAGGCATATATAACAAAGCAGAAGCAAAGATAATAGGAACAACGCCTGCCGTATTAACCTTAATAGGAAGGTAGGTAGATTGACCACCCATAATTCGTCTTCCCATCACGCGCTTAGCATATTGAACAGGGATACGACGCTGGCCACGCTCAATGAAGATAATAATGGGGATAATAGCCAAAATAACAAGAAGCGTAACAAGTGTTGTTACCATTCCAAAGGTAGAGGTATTAACCGACGAGGTAAGTGCAGAAGGAAGGCCAGCCATAATGTTAGCAAAGATGATAAGTGACATTCCGTTACCAACACCGCGTTGCGTGATAACTTCACCAAGCCACATAATAATCATGGCGCCAACGAGCAAGACTCCTACGATGATAAACGCTTCGATATATTCAGGAAAACCAAGGTTTGAAAAACTAATTCCATAACTCTTGAATAAAAAGTAATATCCAACCGCATTTACCAACGCCAGAACAACCGTAAGATAACGCGTATACTGCGTAATCTTACGTTGTCCTGATTCGCCTTCTTTTGCAAGCTCTCCAAGTGAAGGTATAACCGCCTGGAACATCTGCAAAATAATCTGAGCCGTGATGTACGGCATAATTCCTAAACTAAAAACAGAAACGCGAGAAAGAGCTCCACCAGAAAAAAGATTGAGTACAGCTACTGCACCACTACCAGCGGAAGCCTCTTGAAATGCCTGGAGCATGCGAGCAAACGGCACACCAGGTGCAGGTAAATATGCGCCAAAACGATAAAGCAACAGGATTGCCACTGTAATGAAAATCTTGTTTCTTAATTCCTTGATGCGAAATGCGCTCGAGATGCCCTTAAACACGCTTACTCGACCTTTCCTCCGGCTGCCTCAATTTTTGCTTTAGCAGAAGCAGAAACCTTATCAACAGATACGGTAAGTTTCTTAGAAAGTTCACCGTTACCCAAAACCTTAACAGGAATATAGGTGTGTTTAATTACACCTTTTTGTACTAATGCTTCGTCGTTTACGGTTTCGCCATCGGCAAACAAGGTGTTCAGACGATCAACATTAACAGGTGTGTATGCTACACGATTGTGATTAGTAAAACCGGGAAGCTTAGGCAAACGCATAGCTAAAGGCTGTTGTCCACCTTCAAATCCGGCTCCTTTACCGCCACCAGCACGTGAAAGCTGACCTTTAGTACCGCGGCCAGCAGTTGTTCCAAAACCAGAAGAGTTTCCGCGACCAATGCGCTTACGTGATTTCTTGGAACCTTGTGCAGGACGAAGATCATTGAGTTGCATATGTCTTGCTCCTAGTTCTCTTCAACCTCAACAAGGTGCTTTACCTTGAAGATCATTCCACGGACGCTTGGGTTATCAGGGAGAACCGAAACGTCACCAATTTTACGAAGACCCATTGCACGACAGGTCAATGTTTGATCTTTTTTCACAGATGCAACAGCACTGCGAACAAGCTTAACGCTTACTTTTTTATCAGCCATGGTGCTTAGGCCTCCTTTCCATTAAACATCTCTTTTACGCTCATACCACGACGAGCAGCTGCTTCCTCAGGGCTTGTTAAGGATTGCAAGCCTTTTGCAGCAGCTTTAATCATGTTAAGAGCATTGCCGGTACCCAATGACTTAGACAGTACATTGGTAATTCCTGCCATTTCGAACAGAGGACGAACAGGACCTCCAGCAATAACACCAGTACCAGGCACAGCAGGTTGAATCAATACACAACCAGCACCATAGTGCTCTTTAACAGCATGAGGAACTGAACCATTTTCTGTGATAGGCACATGGAACATGTTCTTTTTTGCATCGTCCACAGCTTTTTGAATTGCTTGTGGAACCTCGGCAGACTTACCCATACCAATACCTACATTACCCTTGCCGTCTCCTACAACAACAAGTGCAAGTAAGGACATACGACGTCCACCTTTTACAGTTTTAGATACGCGATGGATGTAAACTACGCGCTCCTGAAGCTCGGAGTCATCCTGGCGCTTACGATCACGTGGCATTCAAATTCCTCCTAGAACTTCAGACCCGCTTCGCGGGCACCTTCTGCCAAAGCCTTAATACGACCATGGTAAATGTGTCCACCACGATCAAAGGTAACTTCTTTTACACCAGCGCTTAATGCACGCTCGGCAACAAGTTTACCTACAAGCTCTGCAGCTTCTTTATTTGAACCAACTTTTACTTGACTTTTAATTTCTGCGGTTAAGGTAGAAACAGCGCAGATTACCTTAGCATCACAGTCATCAATAACTTGAGCGTAAATATGAGCGTTTGTACGATGCACGCTCAAACGAGGACGCTCAGCTGTTCCAAATACCTTGGAACGAACACGGCGTTTGCGGCGTTTAAGACCCGCAAGCTTAGCCTGGTTCTTGTTCATACTTTCTCCTTCAACATGCCGCTACCTAACGGGGTAACAGACTTCCTAGGTGAAGTAAAACTACTTAGCAGCCTTACCAAGTTTTCTGCGAATGTGTTCGCCTTCGTAGTGAATACCTTTACCTTTGTAAGGCTCAGGAGGACGCTTAGAACGAATTTCAGCAGCAACTTGACCAACTTGCTCCTTAGAAATTCCCTTAACAACAATGTGAGTGTTATCGGGAACCTCAAATGACATTTCGGCTGGGCAAGGATAAATAACTGGGTGCGAGTAACCTAGAGATAAATCCAAGTCTTTACCTTTAAGTGAAGCACGATAACCAACACCAGCAAGCTCAAGACGCTTCTCAAAACCTTCCGAAACACCGATTACCATGTTGTGAAGCAGGGTGCGTGTTAAACCTTGTTGAGCGTTGGCTTCTACCGTTGGCTCAGCGAGCTCAACTAAAAGCTCTTGACCCTCTTCTTTAATTACAACGAGCTTTGAAAACGTACGCTCAAGCTCGCCTTTGCTGCCCTTAGCAACAACGTGAGTTCCGTCAATGGTCACCGTTACACCGGCTGGAACCAAGACAGGCTTCTTACCAATACGAGACATTGTCTGCTCCTATCCAGATGAGTAACGATTACCAAATATAGGCAATGACCTCGCCGCCAACGCCCAATTTACGAGCGTCACGATCGCACATCATGCCCTTAGAAGTTGAGATTACAGCAGTACCAAGACCGCCAAGAACACGCGGCAGTTTATCTGCTGAGGAGTAAATACGCAGACCGCATTTAGAAATACGGCGAATACCGCGGATCACGCGGGCACGCTTTTCTCCATACTTAAGTGTAATGTGTAAAGTTTTTTGAGGTTTACTATCTTCAATCTCAAAGGACTCAATATACCCTTCCTCGCAGATTACGCGAGCTACCTCAGCAAGTACCTTGCTGGAGGGTAAAGAGACCTCAGGTTTACCTGCGGAGTTAGCGTTACGAATACGCGTTAACATGTCCGCTATGGGATCGGTAACCTTCATAGATTCCTTCTCCTTCGTTCGTGATGAAACTGTGCATGTGGTTCACACTTTGCCCGTAGCAAAGATGCCTACACACCAGAGCTTCCTACCAGCTTGCTTTGCGCACGCCAGGGAGCTCGCCTATACAAGCCATTTCGCGGAAGCAAACACGGCATAAACCAAACTTGCGATATACGCTGTGAGGACGTCCACAACGTTGGCAACGGTTTTGTGTGCGTGATGAAAACTTCGGCTCACGGTTTGCCTTGACGATCATCGATGTCTTAGCCACAAATCCTCCTTTTACCTTGGCTTTATTACCAAAGCCTTACGATTGCTGTGCGAAGCACAGCCACTCCATCATCTACCAAATACTATTTTTTGAACGGGAAGTTAAATGCAGCTAAAAGTGCACGACCCTCTTCGTCGGTAGATGCTGTAGTTACAACGGTAATGTCCATACCACGTGTGTGATCGACTTTGTCGAAGTCAATTTCCGCAAAGATAAGCTGCTCGGTTACGCCCATGGAGAAATTACCGTGGCCGTCAAAGCTCTTAGAGGAAATACCACGAAAGTCGCGGATACGTGGAATAGCAATAGAAATAAGACGATCAAAGAACTCGTACATACGATCGCCACGAAGTGTTACTTTAGCGCCAATAGGCATACCAGCGCGAAGGTGGAAAGTAGCGATAGATTTACGAGCGTGGGTAACCATTGGTTGTTGACCAGTAATGTCACGAAGGTCTGATACAGCGCCCTCGATTGCCTTGTGGTCGCCAGCGGCTTCGCCAACACCCATGTTTACGACGATTTTCTCGATCTTTGGAATTTGGTTAACATTTTTGTACTCAAATTCCTTTTGAAGCACATCGCGTACTTCATCGAAGTATTTTGCCTTTAATCGAGGCATGGCTTCGGTTGACTTCTTTGCCATAGGACACTCCTAAACTCTTGGGGTTTTAAGTGCGGGGATCGCCTCGCACCTCCCGACACCTTATCGGGAGCCTACCTGCAATTTTGTAAAAGACACCTACGTATCCCCTATAAAGTTGCAACGGTAAATGATACCTGTTTCTCTTGGAGTATTTGGGTGCTGTTGGCCGCATTTACAAAAACATCAGGATAATTCCATATTTCGGGCAGGCGCTTGCTTCTGACGGCGGCGTTTTTTTAGCCGAAAACAAAAGTTTTGAGAAAAATTCGAAAAGTACCCCGTTTGACACGAGCTCTGACGCCAAAAATTGCCCTTCGCGCTGCTTTTGAGAGGTTCTCAAAACGGTACCAACACGCTTACCTGGGCAAATGCAAAATACGTTTTTTGGTTCTGTGACATGGCGCCACAAAAACTCGTGTCAAACAAGGTTTTTTTCGAATATTAGGCTAAAGGTTTTGTAAAAGCACGCCCGCAGAGACACGCACGGCGGCAAAAAGCCAGGTGGTGTGAGTGCGGGCTGGATTTGGTGCTAAAGGTATGTGATGCTAGTGCTGCCTACGACGACGCTTGTGCGAAATGAGACCAATTACAGATCCAAAGGTTAGACCAAGTGCACGTGCAAGTACCGAAAACTCTGGAAGCACACAAGTGTCTCCAGTCTGGGGAAGCGCGCGTATATGGTTACGTGCAGGTGCAGGTGTAGGTACGGGTGCAGGTGTTGGAACCGGAGTCGGCTGCTGCTCTGGAGCAGGCGTGGATTTGGGAGTTGGTACTGGCACTGGTGGCTGTGGCTCAGGCTCAGGCTCTGGCTGCGGCTCTGGCTGTGGTTCTGGCTGCGGCTGCGGCTCTGGCTGTGGCTGCGGCTCTGGCTCTGGCTGTGGCTCAGGCGGTACAGGCTTTTTCTGAACGGTTACAGTAGCTTGCTTCGTTACACGTGCACCATCTTTATCGGCAACAGAAAACGAAACCGTATAAGTTCCAGGCTCGGTATAATCAAAACTACCTGCAGAAATTTCTACTTTATTTTTGAGGTCACCGTCTTCTTTATCGGAAGCAGAAAGTATTAAGCTTCTTAAATCTAGAGGAGTGCCTTCGGTAATGGTTTTATCTTGCACGCTTAACTGCGGAGCTTTGTTCATAACAGTTGCCTTCAAAGCATATATCGCGTACACCGTTGTGTCCTGGTTTACCGTAGTCTTGCCTGTAAATACGCCAGATTTATCTTTACCAGAAGGATCGGTATTCCATTCCTTAAAGACATAACCATCTTTTTTAGGGGCATCAGGCATCGACTCATCTTTGAGCAGATCAGTAGCTATTGCCTTACCATGCTGTACTTTGACTTGCTTATATTGCTTACCATCATTCATGAAGGTAACCGTATGTGTTATCATGCGAGGAACAAACGTAACCACTTGTTGGGTGGGGCTGTCGTCCTTGGTATGCGCCGTGATATCAATCTTAGCTTGCGTAGGAGCTTTTGCAAGATCTGCAGCATCTTGTGGTTGAAGAACCCATTCATAGCCGTCAGGAGCAGGTGCTGTGGGCATTACCATGTATGAGCCGGGCGCGAGATAGGGTAATTTATTGGAAAAATAGCCCACACCTTCGCGGATCAAAGACGTGCTCTTGGCTTTTAATATGCTTTTCAGAGCATTCAAATCGGGCGCCTTGCCCGCTTGAGACGACGTAAAGTCACCCGTAATCTTCTTGTTCTCAGCATAATCCCCTGCATAGAGGGTATATGTCTTGCCTGTCTCAATTGCCTTATCAAGATTCTTATATTGCACGACAAGCTGCGTTGGGATAGGTCTAAACGTCACATAATAGTGTTTGCGCGTAAGACGCTTGACAGGTTGGCCATCCTTCATCTCATATGCAAAGGAAAGATAGTGATTACCAGGGGTTTTGTTGGTTGCGTCATCATTTGCAAACTCATGATTCTTGTTCTGAGGCTTATCGATGTCGTTATCCCAGTACACATATCCTGGAATATTCATACCAGTAAGATCAGCAAGCGTAGGACGCTTTATATCTTTAGCTTTTGGGACTTTTTTAAATGATAAAATAGGAGTCTTAAGATCACCGCTGTCATTGCGATAAAAAGCAGCTTCATCGGTTGTTACAGTAGAAGTATCAGAAATATCAGTCAATCCCACAATTTTATGAAGCGGGACTGAAGAAATAAGGATTCCCTTCTTTTTATCGTCATCAGTCAAGGATGGATGCGTATCAGAATTTCCGCGCTGCTTGAGCGAACCATCAGCGTTTACGCCACCAGGATTCAGCGCGCGGTATTGCAAGTCGTCAACAAAATGGAACTGCGCATCTGCTGCAGAAAAGTATCTATTAAAAAACAATGAATAATTATCACATTCACCCTGATGACAATAATTGTGTAAAAAATTAAATCTTTCTGAATTAAACTTATACTTGTATGTCAGCTTTAGATACAAGTAATTTTTAAAGGAAGAATTAATACATTTGATATCAATAGTCTTTTTAGAATTATCAGCAATTTTATAACCATTCAGCTCAAAAGTAAAAGGATCATAGGAAACTGTAATCGTTGATTTAGAACCAGCATAGATACTCCCATCTTTTGCAATGGAACCATTTATAGATATTCCAAAATTTGAATAAATCTGTGCAGAGTTGTCATCTGGAAAATTTTTGTATACTTTGTAAACAATATATTCCCCATCAACATTCTTTAAGAATCTATTTTTAACAAGCTCACTTTTAGGATGAGGATTATCTGAAGTTGCAGCAGGTTTAAAATAAATTTTTTCTACAGAAATTTGCTTATTCTTAAACGCTTCTTCAATCTCCTTATCTGAAATTATATCTGGAAATGGGTTCGTGATTTTTTTTGGATTATTTTCATACGTATATTCAATTAAACTATCATTTTCACTAACTTTCTTATAGTTAGCGGCTGTGTCATAGACTGGATTATTTGTGGGAGTAGCGTGGGTCGTAGCAGCGACAGGGGTTGTAGCTGGAACAGGGATAGAAGAAGGAACAGGAGCAGCAGGGTCAGCAGATGCAGCAGATTTCTCCGCAGCTGCCGCAGATCTAGTTTGAGTTTCAGCAAAAACGCTAGAAGGTAAGCCAAGAGCGCAGGTACACGCTGCAATGCTTACCGCAGTCAAAGTATAAAGTTTGGCGCGATCAATACATGTATGCATAAAAAATGCCTCCATCTGAGTAAATCATCCAGAATGATACCCCCCCCCACATATTTATTCAAGGGAAATGCTGTCAATTTTCATTATTTTTATCCTCGGCTAACTTAATATACGCTGGTCAGACCTATAAAATTGTCAAGTAAAATAAGTGAGCTACATACATGATAATCAAGGTTAGAAGCATATAAAGTGCATAAATGTTGATTTTAGACACGTAATTACATGGCCCGGCATTATTTCACGTGTCCTTAGGGCATACAAAAAGTTTTGAGAAAAATTCGAAAATATCTTATTTGACACGAGTTCTGAAATTCGAAAAATATCCTGTTTGACACGAGTTCTGAAACCAAAAATTGCCCTTCGTACCGCTTTTGAGAGGTTCTTAAAATTGTATCAACGCGCTTACCTGGACAAATGCAAGAAACTTTTTTTGTTCTGTGAAATGGCACCACAAAAACTCGTGTCAAATAAGGTTTTTTTTTGAATATTAGGCTAAAGGTTTTGTAAAAGCACGCCCGCAGAGACGTAACTGCAAGCAAACACAGACTTTCTAATGCGTATGGGAACACGCGCAAACGTCACTTCAACCTAAGATTTTGTAGCATAAGCCCAGTTAATCACATGTATAAGGAATTTTACGTCGCAAATCCACCGCATACTATTCAGCATTATTTTAAGATCGGCTATAATATCCTCACTATTGATAAACAGGGAGGGGTTGTTATGCTCCGTATTGATCATTTGACCAAATCGTACAAGCCAACGCAACAGGGCTTTCTTAAAAAATTTGCGCGTAAGTTTACAAAACAAACCGCAAAGGGCGCCGCAGAATCCGCGCACAATCTTGAAACATTCGCAGTACGCGACCTAACCTTAAACGTTGAATCTGGCGATATTTTTGCCTTTATCGGTCCTAACGGTGCAGGTAAAACAACCACTATTAAAAGTATCGTGGGTATCCACTCCTTTGACAGCGGCACCATTACAATCGACGGCCATTCTATTGTGGATGAGCCTCTTGCCGCCAAGCAAATTTTTTCGTATTTGCCCGATAACCCCGAGATTTATAACTATGTAAGTGGTATTCAATATCTGCGCTTTGTTGCCGATATGTATGGCGTTGATCCGCGCCTTGCACGCGAGCGCATGCACAAGTATGCCGATCTTTTTGAGCTCACCTCAAAGCTTAATATGCGCTGCGCCGATTATTCTCATGGTATGAAACAAAAAATTGCTATTATTGCATCGCTTTTGCATAACCCTCGCTTGCTTGTGCTCGACGAGCCTTTTGTAGGTCTTGACCCCGAAGCAACGCTTCACTTTAAGGAAATCATGCACGAGATTTGCCAAGCAGGTGGCGCTGTATTTTATTCTACGCACGTTTTGGAGGTTGCCGAAAAGCTCTGCAACAAAGCTGCCATGATTAAAAATGGTCGCCTGGTAGCGCAAGGAACTATGTCCGAGCTTACTCACAATACATCGCTTGAAACGCTTTTTATGAACGAGCTCGCAGATGATTCCGCAAGCATTGTAACAGACGATTCCGCAGGCCTTGTCACAGGTGAGTCCTCAGCATCTACGCGCGAAAATGCAAGTACAGATGAACCCTGTGATTTATCTGACGCAGCAACCTCGAACACCAGTGCAGAATAGATGTGATCATGATGCCACACACGTTAAAACAAATATATTCCCTCATTAAGATAGATCTTATTGAGAATTGGGCCAAAGCATTTACCACAAAAAGAAGAGGTAATACCAAGGCATTTATCAACCCTGCCATACGAGGCACAATTGTTGCTGTTGTTGTCCTTGTGCTGCTTATGCAAGCCTTCATCGGCTTCTTTAGTATCCTTATAGAACTCATGGGACCACAGATACTCCCAACAGCGGTTTTTATATGTGCTTTTCTTTCTATCTTGATAACCGACTTTTTGAGTCTTGGTTCCGCCCTTTTTGAAACAGGACGTTACCAGCAGCTTAAAACTATGCCCATATCGCAGCTGACCATTGCCTGGACGCGACTTATAGACGCATTAAGCGGATCATTTATTTCTGCACTTATCTTTATGATATGCGGCGTTATTGCTTGGAGTGCTCACGTTGACATGCTAAGTCTTATACGTCTTGCCGTTTTTGGCACCATTCTCACACCGCTTTATACCTCAATTTTTTCTATCCTGTGTTTTTGCGCTGGATACGCGCTTAATCGCAAGTTTCGCGGTGGACACATTTTTGTGATGGCACTGGTAACATGCATAGTTATCGTACCGGCCATTATTATTGGATACGGCCTTGCTATTCCCGAATTACAAAGCTTTATCCTTCCCTATCTTAACTCTATTACCATGGTGCTTTCGTTTGTTGATGTCTTTGCCGCTGCTTGCATGGGTGACATATTAGCCCTTGCCAAACTTGCTCTACCAATTATGATTATCTACACGATTTTTGCTACATGGCTTGCTAGAAATCTTGACTCACTCATTGCGCTTAAAGATGTAAGGGTACAAACGCGATCATTTTCTTTTGAGGAAGCTGGCACAAACGATACGTACACGCAAGCAAACAAGCAAGCGGACAACTTGCTACACGCAATTGTAATGAAACATCGAAGCATGGTTGCACTCATAAAAAAAGACGGAATCTTGCTGCGTCGCAGCTCGACAGTTGCAATGAACGTACTCATAGGTCCGCTTTTTGGTTTAGCAGCGGCAAGCTTTCTCTGTCTATTTCCCTATATAAACCACATGGAAGGCCACATATTATGCGCGGTTGTAGCGTGTATTCCCATTTATACCAACATGGCGCCAGCTAGCTTGTATGCTATTACGTTGGAAGGCAACAAATGGTGGCACCTTCAAACGATGCCTTTGCACGCGCGCGACATTATGCGCGCAAAGCTTATTGCAGCAACTACCCCTATAGGAATAGCGCTTGCGATAGAAGAAGTGCTGTATAACATCTTTCTGCCGCTGACCTTGGCCGAACGTTTTGCGTTGCTGATAATGCCGTGTGCCTCGATTGCGTTTCTTTCTGTGTGCGCTCTGGCAATTGATGCTGGCGATCCCAATTTTAGCTGGGACGATACTCACGAAATTGCACACGCGTTCAAGAAACAAAAATGGACGTTGGCACTTTTTGTCCTGTGCTATATTTGCATTGGAATTACGGCTCTTGTTTGTTTTAACCCCTTAGGCGAGTTTTTTGGTGGCGACACTACCTATGTTACCTGCACCCTGTTGGGAGCTGCAATTTTATTGGGGATAGCGTACTTTGTGTACGACCACTTGATGAACACGCCTTTGGTAGAAGGATAATCAGAGTCCATGGCGTTGTAGTGCTTGTGACATATGTTTGCACGATTCGAGTCCGCACGCCATGTGTTCACGCGATAAGTTATCACTTGACATATGTTTGCGCAGTATACGTACGTTGAACAAGTAACTTACCATAGCTAGCTACAAAAACTATTGTCAACAAAAAAGCTCCGAAGCACGTGTGACTTCGGAGCTTTTTCCTGCATATATGCAAATAGATTACGAAGCGTCGAGCAATAATTTACGAGAAACAAAATTCCAAACAAGCACCGTACCCGTAGCGAGAACCTTAACATAGATATAGATCATATGTGCACCATAATCTATGGCAAACGCATTACAAACGGCCTCTCCAAGCCACATAACAAGCGTATTTAGCATCAGACCAATGATTGACAATACGGCAAATATACAAAATTCTTGCAGCTTAGAGTATGAATCTTTATGCTTAAAAACATACTTCATAGAGGCCAAATAATTAAAGACCGTGGATAGCGCAAACGACACCGTAGAAGATATTAATATGTCTATTCCAAAACATTCGTGGAAGACAATCATCAACACATAATCAAGAGCCGTTGCAATAAGACCCACGATACCAAAGTTACATATTTGTTTAATTAGTTTATTCATTTGTGCGGAACCCCTTATTGCGCCGTGTTAAGAACGTAGTCACAAGACTATAAATTTTTTGGTGCCCTTGTGCAGCAAGAATTACGAAGAGCGGTGTATACAGAAAAAGATACCTTGCTCGACATTCAAAGATCATGAGAAAGACACTGATCATAAGTATTGCAAGCATCATAGCATTTCTACCATCAGGCAATTTGCGCACATATGGACAAAAAACCAGCCCTATAAGCGTTGCAAACCATATAATCTGCTGAATGTGCATAAAAGGCATAATATAATCCGCGTCACGTGCAGGATTATTATATTGAATGCCAAACCACTTTAAAATATGCTGATTTCTTCCAACAATCCTTGCAAAGAAATTCCCCTCTTGTGTCCATGCAAAACTTCCATCCATATAGTTTGATAAACTTTTTCTACCCAACAATGTTAAGCAACCTTTTGGACCCAAAAAAGCTATACGAGACTTCCATACACGTAAGTTCATAGATGTTCTTGGACCAGGTTTTAGATACATCACTGAAAGCATATAATCATGTTGAGAAAAAATTCCTAAATCTACAGGATTGCTACCCATCATAAGGTAATGAGTCACCCCAAATGAACGCTCGTAATTAACGGTATAATGTGCAGCCATAATAGAACTCACATATTTTTTGATACCAAACCCACATAAACAAGCAAGCGACAGCGCACAAATGGTTACACTAACCGATGATACAACGTTTTTACAACATGTATTATTGGATTCATTGCTGGCCTGAATGGATTCAGTTTGGACGGGAATTCTTACGCGTGTTGTAATACCTGTAGAAATTTTGCCACACAACGCTTCTGCAACCAGAGCCACTCCCACAAACACCACGGTAGGTTTAATAAATGAGCCCAGCAAAACAATAAGCGTAGTTAGAAATATTTTTGGGAACGGTTTTTTGACATATGCCATAACAAAAAAAGGCGCAATAACAAATGGCATGGAATATGTATCAGAATAAGGAACAAAAAACCAAGGATTGCACCCAATGAGAAGGACACCTAAACATAATGTGATGTATGCTGTTTTGATATGAGCAAGCCTATATGCCACAAGAGAAGTTAATGCAATTGATGTTGTTACACAAAAGCTACTGCCTATAGTCAAAAACCGGTAAGTAGATCTGAGCCCCAATAACATACTCAAGCGATTAGCTATTCTAAAAAGACCACCCAAAAACAATTGATTTGGAAAGTAAGAATAATAAAACGTATCGGAAGGTTCAAAATTGGTAAGAAAACCCAGATCCCAACCCGCGTAAAACCAAGCTCCATATATGCAGTACAACTGTGCTATAAACACAATTACAACAGTTAAAAACAAAACTATTAAAAAATGGTTGCGCAAAGAAAACCACGCAGCTATGCGCTTCATAGCTTGTTTTGCTTGACATTTTTTTGTAATGAAATATATACCAGCATATATAGCGATAAGAATTAAAAATGTAATACAAAAATAAAGCGGGGTAAAAACCGCTATTGATGTTTTTGCTGCAAAATAAATAAAAGGAGCAAGCATAAAGCCCAACATCATAACTGCAAGAATATATAAACGCGTTGCACAATGTGCAGTATATTCACAGCCAATGAGAATACGAGAAACTATTTCTCGGGCTTTAGTCATGCACATAATTTGATACTTTCCACGTATAATCAGAAACTACAAAGCGAGGTCTTTGCTTGACTTCTATATAAATCTTGCCGACATATTCTCCTATGATCCCCAAGGCAAGAAGTTGCAAGCCACCAAAAAGGCAAATACATAATAAAATACTCGACCAACCAGGAATTGTTAAATTAAGGAAATAGCTTAAGAGAACCCATATAATGCCTAAAAATCCCAATAAACTAAACGCAAACCCTAAAGCCGCAATAAAATGTATGGGGGTAACAGAAAAGTTTGTTATGCCGTTAATTGCAAGAGCAAGCATCTTGCGCAAAGGGTAGTGAGATACTCCCCCCATGCGCTCATTTCTTTCGTAGTAAACTTGTGCACTTTTAAACCCAATGGAAGGCACAATACCTCTTAAGAATAAGTTTCTCTCTTTAAAACTCATGAGCGCTGTAAGTGCCTTGCGACCCATAAGGCGGTAATCAGCATGATTAAATACAACATCAACGCCCAAAGCTGCCAAAAGCTTATAATACGATTCTGCAGTTATTCGCTTAAATGCTGTATCCGTTGCACGTTTAGAACGAACTCCATATACAACTTCATATCCAGACAAATACTTATCAACCATAGCTGATATGGCATGAATGTCATCTTGACCATCACAGTCAGTAGATATACAGGCATCACAGAAGCTAGAGTTAGCTGCGTGCGTAAGCCCACAAAGTACCGCATTTTGGTGTCCTGCGTTATGTGCTAGACGAATCCCCTGATATATTGGATTGGTTTCAGAAAATTTCTTAATAATAGACCATGTGTTATCAGTTGACCCGTCATCAACAAAACAAATTTTGCTTGAAGAAGAAATTTTATGACTTAATATCAGTTGATTAACTTCGTTCAAAAACAAAGGTGCAGTAAGAGGCAGAACTTCCTCTTCGTTATAACAAGGAATAACAAGCCACAGATTTATTTCCTTCATCTACACACAACCTTCTATACTTGTATAAAACAACTTATATACCAATTTTACGTATGCTAATCTATCAATACGGTGATAAAACACATGTTAGCATAGATACAAAGCTGGCACGGCCAACATACACAACCTGGTAACCAGTATAACACATAGAGAAAAGCTCTTTTGTCAACAAAAAAGCTCCGAAGCCACATGTGCTTCGGAGCTCTCATATGCATATATGCAGATAAAGTTATTTGATCTCGGTACCAGTTTGACGAGAAATTCTCACCTTTGTACCGTCTTCAAGAACCTTAAATCCGCAGCGGCAAGGCTTGTCGGTAGAAGGATCAATTAACGCAACGTTAGAAGCGTCGATTGCAGCCTCTTTCTCAACAATACCGCCCTGTTGATTTGCCTGCGTTGGCTTTTGAGCTTTTTTAACCACTGCAACGCCAGCAACAACAACTTTGTTTTCGGAAGGCAAAGCACGAAGAATTTCACCGCGCTTACCTTTGTCCTTACCCGAGATGACCTGAACTTGGTCTCCCTTTTTGAATTTCAATTTAGCCATGAGCATCTCACTTTCTAAAGCGTCTCAGGAGCAAGCGAGACGATCTTCATGTACTTGTGATCACGCAGCTCACGAGCAACGGGTCCAAAGATACGCGTACCTTTAGGCTCACCTTGCTTGTCAACCAAAACGCAAGCGTTTTGATCGAACTTAATATAGCTGCCGTCTTTACGACGAGTTTCTTTTACAGTACGAACGACAACGCAGCGAACAACGTCACCCTTCTTTACTGAACCACCTGGGGTAGCCTCCTGCACGGCGCACATAATGACGTCGGCAAGGCCAGCATAGCGGCGCTTTGAGCCACCCAAGACTTTGATGCATTTGACGCGCTTAGCACCGCTGTTATCAGCGACGTTGAGCATGGTCTCCATCTGAATCATTGCTGTTCCTCCAACCCCTCCTCGCTTAGTATGTAGCACGTACACACTAAAACGAGATGGGCATCACAAATCGTTATTTAGCGCGCTCCACAATTTCGACAAGACGCCAGTGCTTAGTTTTAGATAAAGGACGAGTTTCCATAACGCGAACTTTATCACCAAGAGCACTTTCGTTGTTCTCGTCGTGAACATGAAGCTTCTTACTGATAGTCATCATTTTGCCATACTTAGGATGGTGTTTACGATACGTAATTTGCACCGTGATGGTCTTGTCGCCGGAAAGCGAGATGACCTCACCGGTGCGGACCTTACGTGCATTCCTGCTTTCGGTATCTGCCATAACTTATCTCTCCTGCAACTAGTTATTTGCAGCTTTAGATGCTGCAAGTTGACGAGCACGTAACTCTGTTTGAACGCGCGCAATGTCGCGTTTAACAGCTTTTACACGAGCGGTGTTGTCGAGCTGGCTGGTTGCCATCTGAAAACGCAGATTAAAAAGCTCAGAACGACCGTCTTCGAGTTTTTGAGCGAGCTGCTCATCGGTCAGCTCACGAATTTCGGTGTATTTCATGTTGTCTACTCCTCCACATCCGACGTGGCACGGGCAACAACCTTGGTCTTGATAGGCATCTTGTGCTGTGCAAGACGCAACGCTTCTTTAGCCACTTCTTCAGACACGCCGTCGATTTCAAACATGATACGACCAGGTTTAACGACCGCTACCCATTCCTCTGGGTTACCTTTACCAGAACCCATACGAGTTTCTGCAGGTTTCTTAGAAATCGGCTTGTCCGGGAAAATTGTAATCCAAACTCTACCACCACGTTTCATGTAACGGGTGATTGCAATACGAGCTGCCTCAATTTGACGATTGGTGATCCAATGAGCTTCAAGAGCTTGAAGTCCATAGGAACCAAAATGCAGCTCAGTATTACCCTTTGCATGGCCCTTCATGGAGCCGCGCTGTACTTTACGGTGAAGAACGCGCTTAGGTGCCAGCATTAGCGACTCCTCCTCTCATTGCGACGACGAGGACGGCTTGTTCCCTCTAAAGCAGGGTTAGGAGCACTTTGTCCTGGAAGTTTCTCGCCTAAATAAATCCAAACCTTAATGCCTACTGCGCCCATAGTGGTGCTTGCAGTAGCTTGTGCATAATCAATCTTGGCACGAAGAGTGTGCAGAGGCACGCGGCCTTCACGCGACCACTCAACACGACCCATTTCGGCACCGTTAAGACGACCAGAGCATTGAATACGAATACCCTTAGCGCCAGCTTTGGTGGCACCTTGAACTGCTTTTCTTACAGCACGGCGGAATGCAACACGGCCTTCCAACTGCTCTGCAATACGGTCAGCAGTAAGTTGTGCGTCGAGATCGGGTTGTTTAATTTCTACAACTTCGACATTAACGTCGCCTTTGCCAACCTTGGCAATTTTTTGAACATCTTTGCGCAGATCATCGATCTCGGTACCTTTTTTACCAATTACAATACCAGGGCGCGATGTTAAGATGACGACTTTAACCTTGTCGCCGGCACGCTCAATTTCAACGCGAGAGAGAGCTGCAGAAGCAAGACGCTTCTTGAGATACTTACGAATTTCAAGATCGCTACCGACATTTTGAGCATAGTTATTTTTACCTGCATACCAGCGAGAACGCCATTGCTCGGTTATGCCCAAACGAAAACCGGTTGGTTGTACTTTCTGACCCATACTATCTCTACGCCTCCTTTCCAGGTGCGACGACGACCGTAATGTGGCTCGTGCGCTTGTTAATACGAGAAGCTGAACCTTTAGCGCGAGGACGAATACGCTTAAGCGTAGGTCCTTCGTTTACGTAAGCTGCTTTAACAACGAGCGTACGAGCGCGCAGGTTGTGATTGTTCTCGGCATTTGCTACAGCAGATTTTAAAACCTTAGTAACAGGCTCTGCAGCAGCGCGTGTAGAGAATTGAAGTGCTTCCAAAGCACGGTCAATAGACTTGTTGCGAATTAAATCAACAACCATACGTGCTTTACGAGGTGCCATGCGAACAAACTTAGCTGTTGCTTTTACCTCTTGAACTTGAGTGTTAGCCATAAACGTTTACCCCCTTTATGCCTTGTGGCCGCGGAAGGTACGAGTTGGAGCAAATTCGCCCAACTTATGACCAACCATAGACTCGGTAAGATATACAGGGACATGCTTACGACCATCATGGACAGCAATGGTGTGTCCTACCATCTCGGGAAAGATGGTTGAAGAACGTGACCACGTTTTAATGACGTCTTTTTTTCCTGCCTCGTTCATAGCGGCTACGCGCGCAAGGAGGCGAGTCTCCACAAACGGGCCCTTCTTGAGACTTCTGCTCATTTTGTAAATCTCCTCTTACTTAGGTATCCAACTATTTAGAACGACGACGACGAATGATGAGGCGGTTTGAAGCCTTCTTCGGGTCACGAGTCTTGTAACCCTTGGTTGGTTTACCCCAAGGTGTAACAGATGGACGACCAGAAGTGTGGTTCTTACCTTCACCACCACCGTGTGGGTGGTCTACAGGGTTCATAACCGTACCACGAACGGTAGGACGAACGCCTGCCCAGCGACGACGACCAGCTTTACCAACAACAATGTTGGAGTGATCGGCATTGCCAACTTCACCGATAGTTGCACGACAAGTGAGCAAAACGCGGCGAAGCTCAGAAGACGGCATACGCAAAATTGCATAACCGTTATCTTTACCCATAAGCTGAATTGAAGTTCCAGCTGCACGTGCCATAGCTGCGCCTTTACCAGGTTGGAACTCAACAGCATGGATGAGCGTACCTACTGGAATCTCGGACAGAGGCATCGTGTTACCAGGTTTAATATCTACATCTTTTGATCCAGAAAGAACCTGATCTCCAACGTGCAAGCCTTCGGGGCATAAGATATATGCCTTTTCACCATCTACATAGTGAAGAAGTGCAATGCGAGCAGAGCGGTTTGGATCGTACTCGATAGTAGCAACTTTTGCAGGTACATCGTCTTTACGACGTTTGAAGTCTATTCTTCTGTACTTGCGTTTGTTCCCGCCACCTTGGTGACGAGTAGTAATGCGACCGTTGTTGTTACGACCACCTTTAGACGAAAGAGGCTCAAGAAGTGACTTCTCGGGCTCGGTGGCTGTAATCTCTGCAAAGTCAGAGACGGTTTGCCAACGTCTACCAGCACTCGTAGGCTTGAGGTGCTTTACTGCCATACTTTTCTTCCCTTCTTTCCGTTGGCCGATAAGCCTAGGGATTATCTTATCGACACCGGACTACCACGTTGCCGCGCGTATCCATAACGCGCGGCTAAGTACCCGCTTTATTACAAAGCGGGCGCTTGTTTACTCTTCAGAAGCTGCAGAGGAATTTGCAAATACCTCAATTTGCTCGCCTTCGGCAAGCGTTACTACAGCTTTTTTCCACTTACGGGTTTTGCCAGCAACATAACGAACGCGTTTTGTTTTAGGCTGAACCCACATTGTGTTTACTTTGGTAACGTGTACATTAAAAAGTTTTTCTACTGCGCTTGCAATCTCTTCTTTAGGAGCGCTTGCAGCAACTTCAAATGTATACTTTCCAGAACTCATCAAATCGAACGAACGCTCTGATACAACTGGACGAATAATTACTTCATAGGCACAAGTCATTAGCTGAGCGCCTCCTCAAGTTGTTTAGCTACATCAACAGTCATAACAAGAGCAGCATTATCGACAAGAATACGAGTGTTTACTTCGGATGCAGCATAGATAACTACCTTAGGAAGGTTTCTAAACGAAAGGTAGGTTTCAACATCATCATCGTCTACAACAAGCGTAACGCGCTTATTTTGAAGCTCAAGAGCCTTGATAATAGCAGCAGCTTGTTTAGTAGAAACTTTATCAAAAGCGAATTTATCAAGAACAATAAGTTCGCCGTCGGCAAGTTTGCCAGAAAGAACGCTTTTCATAGCAAGTTTTTTCTCTTTGTTGTTGCTACGAAGTGCGTGTGAGTGAGGAGTGGGGCCAAATACAACGCCACCGCCTACCCATTGAGGTGCACGAATTGTACCTTGACGTGCGCGTCCAGTACCCTTTTGGCGGAATGGCTTTACACCACCACCAGAAACGGCAGAACGATTTTTAGTTGAGTGAGTACCCTGACGAAGGCAAGCTTCGTATGCAACAACAACTTGATGCACAACAGGGATATTGGGCTCAATACCAAAAACGTCGGAAGAAAGCTCAAGTGTATCTGCGCTTTTCCCTTCTACGTTTTTTACTTCAATCTTTGACATCTTAATCTCCTTGGTAGCCTAGGGTTTGCTTTGGGCCTTAGGCCATACGGATCGAGACAAGAGCATTTTTGCCGCCAGGTACAGCACCTTTAACGAGCATAAGATTTTGCTCTTCGTCGATACGAACAAGCTTAAGATTTTTAACAGTTACACGCTCATCGCCCATGTGACCAGCCATATGCAATCCTTTACGAACACGTGCAGGATATGCACACTGACCAATGGAACCCGGCTCGCGCTGGTTGCGTGAACCATGAGCTTTAGGACCACAAGAGAAGTTCCAGCGCTTAATGGTTCCCTGGAAACCTTTACCCTTTGAGGTACCAATTACATCTACAGCAGCTACGTCTGCAAAATCTTTAACGGTGACGACGTCGCCGCATTTGTGATCTTCGCCGTTTTCGACGCGAACTTCTGTCAAATAGCGAGCAGGCTCAACGTTGTGAGCTTTAAAGTGACCAGCCAAGGGTTTGTTAACGTGCTTAGCTTTAATGTCACCAAAGCCAATTTGAACAGCGTCATAGCCGTCTGTAGCTTTGGTCTTAACTTGCGACACCGTGCAGGGACCGGCTTGAATTACCGTTACAGGAACGATGTTATCGTTCTCATCCCATACTTGTGTCATACCGATCTTGCGACCAAGAATCGTTGTGACCATGTGTTTTCCTAACCTTCGGTGGTCATGAGACGTTTCGTTAGCATGCGCGCGTTATGCGTGCTTATGCGTGCATTAAACGCACATAATAAGGCCTAAAAACCTTACGTCTGCTAACAAGTGCACCCTACACTTTCCTCAGCGGACCACAACGTATATATGCTGCTTGAACTTGGCATTTGTTGCGAGCAGTTGTCTTTAACACAGGATAAGACAAGCAACAAAATGCTAAATATCCATAAAAATGCAGCTTTATTAGTCTACTAACTTTGGGGACTGAACGCAAACTTTCACGAATAACTCATATTTTTGGTCGTTTTGTTGTATTATTTATAGTAATTGTAGAGGCGACAACGTTTGCTGCATGGCGACCCACGCCGCTATGCCGCATGGCATCTCACGCCGCTGCAAATAATCACTTTGGTTTTGCTTGCTTGAAGAGGCAAAATTGTTATAGCAACTGTATCGCGCAACGCATATTGTTGTGCGCCAAAAGAAAGGCTTGGCTAGCCCATGAGTACACCGTGGCAAGTTCTCTATCGTTTGGATGCAACTCAGGCGAATATGCAGGATCATATTCATGTAAACAGTCCGTGCAAACTAACCTGTGATGCGCTCCAAATTCTTAATAACACGCAAACCCATAAAACGTTTTTGCAGCTTAAGATTTCAAATCCGTTTGATGCGCCGCAAACCTCATGTGCAGCTAGCATTACCTTGCACGCGCGCGACGGTCAAGACTATGTTTTTCCACAAGAGCCTCTTGCGCTTTCACTTGACGCACACGCTTCGTTTGAAATGGAGCCGCTTGAGATTTCTGCCCAAGATGTTACGGGTGCAGATGTATATATGTGGCAAAATGCGGATGCTCATGAGACCAATTCCTTAGGGGCTGATGCGCTTGAACCAGCTGTTAATCCTGCTGCTGGCGTGATGCCCGAAGCTGTTAATCCTGCGGCTGGCGTGATGCCCGAAGCTGTTAACCCTGCGGCTGGTGTGATGCCCGAAGCTGTTAACCCTACGGCTGGTGTGATGCCCGAAGCTGTTAACCCTGCAGCAGACGTGATGCCCACCATGGTGATGCCTTCTGTTAACAATCTCGCAAATAACAACCAAGGTTTAACGGCGCAAACAGGAGCGCTGCCCAACGTATCAGCAGCCGCACAGCCTCATACCATGGACTACGCGCAAGCCGACAATGCTGTAGCGCCTAAACAGAAAGCGCAAAAAAATAAGAAAAAGATTATTATCATTTCGCTGATCGTTGCAATTGTTTGCATCGCTGCAATTGCCGCTGGTGCATTTTGGTATCTTCACACTCAGCAAGAGCAAAATCAACAACAAGAACAAACTGACCAAGACGCAACCTCGGAAGACAGCAGCACAGATCAGTCGGACGACAATTCAAGTAAAACTCCTGCCACGCTTTCTATCTCGTGCAATCCTTCCAAGCCTTTCTGGGGCATATGGGTTTACGAAAGCGACGACAAAAAAGACGCCGATGACCACGCACACGACTTTACCTCTCACGGCTTTACTGCCATAACCGTTGATACCGCAACCATTCCCGAAGCAAAGTTTACCAAGAAATACGCCGTTACCGTTGGCACATGGAAAGACGAAGCATCAACAAAAGATGCTGTGCAAGCGCTCCAAGACGCAGGTTATGGAACATTTAAGCCCTCATACAGCGGAAAGATTAGCTCGTCAGCGTCAGCTACCAGCGTAACTCTTGAATGCGTATCTTCAACAGGAGCAACGCTTTCGGGATCGGTAAGACGCGACGCAAATGGCTATGTGCTTGCCGATTCGGATACTCATGCATACACCGCAGAAGAACTTGCAGCTAAAAATCTAACTCCAGCAGAGCTCTGCGTTGCTTGGAACGAACCATTTGCTCGCAAAGGCTATGCGTTTTCGAACCCAGGACTTCAGACCTACTTTGAGCGCAACTGCCCATGGTACAAGTGCACACATGCCAACGTGTCCCTTCAGGGTGTAGAGGCTGCTAACAACGAGCTGTTCAAGTCCTATGCTAAAGGTCGCGGCGACTACAGCCCTTGGTTGTATTTAAAGGTTTAGCTTTGGGCGCGCACAATTGGCGAAAGCGTTAAAACATAACGGTAAAAGAAATGCTATAAAAATATGTCAAGGAAGATATGCCGGCAAAGAGACTAATCACCTTGTTTTTCTCTTTGCCGCATATATTTGATGATCCAAGCAGGTAGATAGGCTCTTGTATGACTGAGAAACAAAATCAACCAACGAGCGCAGGCGTGGACGTTAGTGCAGGCGCGGGCGTGGGCACAGGTGCAGGTGCAGGCGTGGACACAGGCGTGGGCGTTGGTGCAGGCATGGGCACAGGCGTGGGCGTTGGTGCAGGCGTGGGCACAGGTGCAGGCGCAAGCGTGGGCGCAGGCGAAACCAGTGCTGGCGCAGGTGCAAGCCTAAACGCAGGTACAAGCGCAAATACAAGTTCTCATACAAACGCAAACACAAATACAAACACAAGCGCAAACGATCCAGCCCAAAAGATAACCTGGTACGCCGCGCACAAGTACGCGTTAGCAGCTATAGTTTTAGTAATTGTGCTTTTGATGCTCGTCCTTGCATATGTATTTTCTTGTAATGCAGAGCAATCAGCCAGATTGGCGCAAAGCGCTTCAGATGACACGTCAACAGTTCACATCGTCCAAGATAGAATAGCAGAAAACGCAGACAGAGCGGATACCACCAAGACAAATGAGAATTCAGCCGAACAAAGTGCGCCTCAAGAAATCAAAGAGCTTCAGCAACAAATTGAGGGGCTTACGCAGCCATACGGCTCATCTGTTTCGGTGTGTATTATCGACGCTTCTAATGGAAACTATTGCCAAGTAAATTCAGATAAAGCGTTTGTATCCGCTTCGATGATTAAATTAGCAGTATTGTGCAAATATATGGAAGCGGTTGACAATGGGCAGTTGAACCCCGCTGATCGGGTTGCGCTTAAAAACATGAAAGTAGTTGGAGGAACCGGCCTTATACAAACAGAGCGTCATGCATCTTACTCGTATGACGAATTGTGTCGTTACATGATTATGTACAGCGATAATACGGCAACAAACGTGATTATCAACAAGCTGGGGCAAGACGCCATAAACGAACGCGTTCAAACGTTGGGATGCAAGAACACCTCACTGAATAGACAACTTATGGCGCTTAATACTAATACCGAAAACTGGATAAGTGCACGTGACGCAGCTACCATTTTGTATAAAATTAAAAATGGTACAGCTGCAAGCAGCGCCATGTGCACCAAGGCCTTGGAGTACTTAAGCAAACAAACAGACAACGAAGGAATGGCCGAAGGCATATCAAGTGGCGCATTTGCACATAAAACAGGCTCTTTGCGCTCAATGCGTCACGATGGGGGCATCGTTTTAGGTAAGCACCCCTATGTCATTGTCGCGTTATGTGATATTGGAGCAGGCAATGCCAACAAGCTTATGAAGGAAATTGCGCAAAAGGCAGATGCGTATTTTAACCAGCTTGACTAAATAAAGATTTGTACACAAAGTAAGTACTCCAGTCAAGTACTCCCCGTCTAAACTGGGTATTCCTTGTATTGGTATCCCTCGCGCATAAACCAAGCGTTTCTTGCACATAAACTGGTCAACACTCGCGTAAGGACCAGCAAAAAGCGTGTTACACCCAACGGGCATAACACGCTTCACTAATTACCAATGCAAAAGAATCTAAAAGCAGCTCAACTAGCACGCCTGAACTGATGAGCCGCAACAGCCCAGACTGTAGCCGCTTTATAGATGCATAAGATTATTTGCTATTGATCCCATTCCAGCAAAGAGCACCGATAAAACAAAGATGAAATAAATCACAAACGACACAAAAGAACCAAGCATCATCAAAAATGAAACATGCATAATATCTTTTTGAGCTGGTTCGGCGTCTTTAGCCGTTACTACGATCGTAGCGATAAAGAACAGCGGCCCCATAACACACAACAGGATTGCGCTGAAAAACGAAAGTGAAATAAGATTGCAAACAAAAGCAATGCACACAAATAAGAAGTTCAAATTACAATATTGTGCAACCTTAGTAATGTAGGCAAAAAAGCTCATAGACTGGCTGTGCGTCATCTTATACGCACCGTATGAACATGCAAGGAAAATAAGCTCGCATATAAGCGTTACGAAAAACATTTTGACAAAAACATCAAAGAAAAAGTTATTCGCTGCGCCAGCTACTGCATGAGCGGCACCGCCAAGCTGAGGCATAAAGCCAGATACAGCTTTTGACTGGCTATTGATAGCCGAAGAAATCGAAATAAAATGCATAAGCGAAACAATAAACGCCTGCAATGCAAATGAAACAACACCATACATATGAGGGGCGTTAAGCTCTTGCGTTGGACGCTTCCATGATGCAACAAGCCAGCCTAAAAAGTGGTTAGCACGTGCTTTTGCCTGCTGCATTTCTTGCGAAGACATCACATCGTTAAATTTTGCAGCAGCCTGATTTGCAGCGTTTTCGAAGTCGTGCGAAAAATCGGTACTGGCAGGCGCAGGCTGACCTTGAGCGACGCCGACATTATTTGCGGCTGCAGACGTTGGTGCAGATGCAGGTGCGGATGCCGTAAACGTGCTGGAAGATGCCGCCTGATTGGACGCGGCTGCAGGTTGTTGGGGCGCTGCAGGTTGCTGGGGCGCTGCCTGATACGCAGCGTATGCCGAGGTGTTAATTTTTACACCACAACCAGGGCATTGAGCGTCGCCAATACCTAAACCAGTCCCACACTTTGGACAACTAAAAACTGTATTTCCCATAGTTCCTCACTTTCAAAGATACATCTTTGCAAATATTAGAGTACACCCATGTTACACAATGCACCAAACCATATAAAACAACTTGTTAGCTGCGCTTGACAAACTTGGCGCATGGCTGCGTCTGGCAGCCTTGGCGCAAGACTTAAGCTACCAGACGCTTAAAGTCTGGTTATGCAAAGCCTATTGAGCCTTTTCTATCAACACACAGTTCTTGGAATATTTACCTGCAAAAATACTTCCATCGTCGCTTTGAGTTTCAATAGATACAACTAAGCCGTCAACTTCACCACGACCTGCAACGCGCTTTTTCTCTCCGTCACTAATAGTAATGGTTACACCGTTATCGGCATCGTTGAGCTCAATCGAAATATCACCACCACGTTTAGCCTTTATGGTTGCTGTTTTCCTACCACTTAAATTGATGGATTTAGCACTACTTGAACTTGAAGCAGGTTCACTTGAAATACTATATGAGATATCTGCAGTTTTGTCATTGATATCATTTATGGTCAGTGAGATGTTTTCATTTCTATAGTAATCACTTTTATAGGCATATTCGTACGTTTTCCCTTTCATATTCCAATCGACTTTAATCGTAGGTTCATCCTTGGTGCTGTGGTCTAACGTCCAGCCCTTATCGTTGGAAAATGTATACACATCAGACCAGGAATAATCCGTCTTACCATACCAATTTTCATCATGCATACTTGCGGTGATTGTGCTGGTATATGTGCCGTCGTTATTTTGCAAATCGCTGTCTGAATATTCTACCTTGGATGAATAATTATCCGACTTATCAACACCCTTTAATGGAGTTGTGGTTGCATCCTTGGGATTTATGGCAATAGGAGCAAGACCCTTCCACCCTTGCGAAGTTTTAGTTACCAATAAATGAGTGATGAATGTAGTTTCAAAGTTATCGTTAACAATGGTTGCTTTTACGCGCACGCTCACAATATTAGTTGCGGTTGCGCCAAATGCTTTTTCGCCGTATCCTCTATGCATTTCTGCGGTAACGTCTTTTTGCTCTTCGACAACAACATCTTTAACGGTGTAGGTAGACTGAGTTACACATTGACTAGGCACGATGCCGTTTTGCATAAGTTCTTGATCACTACTTATAATTTGTTTTACATCGTTAGGACCAATAAGACCCGAAAAATAGTTAAAGAGATTAAATGCAATAACAAGGACTACCACAACAGCTGCGCCGATAAAGGCAAGGTTGCGATTTTTCTTTGAAGCGAAAAATGAGGTGGCATGAGAGTTTTGAGCACCTGGTACGGAGCCGTTCGCCTGAGGTGAGGACGATGCAACAGGCGACACGGGCGATGCAACTGGTGTGGCAGCTGGTGTAACAGCAGGTGTGGCAACGGGCGCGGCGGAGGTTGCAGCAGGATCCACAGCGGAAGCTACCGTGGGATTAAACACAGGTTCAATAGCATCAGCTGAATCCACGTGAGAAGACGGATCTACCTGAACAGGAGCAACTTCTTGAGCGGACGAGTCCGCGTGAGGAGTTACCTGATTGGAGCGTGAATTATCGCCAAAACTATCAATAGAAGGAATGCTTGCATCTTCGCTAGAAGTTGGCTGAGGAAATTTGTTGCCACAACGCGCGCAAACGCTCGTATTGTCTTCTCTTGGCGCGCCACAACGTTCGCACTGCATAGAGCCTCTTTTCTCTTATATAGCCCCTATGAGAACAAAACAGCACATAAAGGCCTAGAATTTACCTGCGCATTGAGCGCGTGTGTAATTGCCTGCACACGAAGCACACGGATTAAACTTACTCACGCGCAAAACTGACGCACATGTTAAACATACATAATTTTAACACATTATAAAAGCACATAGCATAAATTAACTTTAATGAAATCAGCTGAAATCAACGGCGCAATACGTTATTTTTTAAGACGAACAAGTTCGTGATCTTTACCCATTTCAAAACTCAAACCAGCACGTAACCACATGCGATACTCGCCCACCGCGGTAAAGAGAACATCGGTAGAAGAATTAAGTGCCGTTTCGCACGAATCTTGGATGACGCCAATAATAAGGCCAATAGCAACTACCTGCATGGCAATATCGTTTGAAATGCCAAACGACGAACACGCAAGCGGAATAAGCAGAAGCGAACCTCCTGCCACGCCAGATGCACCTGCAGCACTAACCGCTGAGAGTACCGAAAGAATAACTGCCGTTGGAATATCAACGTAAATACCAAGCGTATGAGCTGCACACAGAGCCATAATAGAAATCGTAATAGCTGCTCCACCCATATTAATGGTTCCGCCCAACGGGATGGAAACAGAGTAATTATCGGGGTCAAAGCCAAGTTTTTCGCACAGATTCATGTTAACAGGAATGTTAGCAGCTGAGGATCGCATAAAGAATGCCGTAACGCCTGAATCGCGCAAGGTGCGCAATACAAGCGGATAGGGATTTTTACGCGTAAGGGCAAACACCAAAAGAGGGTTAACAACCAAAGCGGTAACAATCATGGTGCATACCAGCAGCGCAATAACGGCGCCGTACTCGGTGAAAATATGAAGACCATTACTTGCAACGGTTGTATAAACAAGACCCATAATACCAAATGGTGCAGCGTTAATAATCCAGTGGACAATTTTTCCAATGGCAGAAGATACGTTATCAAAAAATGCCTTGGTTGAAGGCTCGGCTAAACGAAGCGCAACACCAAAAGCAATTGCCCAAAAGAGAATACCAATAAAATTACCTTTTACCAGCGCGTCTACGGGATTAACTACGATATTTAACACGAGCGAATTAAGGACCTCGCCAATGCCTTCGGGCGAGGGCGAAGCCGCGGCTTCTACATGCGCAAAGGTAAAATCAACGGGGAAAAGCATGGCTGCGCACACAGCTACCAGACCAGCGCTAAAGGTAGACAATGTATAAAGCCCAATAATAAGCTTCATATTACCCGCACTTTTTGCTTGCGCAAGCGCACCAATGACAAGGAAAAATACCAGAATTGGCGCAACAGATTTTAGTGCATTTACAAAAAGCTTGCCAATAAGGTCAAGCACATAAACGTGAGCGGGTACAAAAATACCAAGCAGCGTACCTAGAAAAAGACCAAAGACAATACGCAAAATAAGGTCAATGCTGTTCCACCTTTGAACAATCCTATGCATGTGAGCCTCCTTAGGTAATTATGCAGAATGTCTTATAGATATTAATTTGTATTCACTCTTACAAGATTTGTGCGTGTTTTAGAGATTATATAAGTTATTAAGATTGAAAGGCCTGACAAACGAATTTTGAGCTCAAAAGTTAACAGAATAGAAAAATACAAAATGCAGGCCGAAACAAAGAGCGTAGCAAAAGCCGCAAGCCGCAAAGTCATGCGCCCTAAAGCCACAAGTTACAAAGCCACAAGGCACAAGAAACAAAAAACCGAGCTCGGATGAGCTCGGTTTATACACGTGCATATAACGCGTTACTTAAAACGCACAGCGCTTAAAGCTTAATATCAATATCAACACCAGCAGGAAGATCCATACGCATAAGGGAATCTACCGTAGATGAGCTGGGGTCAAGAATATCAATTAAACGTTTGTGAGTACGCATCTCAAACTCTTCACGAGAATCTTTATCCTTGTGAGGTGAGCGAATAACGGTATAAAGTTTGCGCTCGGTTGGTAAAGGAATAGGACCTGAAACACGTGCACCCGTTTTTTGTGCGGTGTCTACAATAAGCTTTGAGGACTGATCAACTACCTCGTGATCATAGCCCTTGAGGCGAATTCTGATCTTCTGACTTGACACTTCAATACCTCCATTAATGATAGCTCACACGCTATCTTAGGCTACGAATACTAATTTGCGCTTCCGCCGGCTTTGCTAACAATTTGCTCACGGATGCTCTTGGGAACTGCTTCATATGAATCGAACTGCATCGTATAAGAAGCACGACCCTGAGTTTGAGAACGAAGATCGGTTGCATAACCAAACATCTCACCTAAAGGCACCTTTGCACGAATAAGCTTGGTGTTTGCACGGTCTTCCATACCTTCGATCTTTCCACGACGACCAGTAAGGTTACCCATAACATCACCCATGTACTGCTCTGGTGTTTCTACCACAACAGACTCAATAGGCTCAAGCAATACAGGATCGGACTGTTGCAATGCAGCTTTAATTGCCATAGAACCTGCAATCTTAAAGGCGGCCTCTGATGAGTCTACTTCGTGGTAAGAACCTTCAACAAGGGTAACTTTAAGGTCTTGAACAGGGTAACCTGCAATAACGCCCGAAGTAAGAGCCTCTTGAATACCCTTATCAACAGATGGAATGTACTCTTTAGGAATACAACCTCCAACCGTTGCGTCTACAAACTCATAACCAAATCCTGGCTCTTTAGGCTCAACATCAATAATTGCATCACCATATTGACCACGACCACCAGACTGGCGAACAAACTTACCCTGAACATGTTTAACTTCGTGTCCTGCAGTTTCGCGATAAGCAACCTGAGGTTTACCAACGTTACAATCTACGTGGAACTCACGGCGCAGACGGTCGACAATAATTTCAAGGTGAAGCTCACCCATACCAGCAATAATGGTTTGACCAGTTTCGTGATCGGTGTGAACCTGGAAGGTTGGGTCTTCTTCGGCAAGCTTTGCCAAACCAACGCTCATCTTGTCTTGCTCGGCCTTTGATTTAGGTTCTACGGCAACGTCGATAACAGGATCTGCAAAGTCGATTGACTCAAGCACGATTGCGTTTTTCTCGTCGCAAAGCGTATCACCAGTTTGAGTATTTTTAAGACCAACGCATGCAACAATGTCACCTGCAGAACACTCGTCACGATCAACACGATCGTTAGCGTTCATTTCCAAAATACGACCAAGGCGCTCGCGGTTATCCTTTACGGAGTTATAAACATAGCTACCCGATTCGGCCTGACCAGAATACACGCGGATATACGTTAACTTACCAACAAAGGGGTCGGTCATAATCTTAAATGCAAGGGCGCTGAAAGGCTCTTTTGGATCGGCATGACGTACGGCGTCGTTACCTTTAAGGTCTTTACCGTCGATTTCTTTAACGTCCAAAGGTGAAGGCAGATAATCAACAACTGCATCCAAAAGCTCTTGAATACCCTTGTTTTTGTATGCAGAACCAACAAATACAGGGTTAAGCTCGCCAGAAAGAACACCTTTACGGATAGCAGCCTTCAACATGTCTACATCGATGTCTGCTTCCTCAAGAACAGCTTCCATAAGCTCATCAGAGAAGTTTGCAGCAGCATCCAAAAGCATGTCGCGGCGCTCTTGAGCAACCTCTTTGAATTCGTCGGGGATTGCATCCATAACCTCAGGGTAAATCATTCCCTTAGCGTCTTCCTTGAAGTCCCATGCTTGCATGGTAACGAGGTCGATAAGACCCCAGAAGTTAGACTCGGCACCCATAGGAATTTGTGCGGCTACTGCATTTGCAGCCAAACGATCTTTCATGGTTTCAATTGCATGGAAGAAGTCTGCACCAACACGGTCATATTTGTTAATAAATGCAATACAAGGAACACCGTAGTTAGCAGCTTGGCGCCATACGGTTTCGGATTGCGGTTGAACACCTGCTACAGCGTCGAAAACTGCAACAGCACCGTCCAGAACACGCAAGCAACGCTCTACCTCGGCGGTAAAGTCTACGTGACCTGGGGTGTCGATAATTTGAATAACGTGATCTTTCCAAAAACAGGTAGTTGCAGCAGAGGTAATGGTTACACCACGCTCTTGCTCTTGAACCATCCAGTCCATGGTTGCTGCACCATCGTGTACCTCACCAATTTTGTGAGTTTTACCTGTGTAATAAAGAATACGCTCGGTTGTGGTGGTCTTACCAGCATCGATATGCGCCATGATACCAATGTTACGAAGATCTTCGAGCTTATACTTAACTTTTGCCATCTATGTGCTACTTTCTCAAGACTTGAACAATAATCTAGAAACGATAGTGCGAGAAGGCACGGTTTGCTTCTGCCATCTTGAAGAGGTCTTCACGCTTTTTAACGGAAGCTCCTACACCATTGGCAGCATCCATGATTTCGTGAGCAAGACGCTCGGCCATGGTTTTTTCTTTACGTGCACGCGAAAAAGTTACAAACCAGCGAATAGCAAGTGTAGTAGCACGGCGTGAGTTAACTTCCATAGGAACTTGGTAGGTAGCACCACCAACACGCTTAGGTTTAACTTCCAAAGTTGGACGTACGTTATCCATAGCTTTTTTGAATACGGCAAGGGCATCTTGTTCGGTAGTTTGTTTAACCAAATCAAATGCACCGTAAACAATGCGCTCAGCGGTTGATTTTTTACCGTTGAGCAAAACTTTATTGATCAATTGCGTAACAAGACGATTGTTGTAAACAGCGTCCGGCATTACTTCTCTGCGGACGGCAGCTGAACGACGCGGCATAATTTTCTCCTTTAACCTTACAATACAGCGTTGTAAGTTTGAACGAACTAATACAAGAGCAGCTAAAACTTATTCCTTAGGACGCTTTGCGCCATAACGGGAACGAGCTTTTTTACGATCTTGAACTGCCGCGCAGTCGTATGCGCCGCGTACGATCTTATAACGTACACCAGGAAGGTCACGAACACGACCACCACGAATAAGAACAATTGAGTGCTCTTGGAGGTTGTGGCCCTCGCCCGGAATGTATGCTGTAACTTCGATACCGTTTACCAAACGTACACGAGCTACTTTACGAAGTGCCGAGTTAGGTTTTTTAGGGGTAGTTGTGAAAACACGTGTGCATACTCCACGTTTTTGTGGATTGTGCTGAAGGGCTGCGTTTTTGGATTTAGCCTTTTGAGAAACGCGTCCTTGACGAACGAGCTGGTTGATTGTAGGCAAAGCTCTTCTCCTTACTTAGAACATACAGAAATAACGGCGCGCGAGCACCTATGTATCAAAAGACTGTGCAGCACCACCGTCTTTGATTGTTGAATTACATATGACAAGGGCAAATCTTGGGAACAACAGGCGGTTGTTCAAAACTGTAGTACAAGGTATATGGAACCTTGTACGAGACAGCATTTACCCACGAAGTTCATAAGCGAAAGAATTTTACGCCCAATACACACAGTTGTCAAAAGTCCGCGCACTCGGGCGTATCTATACTTCACAATTTTTATACACATTGTATACGCAAGCGCGAGTTTATTATGCGTTGAACATAACCAACTGCACGCGACTATCTTCGCACGCAGAAAGCGCATGTGGTTCGTTAGGCGCAAGATATATAAAATCGCCTGCAACCATATGATGTGCGGCTTGTCCTACGGTAAAGTTAAGTGCTCCCGATATAAGCGTTACGATTACCGCCTTAGGCGATGTGTGCTCCGATATTTCTTGTCCTTTTGCAACCGAAAAGACACTTACCTGCATATTTTTTGTTTCAAATGGAACTTTTGACACAATTCCCTCGCGCGTGATTGGCAAATTCTGTACAATTCCCAAGAACGCACGCGATGTTTGTTCGTCTTGTATTGGCATGTTGTCTCCCTCTTTTGTCAGGCGTGTAGTTACTTTGCGCGTGTGTCGCCACGCAGCACGTGTTGCCGCTTTGTTTGCGTTGCGCTCATGCTGCTACTTTGCGCGCGAAACCATAGCAATTCCGCACATGTGGTTAGCGTGGCGCTTAAACGTTGCGCGCATTTCTAAAACACGCTGTTTAGCACCTGGAATAGTAAGAACGTTTTTTATGATTTTTATAACGCCGCATAAGCCTTCGTCCGCAAGATTGCGTCTAGGATTAAGCAACGCCATAGGAGCGGTTTTTGACCACGTAAGTTCAAAACCTGCTTCCTGCAGATAATCTCCCCATTCACGTTGGGTTATAGGCTTTACGTTTACGCGAATTGCGCGAGATAAATCGTGCTGAATGTCCGCTTCATCGTCAGCAGAAATGTTGTTAGGCGTAATACCTAATTCGTGGCTTACAAAGGTTCCGCCCGGCTTTAAAATACGATGAATCTCACGAAGAATTGCACGCTTGTTTTCGGGCGTTTGCATGGTGAGCATAGCTTCGCACACAACTACATCGGCGTAATCATCGGGGAGTTTGGTATCTTGAGCCATGCCTTGCCTGCATGTTCCCTTATCTTTAACCAAAGCCGATACAAGTTTAACCGAATCGGCGTTAGCATCGATACCCGTGTAGGACAAAGGCGTGCGCGCGAGAATTTCTTGAGCCGTTCTACCAATACCTGGGGCAAGCTCAACCACAACTTTGTTGGCAAGCTGGGCCTCATTAAGCATTGCTTGAGTAAGTTTAAGTCCGCCAGGACGCAAAACGCGCTTGCCCAAACGAGCCAAAAGCCAGTGTCCGGGTACGGTTGCGATGTTTTTGTTTTCAAACATGTATGAGTTGTGATCCATGTATGATTCACCTCCAAAAGACAGGCATGCTGGCAAAGGCGTGCCGCCTACGAAATATTGTTAGCTTTGGTTAATCATACCCGATTGTATGAGACGTAAACACGAATCACCAATTTTGAACGCGCGGCGTGAGACCCAAGGCGCGAGACGCGCAGCGTGAGACGCACGGGGCGATACGTGAGACGCACACCGTAAGACACGCGGCACAAACCAGCTTACATCTCCTGTTTAACAAAGCGCTCGGCTAACGTATTATACGAGGACGCTATCTGTATTTCCTTGGCGGCATTAGTTTTACTTGGCAAACTTTCTTTTGTCTTAAACTTAAATTCCAAACCAACCATAGTTCCGCCTTGTCTGTCAACAATAGCAGAAAGAAAAGGTTCAATAGGAGCTGCATGTTGAATAGTTTGCTTATAGGCGTTTCTGCCAAAAATAAAAATTCACATAGGAGTTTCAACAAGTTGTTTCGCAAATCTGCATTTACCTACAGTCGCTCTGCAGATTCTTTTTTCGCCTTTTTTATTGATGTGAAACAGAAATTTCCAACTTAAGATAGTAGATAAACTAAAGCTTTAAGATATTTTTTCTGGCGTTGTCTATCTTCATCAGTTACTTCTGACAATCGTCCAAGATCTACATTATTACAGAGATCTGCAATTTTGACATTACGAACATAGGGTGCTGCAGTTTTAATTTGCTTAATGTAGTCCATGTAATCAACATCTTTTTTATGCGTGAGTCTACGAACTGCGTTAGCCACTAGATAACCAAAATTGTCAAGAAGATAATCATATGTATAATCTGTATCTTCTAATAGGTCATGTAACAATCCAATAATTTGCTCTTGGTAGGTCGAAACAGAATTAGAAACTGCAATAAGATGATGAATATAAGGTTTTCCAGCTTTGTCTTTTTTCCCTCGGAAAGCTTTCTTTGCTAATGCTAATGCAACAGAATATTTAGTTTGAAAGAATGCAATAACTTCATTTAAGTCGTCAACTTCTTCTGCATCAATAGACTCTCCGGAAAAACTATAACTTGTAGGGGAATATTGCAATGTACCATCAAGATTTACGAATACTTCTTCTTTCTTGTCCGTAAATAAAACCATATCTTCATAGTTCATATAAAGCATACTTACATCTCCGAAAGTCTTTTTTCTTACAAACTAACTATAGCAAAAAAAGACAAAGCTGGAAAGCGTGCTCGACATAAAATAAATATACCAAGGCGTGTATTTAGCACATTACGTATTCTCACGAAAAACGTCATGTTCCTCCAAAACTTGGATACCTAAATATATGAGCTATAAAACGATTGTGCTTATCTAAAACGATTATGATTACGCCATGGCAATTGTCTATAAACTCAGCTATCAAAAACGACCTTTAGAAACGCACACGCATCCCAAAGGTCGTTTTCATTTAGTGGCTATTTGGCACTAAGTTATTTAATGCTGTTTTCTTCTTTTCCTAAAACCTGCAGCAAGAAGCGATACTCCTGGCAACCCCATAAGCGCAGCGTATAATAGCCCGTTTGCGCTATCACCTGTTTGTGGCACAGCCGTTGCGGTTGCTGCTTGTAGATTATTGCTGCCTGGAGCTGGCATTGGCGCTGGGGCTGGCGCAGGTGCGTCTGCTTCCTTGAAGCAGGCTTTTATTGTTAAGTCATTGGCTATGACAGTAGCATCAAGCGCAGGACTCCACTTGTCAAACTTATAGCCATCTTTTGCTATTGTGGCTGGAGCGCTGTCTTTTAAGT
>NZ_JBWPJQ010000002.1:0-213809 GCF_056583915.1 Fannyhessea sp. C0108B2 | reverse complement strand
TTTGTTGGGTCTTTTGGACCTACCACGCCATCTAGAGCAACAAAGTTTGCCGTAATGGTCATATTTTTATCGATAGCAATAGCAGCATCAAGCGCAGGATTCCACCCGTCAAACCACTCGTCAAACTTATAGCCATCCTTTGCTATTGTGGCTGGAGCACTGTCTTTTAAGTCAGCAAATGTCTTATGGGCAGTCTTTAAGACATAAAACGTGTTTTCTGCAGCAACGGTGCCTTTAGTGGTGTCTCTTGACTCAAATGTTACCGTCCAATATTTGCTTCTGTCTGGGTTCTTTCCATCTGGCTTTGTTGGGTCTTTTGGACCTATCACTTTAACTAATACTGTCAATTCTGCATCAAAAACTCCATTTGGGTCGTCGCACAACTTATACTTAAATTTTATAGGGTTAGTTTGCTTATCCCAATTAAACACATCATCTTTTAAACTTGCACCAGTAATATCGCCCCAAATTTTATTTGTGACAAAACCTTGGGGAAGGGCACTAAAGGGAATTTTTGAAATTCCTTGCTCCATTGTTACAGTATATGATGGGTTCATAAGTAAGAGATCATATCCATCTGTTGGTTTAGCCAACTTCAGGGATATCAATGAATTACCAAGACCCAATAGTTCCCTAAGATCCGCGCAATTGCTTACGTCTAAGCTTTTGAGATTGTTGCTGCTGCAATCCAACTTAGTAAGAGCTGTGTTGTTGCTTACGTCTAATTCTCCGAGTGCGTTGCTGTTGCACCTCAGTTCAGTAAGAGCTTTGTTGTTGCTTACGTCTAATTCTTTGAGTGGGTTTGCGCCGCAATTCAATACTTTAAGAGCTGTGTTGTTGCTTACGTCTAAGCTTGTCAGTTGGTTGCCGTCACATACCAAGACACCAAGGTTTGTGTTCTTGCTTAGGTCTAATTCTCCGAGTGCGTTGCTGTAGCACCTCAGTTCAGTAAGAGCTTTGTTGTTGCTTACGTTTAAGCTTGTGAGTTGGTTCCCACTGCAACCCAACTTAGTAAGAGCTGTGTTGTTGCTTACGTCTAATTTTTCGAGTTCGTTTGTGTCGCACCCCAATACTTTAAGATCTGTGTTGTTGCTTACGTCTAAGCTTGTCAGTTGGTTGTCCCAACATTCCAAATTAGTAAGAGCTATGTTCATGCTTACGTCTAATTCTTTGAGTTTGTTTGTGGCGCACTCCAATACTTTAAGATCTGTGTTGTTGCTTACGTTTAAGCTTGTGAGTTGGTTATCCTTGCAATTCAATGTAGTAAGGGCTGTGTTGTTGCTTACGTCTAATTCTTTGAGTTCGTTCCAGCTGCAATCCAATGTTTTAAGAGCTTTGTTGTTGCTTACGTCTAAGCTTGTGAGTTTGCCGCCTTGGCTAAATTTCAAAGATGTAAGATTTTTAAAGTGTTCTACTCCCGTTAAAGAAGAAATATTTGAATTTTCAAGAGAAATTTCTGTAACACTATCGCATTCGCTCTGGCTTAAAGTATTATTTTTATCTTTATCAAAATTATCTTTTACGTATGTCCTAAAGCGAGCATCGGGGAAGTTTGTTTCATTTATTGGTATACCCCCCCCCGTTGAAGCATAGGCAACAAACTGGTTTATAGATAGACAACCTATAAGCGCTATAAGGGCAAACAAACAACCTGTTATGATTCTCCTATTTATTTTCATTTTCGCCTCGATTTTTGTCTTTTTACCTATATTTTCTTCTTATATAAAACTTATACATTTATACACTTATACAGAGTAAGCACTGTATTTTTATGGTCATCAATGAAATTTTAATTTCACAGAATTTCCTTAATTATAACTTAAAATTTTTTATAGTAAAGGTATTAGTAAAAATAAACGCGCACACGGATGCACGCGCGGAAATATATGCCCAAACGCGTACTCGTTCACACATCCACACGCCAACAGGCGCTCGCTCGTGCACACGCACGCCTAAACGCACGCTCTCCAAACAAAAAAACAGCCGACATGAGTCGGCTGTTTTAATCGTACAAAACTCAAACGAGGCTGTTTACGGGCGCGTTAACGCCACGTCACACGTGCATCAACGCCACGTCACGCGCGGCATCCAGCTCGCGCCAAGCGCCACGCGCCATGCGCGGCGCTCAAAACCTACTCGTCTTGTTTATCACTATCTGCGCTGTCTTGCTTCATAACGCTCGAAAGCAAGTCGCCTAAGGAATCAAGATCCTCGTTGATGATGTCGCTATCTTCGCTATCATCATGCTCATCGGAATCTGCACCACCAATAAACTCATCTTCGGTAAAGTGATGTGTTGCAGGAGCAGCAGTTCCAAGCATAATGTCGTTATCAGGATCGGGCGAGAATACCATGTTCAACAGCTGCGAAAGATCTTCGCTGTCGGCTTCGTCCTCATCGGGCTCCAAGATATACAGCAAGTTGCGTGCCTCAAGACCCTCGCGAAGCTCTTCAATTGCCTTCGCGCCAATACCGTCAATACGCAGCAGCTCGTCCTCGGTCTTGCCAATAAGATCGCCCACGGTTTCTATACCAACTTCGCTGAATTTATTTGTCCAGCGTTGTGACACACCAA
The DNA here is from genome assembly GCF_056583915.1 of Fannyhessea sp. C0108B2. Lineage (NCBI taxonomy): Bacteria > Bacillati > Actinomycetota > Coriobacteriia > Coriobacteriales > Atopobiaceae > Fannyhessea > Fannyhessea sp. C0108B2. The sequence goes on along the minus strand of NZ_JBWPJQ010000002.1, from coordinate 211,234 downwards.
GGTCGTCAAACAGGTAGAGCTTAGCATCCTCGGTAGAAAGCGAACGTCCGTTCTTAGAGTAAACACCATTGTTGGAGTAATCCTCACCAATCCAGTCAAGCTGCTTGGGGAGCTGCTCTTCAATGTCTTTAAGCTCATCGGGTGCCCAATCGGGGAGCGCCTTTGCGTTAGGAGAGGTAGGCCCATCGATAGCTTGACCCTTATACGTAAGCTGAACATCATCATACGCTTTAAGTCCAGTACCTGCAGGAATCTTCTTTCCAGCAATTACGTTAGACTTAAGGTCAAGTAAGTGGTCGGTTTCGCCCTTAATAGCAGACTCAGTTAAGACACCTGCCGTACGGATAAACGATGCGCTCGAAAGCCACGAATCAATTGAGGACGCAACTTTAAGCGTACCCAAAATAACTGCTTCTGCCTCGGGAACTTTACCACCTGCGGCGCTAATGTTTGCAACCGTATTGGCAAATACGTATCTATCAACATACTGACCAAGCAGGTATTGCGAATCGCCCGGATTGGTAATTTGAACACGACGCAACATCTGACGTGCAATAACTTCGATGTGTTTGTCGTTAAGGTCTACACCTTGTGAGGTATAAACGTCTTTAACCGACTTAACAAAGGTATGCATGGTTTCTTCGATACCAGTTAAGCTGCGTAAAACTCTAAAGTTAACAAAGCCGCGGGTAATCTGATCGCCAGGCTCAACTTCGCAACCATCTTCGATACCAGGCATAAAGCGAACTGATGCAGGAACACGCCACTGCGCAAGAATACGGCTTTCGTCGTCTTTATCGGTAATGCTAATTTGGTACTCGGTTTGCTCAGGCGTAATGTGCAAAATACCGCTGAACGTAGCAAGATCGGCTTCGCGTCCCAAAATCTTTTCGTTAACGTTTCCAACAACGTCGAACATACGAGCAACCGTAGGCAAACCTTGCGTAATATCCTCAGCACCTGCAACACCACCAGAGTGAATGGTACGCATCGTAAGCTGGGTACCAGGCTCACCAATGGACTGAGCAGCAATAATACCAACTGAAGTTCCGATGTTTACGGGACGACGTGTAGACAAGTCCCAACCATAGCACTTTTGGCAAACACCATAGCGAGACTTACAGGTAAGCAGCGCACGAAGCACAACGCTCTTAAGACCAGCATCAACAAGCTTTTGCAAGTCTTGCTTTGAAGAGATGTAAGAGTCTTTGGCAAACAAAACTTCGCCCGTGTTAGGATCACAAATGTCTTGCAAAACGCAACGACCCACCAGATCCATATCAACATCGTTTTCGCCCGGCTTAATAAGCTTATAGGTTACGCCGTCTACGGTTTCGCAGTCTTCTTCGCGAACAATAACGTCTTGTGCAACGTCTACCAGCCTACGTGTTAAGTAACCAGAGTCAGAGGTGTGCGATGCCGTATCTACCAAACCTTTACGTGCACCATAGGTAGAAATGAAGTACTCAAGTGGCTCTAGACCCTCGCGGAAGTTTGCTTTAATAGGCAAGTCGATGGTATCACCAGACATATCGGCCATCAAACCACGCATACCAGCAAGCTGACGAAGCTGCGTTTTAGAACCACGAGCTCCCGAATCTGCCATCATGTAAATGGGGTTGTCTTCGCTAAAGCCCTCGAGCATTTCAGAACCCAAGTGCTCGGTGCAATCGGTCCATACGTTAATTACTTCGCTGTGACGCTCTTTTTCTGACAAGAAGCCGTCTTCGTAGTACTCGTTAATTTGGTCTACTTTACCTTGCGCTTCTTCCAAAAGCTGAGGCTTATCATCTGGAATAATAGCGTCCCAAACAGAAACAGTTAAGCCTGCCTGAGTTGCATAATGGAATCCCACGTGCTTAATTGCGTCCAAAATGGGCTCTACGCGAGAAAGCGTATAGCGGTCGCAGCAATCGTTAACTAAAGTAGCAATGTCGCCTTTAGCCATCTTAAAGTTCATGTAAGGATAGTCGTCGGGCAAGCATTGACGATTAACAATAATGCGTCCAATTGAAGTTTCAAAACGAACAGGATCGCCGCTTAAATCGATTTCTTCAAGCTTGCCACGAGCAGAATACGTGCGGAAATAAGGCTTTCCATCAACGGTTGCATTTGCGTCTGCTGCGGTAAGACGTACAAAAATGCGTGCTTGAATATCAATACCAGTAAGCGCGTTATAAGACGCCAGTGCATCATCAAAATCTGAGAACACACGATCCTCACCAGCAAGACCGTCTTTTTGCGTAGTAAGGAAGTACACGCCAAAGACCATGTCTTGCGATGGAATATTTAACACTTTACCCGATGCAGGTGAGCGCAAGTTATTGCTTGAAAGCATAAGAACACGCGCCTCGGTTTGTGCCTGCGTAGAAAGTGGCACGTGAACCGACATTTGGTCACCGTCGAAGTCTGCGTTAAACGGAGCGCACGCCAATGGATGTAAGTGGATAGCTTTACCCTCTACCAAAACGGGCTCAAATGCTTGAATTGAAAGACGGTGAAGCGTTGGGGCACGGTTAAGCAGTACCAAACGGCCGCGAATGACCTCGTCCAAAATATCCCAAACCATAGCAGAGCCACGGTCGATAGCGCGCTTTGCACCCTTAATATTTTCGGCTTTGTTAAGTTCTACCAAACGGCGCATGACAAAGGGCTTAAAGAGCTCCAAAGCCATAACTGAAGGCAAACCGCATTGGTGGAGCTTAAGGCGTGGGTCAACAACGATAACCGAACGACCAGAATAGTCTACACGCTTACCAAGCAAGTTTTGACGGAAACGACCTTGTTTACCTTTAAGCGATTCTGCCAAAGACTTTAAGGGGCGGCCGCCACGACCAGTTACAGGACGTCCACGACGACCGTTATCAAACAGTGCGTCTACCGACTCTTGAAGCATACGTTTTTCGTTATTTACAATAATTGCAGGCGCATCAAGGTTAAGCAAACGCTTTAAGCGGTTGTTACGGTTGATGACACGACGATACAAATCGTTTAAGTCAGAGGCTGCAAAACGGCCACCGTCGAGCTGTACCATAGGACGTAAATCGGGTGGAATAACAGGGATAACGTCGAGGATCATGTTGGCAGGGTCATTGTTACCCTTCAAAAATGCGTCAACAATTTCCAAACGCTTGACCGCACGCTCACGACGTTGCTTTTGAGAATCGTCAGAAGCAATGATCTTACGTAATTCGGTTGCTTCTTTTTCCAAATCAACGCTGTGCAACAGGTCACGGATAGCACCTGCACCCATGTCGCCCTTAAAGTACATCTTGTAGTAACGACGCATTTCACTGAACAGCGACTCATCAGAAATAAGCTCACGGCACTCAAGCTGCATAAACTTGGTAAACGCCTCTTTGCGCAAGCGTTTTTCGTCTGCATACTCTTCGCGAAGATCAACAATACCGCGTTCAATTTCTTCGGCAGAAAGTGGCTCTAAATCGCTAAACTCTGGGTCATCGTCTGATGACTCGCCTTGCGCACGCAAGCGTGCAATTTCGTCTTCGCACTCTGCATCAAGTTCTTCAAGGTCGGCTTGAAGCTCTTCTTTAAGGTCTTGAGCATCTTGTTCGCGTGCTTCGGTGTCAACTTCGGTAATAACGTAGGACGCAAAGTAAAGAATTTTCTCAAGATCTTTGCTCTTCATGTCCAAAAGGCGAGCAAGAGGAAACGTGGCTGGGCTCTTAAAGTACCAAATGTGCGAAACAGGAGCAGCAAGTTCGATATGACCCATGCGATCACGACGAACCTTTGCGCTGGTAATTTCTACACCACAACGCTCACAAACAATGCCTCTAAAGCGAATACCTTTATATTTACCGCAGGCACATTCCCAGTCTTTTACAGGACCAAAAATCTTTTCGCAGAAAAGTCCGTCCTTTTCAGGCTTAAGCGTGCGGTAGTTGATTGTTTCGTCTTTCTTGACTTCACCACATGACCAACCGCGAATGTCATCCGCGCTGGCAAGGGAAATCTTGATAGCATCGAAATCTGTGGAATCAAAGTCTGCCACGTTCGCTACTCCTTATCCTTGAGCGTGCCGCCAATAAGAACCTCATCGGAATGATGAGACATAATTGTTGATCCGCCAATTAAATCATCAGCAGAATCGGCATGTGCAAATACATCGACCGCCTCGGGTTTGTCTTCTTGCTCCACAGGCTTGGCCGGAACATTTTCTTTATAAACAATAGGTTCAATGTTAAGTGCAAGAGAACGAATCTCTTTTACCAAAACCTTAAACGACTCGGGGATACCCGGACGAGGTGCGTTTTCGCCCTTAACGATAGACTCATATGTCTTAACACGGCCGTTGGTATCGTCAGATTTAACGGTCATAAGCTCGTGTAATACATTGGATGCGCCGTATGCATACAGAGCCCAAACTTCCATCTCACCAAAACGCTGACCACCAAATTGAGCTTTACCACCCAAAGGCTGCTGCGTAACAAGAGAGTAAGGACCAGTTGAACGAGCGTGAATTTTATCGTCTACCATGTGGCCAAGTTTTAAGATATAAGAAGTTCCAACGGTAATAGGGCTCTTAAATGCTTCACCAGTACGGCCATCATAAAGCGTGGTTTTACCTTGTTCGTTAAGCTGGGGAACAAATGCTTTGTTCATTTGCTTACCATAGGTGCGCATAGCTTTGTTGATCATGTTGATGTTGGTACGGCGAATTGCGTCGGCAACTTCTACATCGGTAGCACCGTCGAAGATAGGTGTAGAAACAAACATAGGTCCTTCTACAACCTTGTCTGAGTCCTCGCTGTCTACGTCGTAACCATGACTTGCAGCCCAACCTAAGTGGCACTCAAGCAGCTGACCAACATTCATACGAGAAGGTACGCCCAACGGGTCTAGCAATACGTCAATAGGAGTACCGTCTGCCATGTACGGCATGTCTTCAACAGGTAAAACGTTACAAATAACACCTTTGTTACCGTGACGACCAGAAATCTTATCGCCTTGTTGAATTTTTCTGCGTTGAGCAACAAATACGCGAATGAGTTCTTTAACTCCTGGAGGAAGCTCGTTTTCTTTAGATTTATCTTCGGGGCGAACAAAGCGAACAACATCCACAACGCGGCCGTATGCACCGTGTGGCATTCTAAGCGAGGTATCGCGAACATCTTGTGCACGGTTACCAAAGATTGCAGCAATAAGGCGTTGTTCTGGAGTTGGAGCAGGCTCACCTTTAGGAGTAACCTTACCTACCAAAATATCGCCAGGGCCAACTTCGGCACCAATGCGAACAATACCGTCTTCATCCAAATTGGCAAGCGCTTCTTCGGACTGGTTAGGAATTTCACGAGTAATTTCCTCGGCATGTTTTGCAGAAATGTCACGCGCGTCAACTTCGTGACGAGAGATATTAACAGAGGTTAACAAGTCGTCTTGAACAAGGCGCTCGGAGACAACGATACCGTCCTCGTAGTTATAACCTTCCCAAGGCATGTAGGCAACGGTTAAGTTAACACCTAATGCAAGCTCGCCTTTATCAATGGATGTACCATCGGTAAGAGGCTGACCTTGCTCAACCTTTTGACCTACTTTTACCACAGGACGGTGGTTAATGCAGGTGCTTTGGTTAGAACGTTGATACTTGGGGAAGTCATAACGCTCAAAACCATCCTCAGTTTGAACTACGGCGTGCGAAGCGTCTACCTCTACAACTTCTCCGGCATGAGTTGCCATAACCGATTCGCCAGAATCATATGCTGCAGCGCGCTCAAGACCAGTTCCAACATAAGGAGCATGAGGCTTAATTAAAGGCACGGCCTGACGCTGCATGTTTGCGCCCATGAGCGTACGCTTTGCGTCGTCGTGCTCAAGGAACGGAATAAGGTTAGCAGCAGCTGAAAGCATCTGAGAAGGAGACACATCCATATAGTCTACTTCGTTAACGGCTACTTCACTTGGTGCACCAAAGGTACCGTCGAAGTTGCGTGTACGCGCAACAACAGTTTCGGGATAATAAATTTTTCCGTGAGCGTCTGTTGCAACAAAACGACCCGTCTTTGGATCTACAGGAACATCTGCAGGAACAATAACATGATGTTCCTCTTCGTCTGCTATCATCCAATCAATTTCATCGGTAACCTTGCCGTCTACAATCTTGCGGTATGGTGCTTCGATAAATCCATACTCGTTGACATGCGCAAACAGCGCAAGAGAACCAATAAGACCAATGTTTGGACCTTCGGGCGTTTCGATAGGACACATACGCGAATAGTGAGAGTTGTGAACGTCGCGCACTGCGGTAGGAACATTAGTACGACGGCTTGAACCAGACTTATGACCTGCCAAACCACCAGGTCCTAATGCAGAAAGACGACGCTTGTGCGTAAGGCCAGCAAGTGGGTTTGACTGATCCATAAACTGCGACAGCTGTGAGGAGCCAAAGAACTCTTTAATAGCCGCTACAATTGGGCGGATATTGATAAGAGACTGCGGCGAGATGTCGTCGGGGTCTTGCGTTGCCATACGCTCGCGAATAACGCGCTCCATACGGCTTAAACCAATGCGGAACTGATTTTGTACCAGCTCGCCTACCGTACGAACACGTCTGTTACCAAAGTGGTCGATATCATCGGTCTTTTTGGTGGTATCTCCTGCGTGAAGGGCAAGCAGATAACGAAGAGCCGCAACAATATCTTCTTTAGTAAGAATCTTTACACTTGGATCAATATCAAGCGCAAGCTTTTTATTAACTTTATAACGGCCTACGCGTGCTAAATCATAACGCTGATTATTAAAATACAATCCTTCGATAAGCGAACGAGCAGAATCAACCGCAGGTGGCTCACCAGGGCGTTGACGACGATAAATTTCGATAAGAGCATCCTCACGCGTGGTTGCAACATCGCGCTGAAGCGTTGCTTTAACGATCTCAGAATCGCCCAAAAGCTTGATGATTTCTTCGTCGGACTCGGCAATGCCTAACGCACGAAGCAGCAGCGTTGCATTCTGACGACGTTTGCGGTCGATGGATACAACAAGATGACCGTGCTTGTCCACTTCAAACTCAAGCCAAGCACCACGTGCAGGAATAAACTGAACATGATGCGTTTGGACTCCGTTATCCATTTCTTCTGAGAAATAAACACCAGGAGATCTAACAAGCTGAGAAACAACTACGCGCTCGGTACCGTTGATTACAAAGGTACCGCGATCGGTCATGAGAGGGAAATCTCCCATAAACACGAGCTGCTCCTTCATTTCGCCCGTTTCTTTATTGATAAAGCGAACGTTTACAAGAAGAGGAGCTTGATACGAAATATCTTTAGCTCTACACTCGGCAATGGTGTGTGGTGGATCACTAAACTGATGAGCACCAAAGGTCACCTCCATTGTTTTAGTAGAGTTCTCTATAGGAGAAAATTCCATGAACGACTCAGCAAGACCATCGGTCATGAATCGTGCAAAGGACTCTTTCTGCACAGAGATTAAGTTAGGGAGCTCCATAGTAGGAGCAATCTTGGAGAAGCTTACGCGGTCGCGCTGCTTCGGTCTATCACCATGGATTGATTTTAATTTAGGCACCAGGCTTTTCCTCCTTCAAAAGGGTGGGAGGCGGCAATTGTCGCAACGTAACAATTTAGCTAAGGTTATGACAGTCGTCAATATCAGACCTTGACATACTTTACGCTTAGGACTAGATTTTCGATTTCACCATGTATAAACAGGCGTTTCTTAAAATCAACTCACGCGCATATATGGAGAGCATGTGAGGGGTCAGCAGAAACTGCACAGAATCTACACAGTTCAAACATATGACAAAAAGAGCTAGATCCAAGCGAATCTAGCTCTTCTTTTATGTATCACCTAAAAATTAGGCGCTTAAGAGGTGGTTGTTACTTAAGAGTAACAGAAGCACCTGCCTCCTCGAGTTGCTTTTTAGCAGCTTCAGCGTCTTCTTTCTTTGCGCCTTCAAGAAGTACCTTAGGGGCAGCCTCAACAGCGTCCTTAGCCTCTTTAAGACCAAGAGAAGTAAGAGAGCGAACAACCTTAATAACAGCAATCTTGTTAGAACCTACAGAAGTAAGCTCAACGTCAAAGTTGGTCTTCTCTTCTTCTGCAGGAGCAGCACCAGCAGCAGGAGCAGCAGCAACTGCTACAGGAGCAGCAGCGGATACGCCAAATACGTCTTCAAGTTCGTGAACGAGCTCAGAAAGCTCGAGGGCTGGCATCTCTTTAAGAGCCTCAATGATTTCATCTTTAGTTACAGCCATTGTATTCTCCTTATACAATCGGGGCTTTCGCCCTTTTATTTACTAAGACGGCAAGCATAGAGCCTGACCGATGCGCTTAAATCTAAGCAGCGTTTTTCTTTTCGGCAACTGCGTCCAAAGCAGTAACAAGTCCACGAGCAGGACCTGCGCAAACAGAAGCAATGCCAGACAGAGGACTACCAAGAACGTAAACGAGTTTAGCAACAAGCTCATCACGGCTAGCAAGCTCGGCGTAAGCTTTTGCACCTTGTGCATCAAGAGCTTTGCCATCGGCTAATGCGCCAACCCATTCGATCTTTTTAAGAGCTTCAGCTTGCTTTTTGATAACTTTAGCTGCATCAACAGGGTCATTTTCGTAGAACACGTATGCACATGTTCCTTCAAGACCGCTGATCTCGGGAAGATCGGCATTCTTAAGAGCAATCTTAACAATGTTGTTCTTGTAAACCTTCATGTGAGCTCCCGCTTCGCGAAGAGCACGACGAAGACCTTGTGTCTCTTTAACGGTAAGTCCGCGATAGTCAATAACAAACACACCTTTGGAGTTCTCAATTGATTGAGCGGCCTTATCGAGCATAGAAATATTAAGTTTGTTAGGCATAGATACACCTCCTTATGTTTTACTCGGGCACGAGCGCTGACGCGAGCGAGCCTTCATAAAAAAAGACCCTGCTTGGCTTATGCCAAAGCGGGGTCTACAAGAAGACGATTCTTAAGACCACCTCGGCAGGCGGTTATACACCATGTGTACTCCCTTTAAGCTTCTAGACGAAGCACCGGCTGTCTTTGGCAGCGAACGTGCTATGTGCACTTGAGCAGATTGGTATCTGCAACTTCTCTATTGTAGCTAACTTTTAGGGATGCGCAAGGTTCACAGGCAAAATATGTGGTAAATTGCTGGTCCTACATATGATTGCCATATATGCATCCAAGCCTTGCTATACAGGGACTCATTATTCCTGTGCGTAGATACGTTTGCCTATCTTATATACGGGCAAAATTCCTATGATGAGAAGCCCTCGTTATGCATGGTCTCAACAAAAATCAATCAATATCTTTCAATGAAGTAAAACTAAAACAGCTAAAAAAAACCTCGTCCAGAACAAACTGGACGAGGAAGATTCGCGCTTTATTGCGATTGCGTCTACTGAGCAAACGCGTTTATGCCTCGGTAAAGTTACGCGTTACAGAAGTGTCGGCTTTAACGCCAGGACCCATTGTAGAAGAAAATACAACGGACTTTACATAACGACCTTTAGTGCTTGAAGGCTTAACGCGCAGAAGCTCGGTGAAAAGTGCACCGTAGTTCTCTGCTAAGTCGTTAAGATCAAAGGAAACTTTACCCATAGGAACGTGGCAAATACCATAACGATCAGCACGATACTCAACACGACCTGCTTTAAGCTCGCCTACCATCTTTGCAACATCCATGGTTACGGTACCAAGCTTGGGGTTTGGCATTAAACCACGAGGTCCTAAGATTCTACCAAGGCGACCAACTTTACCCATAAGGTTAGGTGTTGCAATAACAGCATCAAAGTTGATAACACCTTTTTGAATGTCTTCCATCAAGTCGTCGGAACCAACAATATCTGCGCCAGCTTCTTGAGCTTCGCGAGCCTTGTCGCCCTCGGCAAATACAGCAACACGAACAGTTTTACCCGTTCCGTGAGGAAGAGAAATAGAACCACGAACGTTTTGATCTGCTTTACGCGTATCAACGCCCAAACGAATTGCAACTTCAACGGTCTCGTCGAACTTTGCAGATGAAAGCTCCTTAACAAGCTGAAGAGCTTCCTTAGGAGTGTAGAGTTTAGCTGCTTCTACTTTTACAGCAGCGTTACGATAGTTCTTTCCATGCTTTGGCATAAAAGCTACCTCCTTTAGGTAGTTGGGTGGTTATAACGGACGCCAATGTCCTCCCACATGAATACAAAAGCTCTGATATAACCTTTGAATTGCAGCAATGTTAAAAAGTTGCCAGCGACCCAAAAGTCATCAGAAAAGTGTTACTACTCAGCAACCGTAACACCCATAGAACGAGCGGTACCCGCAACGATCTTCTTAGCAGCCTCAATGTCGTTTGCATTAAGGTCGGGCATCTTGATTTCGGCAATTTTGGTTAATTGCTCTTGAGTAAGTTGTCCAACTTTGTCGCGTTGAGGAACGCCAGAACCGCCTTTAATACCAAGCTCTTTGATAATAAGCTTAGCTGCAGGTGGAGTTTTGCATACAAAATCAAAGCTGCGATCTTCGTAAACGGAAATCTCAACAGGGATAATGTCTCCGCCCTTGTCTGCAGTAGCCGCGTTAAATGCTTGGCAGAACTGCATAATGTTAACCTGAGCTGCACCCAAGGTAGAACCAATTGGAGGTGCAGGAGTGGCTTTACCTGCAGGAATCTGCAGCTTAATAAACTTTACAACTTTCTTAGCCATAATGCTCCCTTGGTGTTGTTTGAGGATCTTATTCTCAAAGCTACCCATACTATCTCTTGCATGCTGAGAAGCATATTCTTTCGAATACAACATGCACATCATTCATATCTTACCTGTTTTATGAGCAGTAAAGCAGGTAAGAGAATGTCAAACTTGTGGCTTTATACAAGCCCCGTAGAAAAGCTTAACTTCGCTTTGCTACGCAATAACTTCCACTTGATTCATGGTAAGCTCAACTGGAGTTTCACGGCCAAAGATGGTAAGCGAAACTTTAAGCTTACCTGCTTCAACCATAACCTCGGTAATTTTGCCTTCAAACTTTTCAAGCGGACCTTGGATAACGCGCACAGCCATACCCACTTCGAAATCGGTGGTAATGCTTTGTGGCGTAACCTTTTCTTGAGAAGCGTTTGATTTTCTCATCATTTTATTAAATTCAGAACGACGAAGCGGTGCAGGTTTTCCATCGATGCCAACAAAACCTGTTACGCCGTTGGTATTACGCACAACAGCCCACGAATTATCGTCAACTTCCATGCGAACCAAAACATAACCAGGGAAAACGTTTGTTTCAACGTTTTTGCGTTTTCCATCGCTTTTAACCTGTACAACTTCCTCGGTTGGAATTTTAATATCTACAATCTGATCCTCAAGACCATATGTTTCTATACGGTGCTCAAGATCTGACTTAACTTTATTTTCGTACCCAGAATAGGTGTGAATGACATACCAATGCTTTGCCACAACTAACCTCTCAAACCTGTGAAGCTCACGAGCAGAGCTACAAACCCTGTATCTACAAGCCAAATAACCAGCCCGCAAATAACGAGCGCACAAATAACGGCACCTGAATAATTTTTAAGCTCAGGTTTGCTTGGCCATACAACACGATGCATTTCTGTTTTAACGGCTTTAAAATAGGTTTTAATGCGCCCTCCGTTAGCCTTTTTTGCATCAGACTTGGAGTGCTTGTGTGATGGCTGAAGAGAAGATTGAGCTACTTTGCTAGATGATGCCTTTGTCTCATCGGTAGCGCCATCAGCAGACAAGCGTTCACGCTCCTGCGAACGTGCTTGACGAGCACTTCTCCTTTGTCGCTCTTTTTTTGCCATCAGTTCACTCCTTTAGAGCTCTTCTAAGTATGCATGAAACCGGCTCTCTTCTAAACGAAGAAAGCCGGTGGTATTTCTGGCAGGCCAGGTAGGACTCGAACCCACAACGAACGGTTTTGGAGACCGCCGCTCTACCATTGGAGCTACTGGCCTAATTACATCCGCTAATTAGCGGGTTTCCCTATGAAGGGTGTGTTTATGACACCACGGACAATATTTCTTGAGCTCCATACGATCTGGAGTGTTGGACTTATTTTTGTCCGTAGTATAGTTGCGACGCTTGCACTCGGTGCATGCAAGAGTAACTAAAGTACGCATGAATCCTCCTGTAACTGTTGCCTTCGATAAGACAACACGATAGCTAACGCTATCATTCAACAGTTAAGACTGTCAATAATTGTTTAAGCAAATTACAGAACTTAACAAAACCACCAAATTATCAAACATCGCAGCAAGTCATCTGAGTGATTTCTTCTGTATAACTAAAACGGTAAAATAGGTCCAGCGTCCCTATGTGGAGCACCGGACCTATTGTTTGCTGTAATAAACCTTACGGAATTTAGCAAGCAAACGAGAATGTACTACTCAATAATGGTAGATACACGACCATCGCCTACGGTGTGGCCACCTTCACGAATAGCGAACTTAAGACCTTCCTCCATAGCAATGGGGTGAATAAGTTCACAAGTAACGGTTACGTGGTCGCCAGGCATAGCCATCTCTACTTTACCACCGTTAGCATCGGTAAGAGCTTGTACGTCACCGGTTACGTCAGTGGTACGGAAGTAGAACTGAGGACGGTATCCAGAGAAGAATGGCGTGTGACGTCCACCTTCATCTTTAGTAAGAACGTAGATCTCACCAGTGAACTTCTTGTGAGGAGTTACTGAACCAGGTTTGCAGAGAACCTGTCCACGTTGGATGTCTTCACGTTTAATACCACGAAGAAGAATACCTACGTTGTCTCCTGCTTCACAGAAGTCAAGGGTCTTACGGAACATTTCGATACCAGTAGCAACGGTAGATTGAGTGTCTTTAATACCAACGATCTCAACGGTGTCGTTAAGCTTAAGCTCACCACGCTCAACACGACCAGTAGCAACGGTACCACGACCAGAAATGGTCATAACGTCTTCAACAGCCATCAAGAATGGTTTCTCGTTGTCACGAGCAGGTGTTGGAATGTAGGAGTCAACAGTGTGCATAAGCTCTACAACAGAGTCTACCCACTTTTGCTCGCCATTCAAAGCACCAAGAGCAGAACCACGGATGATAGGAATATCGTCTCCAGGGAAGTCATATTCGCTCAAGAGGTCACGAGTTTCCATTTCAACGAGGTCGATAAGCTCTTCGTCGTCTACCATATCGCACTTGTTAAGGAATACGATGATGTAAGGAACACCTACTTGGCGAGCAAGCAAGATGTGCTCACGAGTTTGAGCCATAGGACCATCGGTAGCAGCAATTACGAGGATTGCACCGTCCATCTGAGCTGCACCAGAAATCATGTTCTTAACGTAGTCGGCGTGACCTGGGCAGTCTACGTGTGCATAGTGGCGCTCCCAAGTTTCGTACTCAATGTGAGCAACGTTAATGGTAATACCACGTTGACGCTCTTCAGGAGCCTTGTCGATGTTCTCGAAAGCGGTGAAGTCTGCCTTGCAGCCCTCTTGCTCGGAGAGAACCTTGGTGATGGCTGCAGTTAAGGTAGTCTTACCATGGTCGACGTGACCAATCGTACCAATGTTAACATGCGGCTTACTACGATCAAATTTCTCTTTGGCCATTGCCGTCCTCCTCTGTGAAAAACAACCTTATCGGCCATTCACTTCTACATGTACTTTCAACTAGAGAGGAGTTGAAAGTAACTTTTTTTAAACGGTTTTCACCGTTAATTTCCTGGTACCGGTGACTGGATTCGAACCAGTGGCATCACGGGTATGAGCCGTGTGCTCTAACCAGCTGAGCTACACCGGCATAAATGCCTGAACAATGGAGCCCGCGACCGGACTTGAACCGGTGACCTCTTCGTTACCAACGAAGTGCTCTACCGACTGAGCTACACGGGCGAAATGGTGGGGGTGCTTGGACTCGAACCAAGGAACCTGGAAGGAGCGGATTTACAGTCCGCCGCAGTTGCCGCTGTGCCACACCCCCATATTTTCAAGCTTCCCACGAACTCTCGTCGTTGTGTTTTCTTCGGCGAAGACATACACATTTGTGAGTTTTTCTTGACTCAATCTTGTTCATGAGCGTAAGCATATTACGACTGAATTTTATTCTTGTCAACCTCTACCACTGACCCGCGCGTATCCATATCATATTTCCACCATAATTGGTAAAACTCGCCGATAGCTCATTGACATTAGGAGGGCTTTTATGATGACTTTTATTGCAAAGCTTATGCCTGTGCCTCACGCTTGCTCTTATGGTGACTCTTATGCTTGCCTGACACGCCCTCTTATGGTTGATGGCAATTCTTATGGCAACTCTTATGCACGCATGACATCAAGATACAAAAAAACCAAGCCGAAGCTTGGTTTGTTTAATTCAGTGGAGCTGGCGATAGGGCTCGAACCTACAACAACTGGTTTACAAAACCAGGGCTCTACCATTGAGCTACGCCAGCATTGCACTATGCATAATATCGTGTTCTTATTTTTTTTGCTACTGTTTTTTGCAAAATCGTTTAAATTTGGCAAAGTTCCACAATTTGCCGACAACAGGTTTCTTCAATAATATAAAGCGTTTGCGCAGGTGATGTTACTTGTAATTGGCAACATTTACGCAGGTGATATTGGTTGTGCTGTCAACATTTGAGCAGGTAATGTTACTTGGAGATGGCAACATGTGTGCAGGTGATAAAGCAGCAAGACGTATTAACTCCTAAACACCCAACTCAGCGATGAGAGAGATCATCCAAAAGTTTCCACAACTTATCGCGCGTTTCCTTTGACACACGCGATTCCACCGTCATCTTTTGATGACTCGTACGCGCAGAATCGGTATGTAAACGTGTATTTTGCTGCTCAACATCGTGCAATAAAAGCGCACTAGTTAATTTAGTAACGTCGTCGCCCACGGTAGAACGAATGGTATTATCCGAGGTAATAAGGGTAATTTTTCTGTTAACTTGCTTTTCTTGCGTAACCAGACGCTCAATTACGCTATCAGCCGTTTCACCGTTTCGAGAAAACACAACACAAATACCCGCTTGAATAGAAACGGCTGGCACACTTGACAAATTCTGTGTTCCGTCAAAAACCACCACTGCTTCGTAACTACCTTGAGCAAAAGCAGCAACGTCGCTGATCAAACGTTCGCGCGCGCGATCAAAAGGGTCGGCATGAGCGGCAAAAGTAGAAGACTCCCCTTCTACCAAGGTATTTCTGTGCAACCTAGAGCTTTGTGCCTGAGCACAAGAAGCATTATCAGATGGAGAAAAAGCAGCTTCGCCCATACTAGACGCGTAGTGTTTGGTAGCCATAAGTGCGTTGTAACCATCAACCACAAGAAGCGGCAAATGAGCAAACGCAGGGCGACAAATCAGCTGCAGCGACTGTTTAGCTCGCCGACCTGCAACTTTTGCAGACGCAGCTTGCGTTTCGCGCTTTCCCAGAGGCTTTTTTGTATACTGATTTTTATGACGACTCATGACTATTTCCGTATGGTAGCAAACTCACGTGCAGACGCAGATGGCTTAAACAGAGAGCGTGTTCTGACGCATCCATTCGTAACACATAACTGTTGCAGCCTGTGCAACGTTAAGCGATTCAATACGGCCACGTTGAGGAAGCTTGCAGATAAAGTCGCACTTTTTTTGTACAAGCGACGAAATACCGTTTTCTTCTGAGCCCATAACCAAACAAACGTTTCCCGAAAAAGGAGCGTTCCATACCGTTTGCTGCGCATGTTCGCTGGCTCCAATAACCCAAAAACCATGCTCTTTGAGCTCGTCGATTGCGCGCGCCAAATTAACAACCTGCGCAATAGGCATATGGAGCACTGCTCCAGCTGACGTTTTATATGCCCCCACACCAACCGATGCACAACGTGCATTTGCAATGATGACACAAGACGCGCCCACCACTTCGGCAGAACGAACAATGGCACCAAAATTGCCTTCATCAACTACGTGGTCGAGCAGCACAACAAGCGAAGCTTGTTTGGGGGCGCTAGGTTGATTGTTGGTGTTTGTAACGAGCTCGCTAGCATTTGCATCGAAAGCATCTGCGGCGCTAGCAGCTTTGCGGTCAATGGTGGCAAGCACATCACTGAGCTCGGCATATGCAAAGGGCGCCGTTTCAAACATAACGCCTTGATGCGCGGCGTGCGAGCTTAATGCGTCCATAGCAGACTTTTTAACATATTCGCACGAAATACCACGCTCGCGGGCACAAGCAATTAAACGCTCAACATCGGCTGTTTGCAACGCGGCGTTCATATTTTCTTGCACAAGGAGCTTTTTAAGTGGCAAATGAGCCTCAAGCGCTTCAAAGCAGGCGCGTCTACCCTCAATCATGGGCGCGTGTGTGCCACGTACACGCCGCGGACGCATGTGCGCAGAAGAAGCACCTGAACTACGCTTTTGGGATGAGAAAGAGCGCGCGTTTGCACTCGAAGAACGTGCACGCGCGTCGCTGTTAACAGCTGCACGCGTACGCTTTTTGTAAGGTGCGCCCTTTTCGCTTGAAGTAAAGCGGGCGATTGGCACATTCTTATTCTTTTTTGTTGGCTTTTTGAAATTGCCTCGTGGATTATGTGTTTGAGCCATCTTGTATTCCCTCATCAGCAGACCTGCTCACCAATACATTAAGCAAGCACGGTGTTAATACCAATTAGTTTTTAACCTTAATGCGCGTACCGTTAGCGGTATCTTCGAGCATAAGCCCCAGTTCTGCAATGCCGTCACGTATTGCATCTGCGCGCGCCCAGTCTTTATTGCTCCGAGCTTCTGCGCGAGCCATAATAAGCAGGCGTGCGGCCTCTTCGCAGCTAGAAGCACTCTGTTGGGTAACCTTTTGCGCTAAGTCAATAATTTCAGCAGGAAGCTCAGATGTTTTAGTTGCAAGCGTAATACCCAAAACCGAGCAGAGTTCGCAAAGCATGTCGGCACAACGAAGCATGGGAGCAACACAGGGATGAGCACCTGCTTCTTCGAGATATTTGTTTGCGTGCGCCATAAGATTAAAAATAGCAGCAAGTGCACCTGCGGCGTTAAAGTCGTCGTCCATTTGCGTATCAAATTCTATTTGAGCATGATCAACTGCATTGCCAAGAGCTTGTTCTGCTTTGCCTAAGGCACCTGATTTTCCCGACTGCTCTGCCGACCAACGTAAGTTTTCTACGCAACCAATAAGTTTTTGCAGGGTTCCGCGCGCACCGTTAAGCCGTTCAAACGAAAAATCAAGTGGCGCACGGTAATGTGTTTGCAGCATAAGCAAACGCACTGCATCGGCAGGATAGGCATCAAGAACTTCTTTGAGCGTGTAAAAATTGCCCAAGCTCTTTGACATCTTTTCACCGTCTACACGTAACATACCTGCGTGCATCCAATAATTTGCCAACGGCTTGTCCCATGCACAGCTTGCCTGCGCGTTTTCGTTTTCATGATGCGGAAACATAAGATCTTGTCCGCCACCGTGAATATCAATAGGCGTTCCTAAATACCTATGTATCATAGCGCAGCACTCGGTATGCCAGCCAGGACGACCTTTGCCCCAAGGACTATCCCAACTGGGCTCGGAAGGTTTTGCGGCTTTCCACAATACAAAATCAAACGGATCGCGCTTGGCATCGTTGACCTCGATGCGCTCACCTGCGCGCATATCATCAAGCTGCCTTCCTGAAACTACCCCGTAGTTGTGATCGCTTCGTACCGAAAAATATACATCGCCGTTATCAGCCACATAGGCATGACCCTTATCAATAAGTATTTGAATCATTGCCTGCATATGTTCGATTTCTGCAGTTGCACGAGGGCGAATGTCGGGATCCAAAATCCCAAAGCGGTGCATTTGCTCGATAAACGCACAAGAATATGTTTTTGCAAGCTCGTCTGCCGAAATGCCTTGCTCATTGGCTCGATTGATGATTTTGTCATCAACATCGGTAAGATTTTGAGCAAATACAACAGCAAAGCCTTTGTACTGTAAATACCGACGAATAATATCAAACGATAAAAACGTGCGAGCGTTTCCTATGTGAATTTGGTCATAAACAGTAGGTCCACACACATACATGCGAACGCGATTGGGTTCAAGAGGTATAAACTCTTCTTTTTTGTGCGTTTTACTATTGTAAATTAGCATGTGAACTCCTTGTTATACAACCGTTGCTTTAAAGGCGTAGCGGTTACTACGTTACTAGTTAATCTTAGCGCACACGTTTTCCTCAAGCAAAACGCATGCCCATGCAGCTATACCTTCTGACCTTCCAACAAAACCTAAACCTTCGGTGGTAGTTGCTTTAATGCCTATATGCTCAAGCGGTATATCCATAACCTCTGCCAATTTTTTGCGCATAAGCTCACGATATGGCGAAATCTTAGGCACTTGAGCCGCAATGGTGCAATCGCAATCAACAATTGCAAAGCCGCTTTGTTGAAGACGTCTTACTACCTCATGCAAGAGCTTACACGAATCGGCATTGTCATATGTAGGGTCATCGGGCGGAAACAGTTGTCCGATATCGCCTAGACGCGCCGCACTTAAAAGTGCATCCATAAGTGCATGTACGCAAACATCTGCATCGGAATGGCCCCATAAACCACGCTCATATGGTATGGTAACACCCCCAATAATACAGGGTCTATCTTTGGTAAACGCGTGAACATCAAAACCGTGCCCTATCCGCATGGTATCTCCTTGCTATGAGTCTTGCGCATTAAAGCGTTGCTCCAGCAAAGTTTTTGCAACGGCAAAATCTTCGGGGAGCGTTATCTTTATATTATCGCGCGGACTTTCAACGCACACCACATCTCCAAACATTTGTTCGACAACTGAAGCATCGTCGGTAACACTGCGTTTGTGCGTAAGTGCATATTCGTGCGCTTTACAGATAATTTCTCGCCTAAAAACCTGCGGAGTTTGCGCCGACCAAAACAGCGCTCTATTAGGTGTTGAGATAATGCGTGTACCGTCAACCGTTTTAAGTGTGTCGCTTACGGGAAACGCACAAATTGCCCCTGCTATATGAGGAGTGGTACGTAGTTTGTTGATACAAGCCTCTATGGTATCAACTTTAATAAGAGGGCGCGCGCCATCGTGGATAGCCACAAAATTAAAGGTAGAAGGTACGTGGCGCAGACCTTCATACACTGAAAGTTGACGCGTAGCACCAGCATGAGCAAACACTATGGGCTTTTGTGTATGCAGATGGCAAACCACGCGCTTTTCCATTTCGGATTGGCGCTCGGCAGCACAAACAATAACTATACAGCCTACCGAAGGCGCTTCTACAAAAGCACGTATTGCCCAATATGAAATGGGATAACCGCATAAGGTGGTGTATTGTTTTCCGCGCGCGTCGCCAAAACGCGAACCCGTGCCACCAGAGGCTATAACGGCGCAGGTATCTGCTGTCATGCGCGCTTGCCCCACATACGGTATAAACTATCAGCCAAAATTGAAGGATTATCCACACCAAGTTCATCGAGCTTAGAGGGGTTTTGTTCAATATCATCCAAAAGCTGTTGCAGTGAGCCAAACTCATCTACAATCTTATCTGCCATACCTTTTCTAACCACTGACACATTAGAAAGCGTTCTTAACCCAAGTGGAACCATAATTGATTCCTCGCCTTTGTTTTCAAATCCAAGAAGTTCGGCTATTTTATCGGGTGCATGCAGCTGCGAATTTGAAATTTCGTGCAATTGCTTACGAATGCGCTGCGCGTGCTCTTCGGACGAATCCTTTGCATAATCTCTAATAAGCAACGTGTAATCGCTTGACGCATTACCAATAAACTCTTCACGCTGCATTTCAATAGTTTTGCCCTCACTACCAAGCTGTAAAATAATGTCGCTTAATTGCTCGGAAACGGTCATAAGCACTTCAAAGAGATAAATGGTATCTGCAATATCAGAAAGCGTTACATAGTCATCAAGCTCAAGTGTGGTAAGGCGCAAAAGAGCACGGTCAAGCTGCGCGCGCGTGCTTTGCATAGAAACCAACATTTGGTTAACCGAACTCATAAGTTCTGGAACCGATTGAAGCTGATGGCCGTGACCGTCCACGTATATAGCAACCACTTGTCTGCGTTCAGACACCGAAATAACCACCGCTTTGGTGAGCAGGCTCATACGCGCTGCCGTACGGTGACGCATGCCCGTTTCGGACGTAGGAAGCGAAGGCGAAGGATTAAGATGATAATTTGCGCGCAAAATCTTAGTTAAGCCGCGGTCAATAACAATAGCGCCGTCCATTTTTGAGAGCTCAAACAAACGATTTGCCGTAAAAGAGATGTCCAAGCGAAAGCCATCGTCACCTGCCGCCAAAACATTATCCGTGTCGCCAATACATATAAGAGCACCAAGATGACCTGCTAAAATCATATCGAGCGCAAAACGCAAAGACGTGCCTGGCGCTGTTTTGCGAATGGCGTCACGCAAGCGTGCTTTAGTATCTTGCGCATCCTCAGGTGTTTGAGATGTGCTCATGGCATCTCCTTTCCTTGGCTTATGCTCTTACACGGTTTATAAAGGTGTTGCTCTGCTTTAACCAACGCGCAACGCCTTCAAAGGCTCCTTCATTTTGACACGAATTTCCTAGGCGCCACAACCATTATATAATTGTTGCACACACAAACGCTTACAAAGTCTGCATGCGGCATAAACTTATGTAGGTTACTCGCTGTATGCTCCACCACTTGCATTTTGAGTGCCAGCGTAAGAAACGCTGCGTTCATGCGATACGTGAGGTGCCACATCTGCAAGTTGTGATCCTTGCGCACGTAAAGCTTGTAACTTTTGTAAGTCTGCTTCGCGCTTTTTGAACACAAGCTCATGCTCCTGTGCGTCAACGTAAACCTCATCGCCTGCGTTCCACTTATGTTCAAGCAAGTCTTCGGCAAGACGATCTTCAACCAAACGTTGAAGCGTACGACGCAAAGGACGTGCACCATAAATAGGATCGGTGCCTTTTTGAGCAATTAAATCACAGGCGGCGTCGCTCAGCGTAAGCATAATGTGCTCTTGTGCAAGTCGATATGCCAGCTTAGAAACCATAAGCCCCACAATTTTTCTGAGTTCTTCTTTGGAAAGCGTGGTAAAGACAACAATTTCGTCAACACGATTAAGAAATTCTGGCCTAAATGAGCGCTTAAGTTCACCTTTAACGCGCGATTTTATTTCTTTGTACGACAGCCCGTCATCACCTTGGGAACTAAAGCCCATAGGAGAAGTGTGTGCAATCTCGCGTGCTCCAATGTTAGAGGTCATGATAATAACCGTGTTGGAAAAGTCTACAACACGACCCTGACCATCGGTTAAGCGACCTTCCTCCAAAATTTGGAGCAAGATATTAAATACGTCTGGATGCGCTTTTTCTATCTCGTCGAACAAAACAACCGAGTATGGACGACGACGAACAGCCTTAGTAAGTTCTCCGCCTTGATCGTAGCCAACGTATCCTGGAGGCGCACCAACTAGCTTGGAAACCTCATGTTTCTCCATAAATTCTGACATGTCAAAGGAAATAAGTGCCTCTTGGGTACCAAACAAAAACTCGGCTAAAGACTTAGCAAGCTCTGTTTTTCCTACACCCGAAGGCCCTAAAAATATAAACGAGCCGCCAGGGCGCGCAGGGTCTTTTAGAGGCGAGCGCGAACGACGAATAGCGTGCGCAACCTTTGCCACTGCTTCTTTTTGGCCAATAAGGCGTTTATGCAGCTCTTGTTCGCAGCGGAGTAATTTTTCTGACTCTTTTTCTGTTAGGCTCGTAACAGGAACACCAGAAATATCCGATATAACACGAGCTATATCATTTGCGTCAACATTTTGTTGCTCGGACGCGCGCGATTTCTCCCAGTCTTTTACCGCATGAGCAATCTTTTGCTCCAAAGATTTTTCGTCATCTCTTACCGATGCCGCATCCTCGTAATTTTCGCGCGCCAGCAAGCGCTCCTTTTTTTCTTTGAGCTTGGCAAGCGCGGTACGCATGGCAATTATCTCGCGCGGCTCGTGACGTTTAACCACCGATTTACGAGCGCCTGCCTCGTCAATCACGTCAATTGCTTTATCGGGCAAAAACCTGTCTTGAATATAGCGATGTGAAAGACGCGTAGCCTCAACTAAAGCATTTTGCGTGTAATGGACGTGATGAAACGCCTCGTAACGAGCACTTAAACCTTTGAGTATCTGCAGCGTTTGAGAAACCGTAGGCTCACAAACTTCAACAGGCTGAAAGCGTCTTTCTAAAGCTGGATCTTTTTCGATGTGTTTGCGATATTCTTCTGCAGTTGTGGCACCAATAACTTGAATTTCACTGCGCGAAAGCGGCGGCTTTAAAATAGAAGCAGCGTCAATGGAGCCCTCGGCAGAGCCTGCTCCTATAATCGTATGAATTTCGTCGATAAACAAAATGATGTTTTTTGCTTTGCGAACTTCGTTAATTACACGTTTTAAGCGATCTTCAAATTCTCCGCGATATTTTGCACCTGCAAGCATCGAAGAAATGTCAAGCGTCCAAATTTGTTTATCTGCAAGGGTAACTGGAGCATTATGCGTGGCTATCAGTTGAGCTAAGCCCTCTACAACTGCGGTTTTTCCTACGCCAGGATCGCCCAAAATAAGCGGATTATTTTTTTGACGACGGGCTAAAATCTGCGCAATGCGCGTGATCTCTTTATCTCTACCAATTACAGGATCAAGTTTTTCTTGTTGCGCCACGGCAACCAAATTTTTCCCATAGCGTTTAAGCAGTTTTCCCATCTTTGAGCGCGCTTGCGAAGCCGATGGAATACCATAGGCAACCTCGGTTAAGTCGTCATCTTGCTCGTCTTGAGTAGACTCTGCGTCTTCTGGAGTTGTGTATTCTTCGCTGTCATCAAGCGCGTCAATTGCCGTACTGAGCGACGAAAACGAAACACCTATACGCGTGAGCACCAAACATGCATGGCTCTCGGGCAGCGCAAGCATGGCAATAAAAAGATCCTTGGTGGTAATTAAACCAGTAGCATGAGCGGATGCAAGTGTAAAAGCCTGAGCAAGCGCGCGCTTGGTGAGTGCAGAGAACGGCACGTGTCCCGACGCGGCGTCGGCAGTACCTGTTGAGGCAAGCGATTCCACAATTTCATATGCCTGCGCGTAGGTAATGTCAAATGACGATAACACCTGCGTAACGGCATTTTCCTCGTCTTTGAGGTATGCGAGCAAAATATGCTCGGTACCAACGTAGAGTTTTCCTACGCTGCGAGCCTCCTCTTGAGCAAGCAATAAGATGTTGCGTGTTTGCGCGGTAAATTGTTCAAACATATGGGTTTAAGCCCCCTTTAGGAATTATCCACCTGAGCGGCAATATCGTCTTTTGAAATGCTTTCGGGCTTCATTTGTGGGAACAACAATACATCGCGAATAGACGGCTGGTCGCAGAACAGCATAATCATGCGGTCGATACCATATCCAATTCCGCCAGTTGGTGGCATACCATACTCAAGCGCGCGAACATAATCGTAATCGTAACCCATTGCTTCATCGTCGCCCATGCCCTTTGCCTTAACCTGTGCCATAAAGCGCTGCGCCTGGTCAACTGGGTCATTAAGCTCGGAAAATGCATTTGCGTATTCGTGACCACAAATCACAAGTTCAAAACGATCTGTTAAGCGCGGATCTTCATCTTTGCGCTTAGAAAGAGGCGAAACTTCTGCTGGATAGTCGCATACAAATGTTGGATCCTGCAGCGTTTGTTCACCCAACTCATCATAAATTTCAAAGAGTAGCTTACCTGCACCCCAGCTTTCTTCCCACGAAATCTCGTGCTTGTCGCAAAGTGCGCGCAAGTGCTCAACGGGCGTGTCCATGTTGATTTTTTCGCCCACAACCTCAGACGCAACATCGGAAAGTGCAACGCTTCGCCACGTGCCGCTCATATTAACACGCTTGTCCTGGTACGTAATAATTTCGCTTCCCTTTTCGCAGCCGCAAACATCTTGCGCAATAAGCTGGAACATTTGTTCGGTAAGCTCTTTCATACCCTGTAAATTGGAATACGCGCAATAAGCTTCCATAGACGTAAATTCGGGGTTATGGGTAAGGTCCATACCTTCGTTTCTAAACTGACGGCCAATTTCAAAAACTCGATCCATGCCGCCAACAATCAGGCGCTTAAGCGGTAATTCCGTTGCAATTCTTAAGTAAAAATCACAGTCGAGCGCATTAAAATGCGTGGTAAACGGGCGCGCATTTGCTCCACCTAAAATTTGATGCATCATAGGAGTTTCAACTTCAAGATAACCTTGGTTTTCCATAAAACGACGAATGAGCGAAATAATGTGGCTGCGCTTGCGAAAAACGTCGCGAACCTCGGGGTTCATAATCAAGTCAACGTAGCGCTGACGATAACGAATTTCGCGGTCACTTAATCCGTGAAACTTTTCGGGCAAGGGGCGCACGCTTTTAGAAAGCAAAACCAGCTTGGTAACCGACACTGACAACTGTCCTCTGCGCGTGCGTACAATCACGCCTGTTGCCTGAATAATATCGCCCAAATCGAGTTGCAAAAGCAAATTCCAGTCTTGCTCGCTCATATTGTTAATGCGCAAAAAGAGCTGAATGGTGCCTGTTTTATCTTCCAAAACTATAAAGCACACCTTGCCTTGACGACGATACGCCCTAATACGGCCTGCAACCGTGTAGGAATCTTCTGTAGCGGCTCCATCTTCAAGTGAGCCATACTGCGTTTCAAGATCGCGCGCGAAAGCAGTAATGGTGCTCGAAATAGGATATGGATTGATGCCTTGCTCAATAAGAGTCTTACGCTTTGCACGACGCGTGGCGCGCTCGTCATTGATAGTTGACTCCGATGAGGTTAAAGACGTAGATTCGGACATTTGATAACTCCTTAATAGCTGGTAATGCGTACGTTTACGTATTGTTGCTTGCCGTATGTGTGGCTTGCTTATGAAAACACATGCGCTGTTAAATGCAAAAACGCGCCTTGAGCCGCGGGGCGCAAGGACGCGAATGCTTATCGTATAAAACACACGAACGAATCAGTTGCACCTAACGAGTAATATTTAATATCGTGTAGGTTTTTTCTTTGCCGCTTGGGGTAGAAAAGCTTACTACATCGCCCACAACATGACCAATAAGCTCGGCGCCTGCTGGCGATTCATTTGAGATTTTATGCTCAAGAGAATCTGTTTCGGTGGTACCAACAATGGTAAAGCTGATTGACTTGCCTTTTTTATCGGAAAGCTCAACGGTAGTACCAATAGAAACGCTCAACTCACCGTCGGTGCGCTCAACCACTTTAGCAGTAGCCAAAATTTGGCGAATCTCATTAATACGCGACTCGTTGAGTGATTGCTCCTCTTTGGCGGCATCGTATTCGGAGTTTTCTGATAAGTCACCAAACCCACGTGCTTCTTTAAGGCGTTCAACAATTTCTTCGTGCTTCTCGCCCTCACGATACGCAAGTTCGTCAACCAACTTTTGGCGACCTTCCGGGGTAAGTATCAACTCTTTTTTATCCATCTGCTACCTTCTCAAAAGAAACTTACAAACCATGCTCATGTGTTAGCGCACAATACTTTACCTTACACACAAAGTGCGTGACGTGCGCGAACAAGACTAGTGCTCTTTGCTGTCCTCAACAACAACATCCTCTGCTTCTTGAGATTTAGCAGAGCTTTTTGCTTTTTCGTCTTTTTTATTGGTGTCATCGCTTGAATCATCAAGACCCTCGCGAACGCTTTTAACGGTTTTACCCAATGCACTTCCGAGTTTTGGAAGATTTTTAGGCCCAAAAATAACCAAAACAATGGCTACCACAATAACAAGCTCCAAAGGACCCATACCCAGAATCATATATGCCTCCAATACGTCCACGTATTACACATACCTGATGTTACCTGTTTTAGCGTACAATAGTATGCGATGTACAAGTTTGCACAAGTTAGTATAGCTGAGCCAACTGCAAAATAACAATTAGATTTTATCCATTATGCCTAACATAAGGAGTTTTCTTTAATAATGCACAATATACTTACATCACTTCTTACGATAAGCGGTTGGACTTGTGTAGTGAGCACAGGTATATTGGCACTATTTTACCTTATCTTACGAATGCGTGGGGCCCATCTCTTCATAAAAAGTAAATTTGGCCCCGTGCTGATTTTTGATTCACAAGATAAACAAAAAACGCCCATTAGGTTGTTGAACGTAGGTAACAAATTTCAGTCGGTATGCTACCTGCAAAAAGAGCTGCGCTATAAACTGGTATGCATCTATCATCAGTACATGATGCAATTGGTAAAGCTTGCGCATAAAGAATCAGGTAAAACTCTAGTCATAGGCGCAGGGGGTTATTCGCTCCCCAAATGGATGTGGGCGCACTACCCAAACATGCAGGTGAGCGTGGTAGAAATTGATCCTGTTATTACAAAACTTGCCAAGCGATTTTTCTTTTTACAACAAACGCTTGATACCTTTTGCAAAAACTCATATCAAGAGCTCAGCTATCCTGCGTGCCTAGAGGGGCAGCAACCAAGCACATGTCGCGCGCGCATTATCCATGCCGACGGTGTGCATTATCTGCAACACACTCAAGAAACCTACGACGTAATCATTAACGATGCGTTTGCTGGAAAAAACGCGCTGATCTCGCTTGCAAATCAAGAGGGCGCGCGCTTACTTAAAAACCGTCTGCGCCCAGACGGCGTATATTTAGCCAATATCATTTCCCCACTTGACATGTCTTCTGGCAGTATTTTGCATAAGGTTATTGCTTCTATGCAAACACAATTTGCCTACGTGTATCTCATTCCCGAAGACGAAGAAGATCCTCGTGTTGTAGCTAACAACGTGTTAGTTGCCAGCAATTTAGCGTTAAAGATTGCAAAATCCTACCGCGTGGAGTCTTTGCTCTCGTGCTAAGCGTGTAAAAATGTATCGGGTCTTTCGCCCATCATGTGCGCAAAGACTCAAACTACGCTAGTCATGCGCACGCTTATGTTTGAAAAACTGTTGCAGAAGATTTGCACTTTCATCAGCCAAAACGCCGCCTTTTAGCTCAAAGGAGTGATTAAGCCTAAAATCATTGCTTACGTTATACAGGCTTCCGCAAGCTCCTGCTTTTTGATCGTATGCACCAAAAACGCAGCGTGCAATGCGCGCGTTGAGCATAAGACCTGCGCACATAAGACAAGGCTCAAGCGTTACATATACACAGCAGTGCTCAAGATGCCATGAATCAAGCTTCTTTGCTGCTTGCAACATGGCAATAAATTCTGCATGATCGCTAGGGTTGTGGCTGTGTTGGCGTAAATTATGTGCTGCCGAAAGTATGGTATTGTTGCAAACAACAACCGCTCCAATAGGGACCTCTTGCTCTAAAGCTGCTTTTTGAGCCTGTGCAAGGGCGCATTGCATATAGTATGTGTCAAGGTCGCAAAAATCCTCGGCGTCACATGGATTCGGATGTGTTGTCGTATCAGGCGCCGTAGCAGCCAATGTATCAAACGCGCGCGAGTCGTACACATGGTGCAACGGCTGCTTGCAGTCAGCATGCGTACGCTGTAAAAGCGTCTCATTGGTTGTTGTGTTATTAGAACAAGAGCTCGTGTGTGTCATCGATAATTCCTTACAAATTTTTCCCCAAAACGGCACGTCATTTTGCGGCAAGAGCAAGCACATAGCATGCGTGCAAGCTTCGTATCCTTAAATTTTACACGAAAATCAAAAAGATATAAGTTTTTGTACACTTATAGAGCTTAATGTTGTACACTATAAAAGCTGTGCAAGAGCTTATGTACTTATTTCGTTTTGTTCATCGCACGTACAGAAGCTAGGCAGCTACGGAGGGGTGGCAGAGTGGTCGAATGCGGCGGTCTTGAAAACCGTTGAGCGGCAACCCCGTTCCGAGGGTTCGAATCCCTCCCCCTCCGCCATTTTTACTCAATCACGTTTACACAAATTTTTTGCAATATTCCCAGATTAACGTGCAGTTGTTTGCGCGCGCAAATCGCGTATAAAGTGCACGCAAATCGCACGTAAATTACGTTTTAATGCCTATGCACTTCATATAACCTGTATTTCATCAGCCGCTCCATCTTGCGTTGTTAGATTACTTCGTAACCATATGCCGCATCTCAAAACTGCTCAGCAACGTGTATAATAAAGATTTATGTACAACAAAATTATCAAACACAACAAGGCGAACAGGAGATACCATGCCTGAAACACTTATAATTGTCGGCATAATTGTGGTTGTGCTGCTTATTGCAGTTATGATGTATAACCACATTGTCCAGCTGAACAACCGTTGCGACAACGCATGGCAAACTATTGATACGCAGCTTCAACGTAGAAATGATCTTATTCCTAATCTCGTTGAAACCGTAAAAGGCTACGCCACGCACGAATCTAAGACGCTTGAAAACGTTATTGCCGCACGTGCAGCTGTTAACAGCGCAGCTACTCCCGTAGAAAAGATGGATGCTTCTAACACCCTTACGCAAACACTTGGTCATTTGTTTGCCGTTGCAGAAAGCTACCCCGACCTTAAAGCAAATGCCAATTTTCAGCAGCTTCAATCTCAGCTAAGCGATACCGAAGATAAAATTAGCTATGCGCGCATGAGCTTTAATGACTGTGTGCTTATGTTTAATAACGCCATAACCACGTTTCCTGGCGTTATTTTTGCAGGACTTTTCCACTTTGACAAACGCGAAGGCTTTGTTGTTACAAGCGAAAGCGCACGCAATGTTCCTGAGGTAAAGTTTTAATTGCCTCTTAAAAGCGTTGCCACTTAACAAACGCCGCTAACATAGCTTACAAATACGCCCCTTGTTCTTAAAACAAGGGGCGTTCTTTGCACGAAAGCTATCTTAAGAGAGTCGTATTATAAAACGAACAATGTAACAAATGCCCAAGTTAGTGAGCAAGCAAAGCGTTAACCGTCTTTACCACATCTGAAGCACAAAGGCCAAACTCTTTTTGAAGCCAATTGGCAGTGCCAACTTGACCAAACTGCTCGTTTACACCAATACGCTTAAATGGGACACATACTTGCGCTTCTACAAGAGTTTCGGCAACACTTGATCCCAAACCACCGTTAACACTATGATTTTCAAAAGTTACTACAGCGCGTTTACCTGCAGCTTCGCTTAACACAAGCTCTTTATCAAGCGGCTTAATGCAAAACATGTCAATAACTTCTACCGACAAGCCTTGTTTTTCTAATTCTTCTGCAGCATCGAGCGCATCTTTAACCAGCTGACCAGCGCTTATGATAAGAACGTCACTACCTTTTTGAAGAACATTTCCGCGTCCAAGCTCAAAGGTAGAACCACTCTCATAAATGCTGTACGAGGCTTTTCTTCCCGAGCGTACGTAGTGCACACCTTCCAAAGTTGCAAACGTGCGGATAATCCACTCCATTTGTACGGGATCTGCCGCATCGGTAACAACCGAACCCGGAATCATGCGCATAAGCGCTATATCTTCCCAGGTTGTGTGCGTTCCTCCGTTAGCCCCTACGGTAAAGCCAGGGTCGGAACCCCAAATATTGATAGTGTTGTGCGCATATCCACCCGACAGATAAATTTGGTCAAAGCATCTACGCGTAGCAAAAGGCCCAAAGGTGTGACAAAATGGAATATACCCCTCAGACGACATGCCCGCCGCTATACCCATCATGTTTTGCTCGGCAATACCCACTTCTACAAACTGCTCGGGGCGTTCTTTTTGAATTTTAAGCGTTCCGCTTGCGCCACCTAAATCTGCATCAAAACATAAAATACGATCATTTGCTTTCATCAGGTCAAGCAGTGTATCAACAACCGTGTCACGATAAGGTTTTCCTGCGCTTCTACAATCTTTTGCAAGTTTAAACATTATTCCTCACTCTCTGTAGCTACTCATATTAAGAAAGATTTTGTGTGGCGCAAGAACTTTCACCATCATCTAGACCGCTGCAAGCGCAAGGAAGGCTTTCTCCTTCGAGCGCAAAGGCAAGCGCAGCAATTTCTTGGTCAAAGCGCGCAATTGCTTCATCGGTAGCTTTATTGATTTCGTCGTTATTCCATTTCATCGAGTGATTCATTTCGGTTTCTTCAAAGTAAGGAACACCAGCACCTTTAATGGTGTCAAGCACAATAGCATTGGCTTGATTGTGCTGGTCTTTTGCACGAGTAATTGCCTCATCAAGCGCAATAATATCTTGACCATTAACCTTTTGTGTATAAAAACCAAAGGCGCGCATTTTGTCTACATAGTCAAACGGGTCAAGAATGTCTTTAGTTCTACCGTCTAGCTGCTTTTTGTTGTCGTCTATAAACACAATACAGCGATCAAGGCGATGCGCAGCAATGAACTCAAACGCTTCCCAACACTGACCTTCGTTAAGCTCGCCGTCACCTACAAAAAGATAGGTATTACGGGAAGAATGCTTCTTCTTAAGAGCATAGGCAATACCTGCTGCAAGCGAAGTCCCCTGACCCAAAGAACCAGTTGTTGCATCAACACCAGGTGTTTTAAGACGATCGGTATGAGAAGGTAGGCGTGTTCCGCCATCATTTAAGGTAAAGAGCCATTCCTTAGGGAAGAATCCACGCTCGGCAAGTGTTGAATACATAACGGGACCTGCGTGTCCTTTTGACAAAACAATACGATCTCTGTCTTCCCAGTGAGGATCATCGGGGCGATGGCGTAAGTGTTTTGCATAAAGCACAGCATAAGCGTCGGCTAATGAAAGCGAACCACCAACATGTCCGTAACCTCTGTGCTGAAGCATGGCAAGTACGTCACGACGAATTTTTGTTGCTAAAAGCTTAATTTTTTTATATTCCCTATCCTCCACGGAACACTCCTGTTCTATCACTGTTTTGCACGCTCTATATATCTAGCTGTTATAAAAATTGAATTATTTACCCACAAAACAACGACTATCCGATATGTTGTGCCAGCTTTTGTTCAAGCTCTGCCTTGTCTAAAATATTTATAAGAACTACTTTTTTCTCATCGGGAATACCTTGCATAAAATCCTTTAAATCATTACCGACAATAAATAAATCGGCAGCTTGAGGATTGATGTCAGAAATGGTAGTATGATCAACTTCAATTTCGGGATGACCAAGCTTTTTAACAGCGTCTTCCGCATTCATATGAACGATAAGGCTTGAACCCAATCCGGAACCGCAACAACATAAAATCTTATGTACACTCATAGCAACCCCTTACAATGTACTTGGACGCCCTCTACACCTACCGTATCACAGGGCTGTAACCTTATTACACTATTATTATCTCTGAACTTTATTGAACACATGTTTGCACTTACGGTAAACAGAGATATAACACAATACATTTGTAGGCTTGTACCTTTATAAGCCCACCGATAAAACAAGCGAGGCCAGCTGACCTCGCTTGATGTTAAACACTCGCCAAAGCCTTCTTAGCGCCACGGTAACACTTTCTTACGCCTGCGTCTTTGGTTTAGGTGCAAGGAAGTTATACAAAATAGGAGCAATGTAAACAACGACACAAATAAGCATTAAGAGCGAACCATTTGCATAATTTATAATGTTACCAAATACGATTCCCATCCAAGAGAAATCGGCATCGGAGAAAGTTGCGCCTGTATAACCAAGAGCATTAAACACTGGCATGCAGATAGCTGGCAAGAATGTAATAAGCAAACCGTGTGCAAAACCACCGGCAACACAACCTTTTACACCACCTTCTGCATTACCAAATACACCTGCGGTAGCACCACAGAAGAAGTGAGGAACAACGCCAGGCAAGATAAGAGCAACAGGAATCATAGCGTTTAATCCGCCAAGGATAAACAGTCCAACAATGCCACCAACAAATGAACTAATAAATCCAATGGTTACCGCATTAGGTGCATATGTAAATGCAACGGGACAGTCAAGTGCAGGTTTGGCACCTGGAACTAGCTTATCGGCAATGCCTTTGAAAGCAGGAACAATTTCGCCAATAATAAGACGAACACCACTTAAGATGATGTAGACACCACCAGCAAAGCTCAAGCCTCCTGTAATGGCCCATACGATCCAGTTGTTAACTGTTTCGGAACCAATGTTCATAAGCCCTTTTAATGCGCCAAACTGAGCGTCAAATGCTTTGGGATCTGCAGCGAGTAACGCTGGACCTTCGGTTAAAATTCCGCGTGCAACAGCAATACCTGTTACCACTAAGAACAAAATAACCATCGTTAATCCAATTGAAACCGTTGTATCACGTAAAAAGATAAGACGTTTGGGGAAGTTGATTTCTTCGGTGCTTTTGCGATGAGGGTCATTGGCAAAGCAGCGGCCAACCACACCAGCAAGCCAGTAACCAAGTCCGCCTAAGTGACCAAGTGCCACTGAATCGCTTCCTGTTACTTTTCTAAACGTTACCTGACAATATGCAGGTGACAGCACCATAATAAAACCAAGCAAGCAACCGCCGGCAAGATAGAGCATCCAACCTTCAAGATGACCTGCGCCACCTAAAATAACCGCAATCATACATGCCATATAAAGCGTGTGATGACCTGTTAAGAAAATGTAGCGCATGCGCGAAAAACGAGCAAGAACAATGTTGAGAACCATTCCTACTGCCATAATAACAGCCGAACTAACACCAAAGTTCTTAAGCGCGTCTGCAACAACGGCTTCGTTATTTGGTACAACACCTTGCATATTAAACGCATAGTTAAATATTTGACCAAAACCCGTTAGAGAGTTTCCTACCAAAAAACTCGCACCTGCACTTAACACCAAGAAACCAACAATGGTTTTAAGTGTACCTTTAACGATGTCTTCAACTGGTTTTCCTTGCAAACACAAGCCCAAACACGCAAGCAAGCCTACAAGAATAGCAGGTGTAGACAAGATGTTAATGATAACCTCAAGTACTGCCATCTGACTTCCTTTCTCTATGTATGCGCGCTTTATGTTAAAAACGGCGCACACCATAATTGGATTTATCACGAGCTTCTTATGTAAAGCGCATAGTTGGCACTGTTTTATCTGCTCTGTTACTACTGCTTTACCAACACGAGCAATGTGTGCGCCTTACGCTGAAGCGCTGATAAATAAATCGTAAATTTCCTGTGTTGTTTGAGCTTGTGCAATGCTGGTAATGTTTGCCTCACAAGCAAACATGGTTGCAAGAATACGCATAACGTCAATATGATCGTTAGGATTTTGCGCAGCAAGTGTCACCAAAACACGAACAGGAGCATTACCCTCCTTAAAGACAACTCCTTCACGTACCACCGTAACCGCAAGCTGCTGATGTATAACGCCTTGTTCAGGACGCGCATGCAACAGTGCAAGGTCGGGAGTTAAAACAAAATATGGCCCAAATTCATGCGCGTTTGCAATAATCCCGTCAATATAGGCACTCGTGACACTGCCATCATTCACAAGCGGCTGGACGGCAACGTGAATAGAATCTTCCCAGTCTTTGCACGCCGAAACAATTTGTATGTTTTTCAGCTTGAGCATTTCTTTCATAGTCATGCGTAAACTCCTTCAAATAGTTCGTATGCGTGCAAAAATATGAAAACCGTCGTTTAAGACAGCTCTTAGTGTAACAATTAGTTCGTAATATTGACACATTTTTTTATTGTTCTTTCCTGATTTTCCGTCAGCGGTCTTATTTCAAGCGTAAAAGTACGGCTAACTTGTCCAAACTCCCATAGCTCTTTAATATGCAACATAAGCTTAATATTGAGCATACAAAAGACGATCATCACTTTTGTGTGCAAATTATCCTTGAGGGGTTGTGCATAATCAAGGTTTCTTATGTTTACTTCTTATGATTACTTCTTACGTTTACAAGAAATTGAATAAACGTGTAGTGCTCAAGAAAATATAACTCATTTCACAAAGTACGCTACACTTAAATTGTCTAGACGAGAAAGGAGGAAACGTTGTTCCGAAAAGAACGCCATACAGAGATTTTGCGCCTGCTCGATAGACAAGGCCGTGTAGAAGTAGAAGATCTAGCCGCCCATTATAGAGTTAGCTGTGACAGCATCCGTAAAGATCTTCAATATCTTGATAAACACGGTTTATGCAAACGCGTGTATGGTGGTGCGCTTAAGAGTGCTGATGTGAGCGCGCTTAACAATTTTTTGCATCCCAACGTTGATTCCAAACTTTCTGCTCGTCCTAACAGTCAGCGTACAAAACAACGCGTTGACGAGCTTATACCTTCACTTAACCATGCTCTTTCACCTGAACCACAAACAGCGCAAGACTCAAGAACACAAGATCATGCTGACACCAACAGATGGGCGGTTGCAAAGCGCGCTTATTTGGAAATAAACGACGGAGATTCGATTTTTTTGGATTTATCGCGCATCAACATAGAGCTTGCACGGCTTTTAGCACAGGGAAACAAGCATGTTATTGTAACTACCAACATGTTAGATATTATTAAAATCCTCTCTGACGCACCGCACATAACAACACTTGCAACAGGTGGTTTTCTTAACATAAAGCTCAATGGTTTTGTAGGATCCGAAACTATCAGCTTACTCGAACCGCTCTTGTTCCTTAAAGCATTTATTGGCGCAGGCAGCATAGATTTGGATCAAATGGCGGTATCATGCGACAATATTGACGGCGGAGCCGTAAAAGAAAAAGTTATCCACAATGCTTCATATACCTTCTTGCTGGCAGATAAAAATAAATTTAATCGAGCAGAACTGTATCGCTTTGCAACTATAACCGATTTTTCGGCCATAATTACCGACTGCGATGATGAGGTTGTGTTAAGAAAGTTGCGCACAACAGGAACGCCTATACTACAAGCGTAATATAGGCGTTGTTTGGCACATATGTTCTATTACTTTACATTTAACAATGTAAAGTAATCATATCTTCCTAAATAATCTTCCTAGATAAACAGTATCATCGAAAGAATGAACATGAACACACAACCCAAAAGCATAGGCGCACTGACGCGCTTTACAACGTCGATAGGGTTGGTCTTGGTAGTACCCGATACAATCATAATAACCGCAGACACAGGAGATACCGCACGCAGCAAGTTTCCTGCCAATCCCATAGGAACTGAAATGGCAATAGGAGATATTCCTGCTGCCTGAGCCAAAGCCGGGATAAGCGGAACCATTGCGTAAAAGAGTGCCACACCCGAACCAGAAAGCAGCACGATAAGCGCGGTAAGACCAACCAGAATAAGCGGAAGTACAAATCCTAAACCATTACCGCTCATACCAGTCATCATTGCTTGTAGCGAAGCAATAAGGCCAATAGATTTAAGTCCAATTACATAAATCATTGCAGCAACCAACAAAGCGATAATAGGAAGTGTTGAACCCATGCCCTTGAAGAAAGTTTCGGTTTTGCCAAGTGCTTCATGCATATCCTTACGTCTTGCTGCGTCACAAATAAGCGCAATTACAAACGAAATAAGAGTTGCGAGCTCTACGCTCATCGTAATGGCTACGCCTAAACAAATTTTTGCGATGTACGCCACAATTAACAGCACAATTGGTAACAGGGGCAAAAATGCATAGAGTGCGTAGAAGCCGCCTTTGAGCTCGTCTTTTGCTGTATCAGAGTTTTGCTGCGCAGTGTGCGACTTATCTGCAGACTCATCAGCTTGATCATTGGACTTACTTGCATTTTGCGCGGTAGCTGTTTGAGCAGCGCGCTTGCTCATAAATTTTTGCCAGAAGTAGTGAACAACCGCCATAAAAATAAGGGTAGGAATAGAAACCACTGCATGGTATCCAAAAACATACTGAGAAACCGTAAGGTTTTCAAACATTGGATACTTTGCCAACTCTGCTGTAATAGCAACGTTATCGGCTCCTAAAGGTGTTGGCATAACGGTGGCTGTTGTTGCAATAACTGCGGCTGCAGTTAAAGCCGACATACCCGATTTTCTAAGCACTGGATACAACGTTGCAAGCAAAATAATTGCCAAGTTTGATGCACTTGGAACAACCAGCGATAAAACGTTACCCAACAGAAAGACAATTGGCACCAAAATATATGGTGACCGAACACGTTTAATAGGTTTTGCCAGCGCGCTCACGGTTGCATCATTAGCGCCAATTGAGCTCATATATGAGGTGTAGCCACCTAAAAACAGCATAACAAGGCCTGCACCCGTAAGCGTTGATTTAAACGTAACAATAATGGCAAGCAAAGGATCCAAAAGCGGAGTTGAACTTGGCTTAAAATCTTTAATCGCTAATCCATGACCTGTTGCGATAGCAACATACATAAGCACTAAACCAATGATAAACAGCGTAATTTTGATGTCCATCTTTTTTACCAGCATATAGCCGATAATGCCGATGGATAGTGCCGCTATCACATACATTACTATAAGCTCCATACCACTCTCCTTACGACACAAGCACATGCACGACATGTACGAACTTACATTACGGTAATTGCATCCACGAAACTGTTAGCTAATTTGAGGCCGCGGCGCGCTTACGCTCGCAAATACCAAGCTGCTCAACAAACCACGAACGAAATGCTTCAACATCAATATCGGTACAGACATCAACATTGGGCTCTCCATGCAGATAACCTCTAAAGTCAACCAACGTACAACCAGCGGTAAGCGTGCCTGCAAGCTCGATGTCAACAAATGTTTTTTCAACCTTAAAGAATTCTGGCTTAAGAAAGTATGCCATAGCTGTTGGATCGTACATTTTAAGCGCGGTGTTAATTGAACCCGAACGATAATGACTAAACAAGTCGTACACCATCTTGCCCGTTTTCCCAAACGTTTTAATTGTTAGGATGTCGTTTGCAGGAATCGTTGCCTTCCAACCAATATCAAGCCCAACCATAGCTAAAGGAATACCTGATGAAAAGACAATTTTTGCGGCCTCGGGGTCGGTGGCAATATTAAACTCGGACAAAACGCCTTTATTGCCACGCGTGCATGTTCCGCCCATAATTACAATCCGTTTAATAAGCTCTTGATCTTGAGGATACACACGCAACAAAAGAGCAACGTTGGTAAGAGGCCCTATTGCCACAATGGTCAAAGGCTCTTTACTTGCATGAAGCGCTTTGTGCATTGCAACAGGAGCCGCGTCATCGAGCAAACATTCATCTGCTTGACCTTCAAACTCATATCCTGCCAAACCCGATTCGCCGTGAACATTTGCGGCAGTTGTAAGCTTGCGCACAAGTGGACCTTGGGCTCCCTTTGCAACTGGAACATGCGCATGCCAAAAATGTAAAAGTTTAAGCACGTTATTTGTTACATTCTCAAGCGTTACGTTACCACCAACAGTAGTAATGAGCTTTATATCTGTTGTATCCGATGCAAGCGCAAGCCCTAAAGCCACTGCATCATCAACACCTGGATCGGTGTCTAAAATAATTGGTGTTTTCGCCATAGCAGTTCCTTTCAACGATGACGACCTTTACATATACACACATAATGGTTAAAACTCAGGGCACTTCATACGAGCACTTGTACCAGAATGCATGGTATCAACTGCTCAACCTACAAGATTCATATAACGTCTTATACGCAACTGGCAAGCTTGGCCAATTCGTGAGTTTGCTGAAACGCTTCGGCCTCATCACAGGTTGGAATGGACACCTGTGCGCCCACGCGCGTAGTTGAAAGCGCAGCCGCAGCTTGAGCAAAGCTTATTGCCTGTTCGATGTGCACGCCTTTTGCAAGACAAGCACTCATTGCGCCAACAAAGGTATCGCCAGCGCCTGTTGAATCTACGGCCTTTACCGAATATGCAGGCGCAAAGAGTTGATGCTGGTGCGAAACAAGCAAACATCCTGCAGCGCCCAATGTTACAACCAAAGTTTTCATACCAAGTTGCAAAACCTTTGTAAGTGCGCACATAGTAGAGGCGTCCATGGTTGGATTAATGTCAAATAAGCTCATGCATTCGGTTTCGTTAAGGCATAAA
Organism: Fannyhessea sp. C0108B2; assembly: GCF_056583915.1. Classification (NCBI taxonomy): domain Bacteria; kingdom Bacillati; phylum Actinomycetota; class Coriobacteriia; order Coriobacteriales; family Atopobiaceae; genus Fannyhessea; species Fannyhessea sp. C0108B2. Next base: position 173,336 of record NZ_JBWPJQ010000002.1, on the reverse strand, counting down.
ATGTCGATATTTTTATACAGCGATGGCTTAATAGAGCGCACGGGAGACGGATTTACAATTGTGATCATGTGATGGTCATGAGCAAACTCTATGGACGACTCTACCGCCTGAGCTGGACACTCAAATTGCGTCAAAAAAATGTCGTGCGGCTGTGCAACACGCGAAAGTGCCGCATGTGCAAATTGTGGTGTAACAAACTCATTTGCACCGTGATTAATAATAATCCTGTTGTTTCCATGGGAACGCAGGACAATTGCCATGCCAGTTGTTGAGCTAGTTGTTGTTACCTCTTGAATATCAACACCTGATTGAGCCATGCTGGTGCGCAACTCTTTACCAAAACTGTCGGTTCCTACACATCCAATAAGATGGGTATGAACTCCTGCACGTGCAGACGCCACCGCCTGATTTGCGCCTTTTCCTCCAGCGTTAATAAGCAAATTGTTGCCCGAAAGCGTTTCGCCTTCTAACGGCATTCTCTCTGATTCTATGGACACATCCATATTGATGCTGCCCAGCACCACAACTTTACTCATATATCACCATACCTTGTAACACTGCACGCGCAATCTATAACACACAGTACTACGCTTGTTTGTATCTGCGTATAAAACTTATGTTATCAGTTGCTCATGCGATGTAATCTTCCGTGTTTAGGAAAATGATTTCCTAATCTTGTTTACTATACTAGCTGCATGCAAAAACGCACCAATCGTGCGCATCCACGAGTGGCTCTGTTTATTCCGTCAACGGTATATTTCTTAAGAAAGTATAAGCAACTGAGGATTTTTACTGGTAACATAAAGCGTGCACGCTTGGATATTGAGATATGAAGTTTTTCCATGTCCAAGCATGGGCGATAAGCGTTCTAAGGAATACCATGAACATTAAAGATATAGCACGGTTAGCAGGCGTTTCGCCAACAACCGTTTCAAAAATCCTTAATCGTAAAGACCAAAATATTAGCAGCCAAACACGCTCTGTGGTATTAGATACCATTAAAAAATATCATTACACCCCTTATGCACGTATTACCGCGCAACGAAACACATGGCTTGTAGGTGTTTGTGTACGCGAAACAAAAGAGAATATGTGTTTGGTATCGGGCATAATAAGGGCGCTGCATAAGCATCACATCTCTACCCTTGTGGTATACACGAGCGAAAAGTCCCGTGAAGGACAGAGCATTACAGAGCTTATACAATCAAATATAAGTGCGCTCATCTGGGAGCCACTCGACGCTACACATACATCAACTAACGCAGCTGTAGATAGTCTTTGTGCAAAGCACGACATTGAGGTGCTTAAACTTGGCAAAGATGGTGGCAAGCACAACTATAGCATTGATTTTAAAACACTGGCGCACGACCTAAGCGCCGAGCTTATCTTGGCTGGTCATCGCCATATTGCGTGTCTTACCGATAAAGAAACTCCACGCGCGTTTATACAGGGATACGCCTCGATACTTTTTCAGCGAAAAATTATGCTTGCAGAACAAAACTGTTATACAAGCGTGTGCAATGAACTGTTGCAAGCACTTGTAAACGGCGATATAACAGCCGTGGTATGTGCTTCATGGCAACAAGCGCAAGACCTTCGTACGCAGCTTTATACGCTTCACATACAAGCGCCGCAGGATTTTTCGCTTGTATGTCTGCAAAGCGATGCAGAACACGCGCCACAAAGCGCAGACGAGCAGCCACAAACAGATACGGGCGCTGCAAACACAAATGGTTGCACCTCTGTGGTGTATTCCTATTTGAATACGCCTATAAGTGCATACAGCATAAGTTATAAAGATTTTGGAACATATATAGCGCAACAGCTAAAAATAGCAAATCAATCAGTTGCTAATGACGATGGATGTGCGCGCAAGCAAGACACTGCCTCAGACGCCGTGTTCAACTTTATCCCCACGTATAACGCACTTACCACCAGAGCGAGCATTGCTTCGCCTCAAAATAATCAACACGAACGAATTGTAATTGTTGGAAGCATCAATATTGATACTCAGCTTTTAGTGGATCATATTCCTGGAGCAGGTTCAACCGTAACCACAACCACATCGCATATTTCGGTTGGAGGAAAAGGTCTTAACTATGCTATTGGTGTTGCTAAACTTGCACATAAAGCCGTGCTTATTGGCAATATTGGCGACGATAGCGAATCAAGCATGATTTATAAAGAGTTAAGCCGCTGGAATATAGATACCAAAGGCGTGGTCCGCACAAAAGACGAGCAAACGGGCAAGGCATACATCTGTGTAGATAAACAGGGCGCGTCAACCATCACCATTCTTACAGGCGCCAATAGCAAACTTTGTGCTCAAGACATAATTGAGCGCAAACATCTATTTAAAAACGCGTCTTTGTGTCTTATTCCATCCGAAGTTCCACTTGATGCAGCCGAACAGGCTTGCAAAGAGGCAAAACGCCAGGGAGCGCAGGTTATTTTTAAGCCGGTGGCACTTACGGAATTTCCAAAGCGCATGGCAACCTATATTGATTACATTATCCCCAACGAACACGAGCTTGCCACGCTGTGTCGCGCGCTCAAACATTGCGTGCAGGCACATACTCCTCACCGTGATGACCGCAGCGCGAAAACGACGCAAAACGCATTGATTGACCAAGCACATATGTTACTTAACCTGGGGATTCCTCATGTCATAGTTACACGCGGCGAAAAAGGTTGCGATTATTTCTCGGCGTCCTCACATATTCATACGCCATCTCATGCATTCAAAACGATCGACACAACTGGTGCAAGCGATGCATTTATCTGCGCGTTTGCAACAAGCTTACTGAGCAATGATACTGTTGAGCGCGCTTTAGACGACGCGTGTTATGCCGCAGGCTACAGCACCACACGACCAGGCGTTGTTCAGGCGTTGATTGACGCGCAAACACTTGAACTGTATCGCGAGCGTCATATTGATACAAAACAGAACGCTTAGGAAGTAAAAGATTTTATAAAAGGGAAAAATAAAAAAATGGTGGGCGATGAGGGATTTGAACCCCCGACCTTGTGCGTGTAAAGCACCTGCGCTAGCCACTGCGCCAATCGCCCGAAAGAAGTGTATCACAAAATGGAATTATTTCGCAGTGATATTCTTCAAGAATCCTAAATTTCTAAAACGCACTATACTAAAACGTATGGAAACAACACTTTATGACATACTTAAACAACTCCAAGCTCAAGGGCTACTTCTTGAGGTTTATAACCTCAAATGCGACGAGCGTGACCCGCGCTGGGGTAATTTTTTGCCAAACGTTCGGTTTATAGATTCTACCTGCGGTAATAACAAAATTATGGCAACTGCAGACAGTTTAATAAACGGTTTGGATTCAAATTCGCTCTACTCACAAAAGCACCATATTTTTGTGTGCAAGGGTGCAGCTTTTAAGCCCGAGTATCTCCAAGATGCACTCAAAAAAGGCGCAACGGCATATATGTGCGACAACACGCGCGCGCAGGCGTTGCGAACATACTGTCCACATGCCGTACAAATTGTTGTTAACGACATTAGGCTTGCGATGGCACAGGCAGCACCTCTTGCATGGGGACATCCCGATACGCGCCTTATTACGGTAGGAATCACCGGAACCAAAGGCAAAACAACCACCGCATGCATGATTAAAAACATTCTTGATGCACGTGCACAACGCAAGCATATATGCACTTCACAAGGCAAATCTCCTATTGGTCTTATGGGATCTATCATCACGTATGATGGTATCATCAACGAAGAAAGTACCAATACCACACCCGAAGCCCCCGATTTTTGGCGTCATCTACACAATGCAGTAGAATCGGGAATCACACATATGGTTATGGAGATTTCAAGTCAGGCACTTAAACACCATCGTGTTGATGGTCTTCATTTGGATGTTGCACTGTTTTTGAACATCTCGCCCGACCACATATCCAAAGTTGAACACCCTACCTTTGAAGATTATTTCTTAAGCAAGCTTATGATATTTTCTATGGCGGATGCTGCAATTATGAATCTTGACGCCGATCATTTTGAAGCAATTTACGCGCACGCTCACACATGCAGTCCCTTGCTTGTCTGCGGACGCGTGCACGCGCAGCGACGTCTTGAGGCATATGAGTCACAATTTCTGTCAGACAAAAAAGTAGCAAGCACATTAAAATCTGCGCTTAACCGCACGTTACCTGCAGATATAGTGGCGCACGACATACACCCCCAAGGATGTGGTTTGCAATTTAGCTGTGATGAAGCGCACAACGCTAACGCTCAACAGCGCGAATTTTTTGTACCACTTCATGGAACATTTAACGTGGATAACGCATTATGCGCTGTTGCGTGTGCCGATCTTTTACATGTCAACACCTCTGATATTCAACAGGGTTTAGCCAACACACACGTTGCAGGACGAATGGAATTTATTCCAACTCACACGCAAAACATTCAAGGCATTGTAGACTATGCGCACAATACGTTGTCGTTTAGATGCTTTTTTAGTGACCTTGCTCATGAATTTCCTCATTACAAGATCATCGCTCTTTTTGGAGCGCCTGGAGGAAAAGCCTTTGACCGCAGGCGAGACCTGGTAGAAGAAGCAGCAAAATGGGCAGACACCATCATACTAACCGAAGAAGACCCCGGGCATGAGCGCGTGCAAGATATTTGCAACGAAATGGCAAAGCATATGCCAAAAGGTCAGAAATACTATATTGAATGCAACCGCGCGTCCGCTATAGAAAAAGCAGTTGAGCTTGCAAATTGCTCACAAGCCAAAACACTTATTTGTATGCTTGGCAAGGGCGACGAAACCACCCAACACGAGCAAGATCGTTACGTAAGCTGCTTGCCTGATAAAGACATATTTATACATGCCGTTAATGCTCTAAAGGAGTCTCATGACCAATAACCACGCACAAAGCGCGCCTTATCAAACCACCTCACTGAACCGTCTCTCATCACTAGACACCCTCAGTGACAAGCTTAAAGCACGTCTGAGTCGCGTTAGCTATGTATTGTCCGACACTGATAACACTATGATTACCCACAGTTGTGCTTTATGTTCCGCTGATGGAACACCCTCATTTGAGCTTGCAAAAGCGCTTGTTTTAGCACGTAAACACCATATTTCAATAGTTCCATGCACGGGTCGAAATCGCGCTATGATTCGCGAAGACGCGCGCCTTTTAGGACTTTCACAATGGATTGGCGAAATGGGCGGCATCATCTGCATAAAAGACGGAGCAGAATCTGTGTGGGAATATGCGTGCGCGGATATGGAATATGATGCAAACTCACATAAGACTCCACATGACATGATTATGCAAACAGGTGTTGTTGATGCACTTCTTAAACGTTGGAGCACGTCGCTTGAGCTGTATAACGATAACGGTCTTGGCTATCAATATCGCGAAGTAACCGTTGCGCTGCGCGGCAAGCTTGATGAAGCCGAAGCCCAAGACATGCTTAACCACTGTGGTTTGGCACTCGACTTAGTGAACAATGGTGTTGTTACTCATATTAACGGACCAACTATTCTTGCGCGCAATGCACAAGGTGTGGCTACCAATATCAGCAACTATCACATTGTTCCTAAAAATCTTAACAAGGGTTATGCCGTTGCTCAATTTATGCGTATGATGAATCTTTCTCGCGAGCAAGTACTTGCCTGTGGCGACTCATCTGCCGACTGTTCGATGGCGCAAAGCGCTGGGTTGTTTGTGCTTATGCAAAACGGTGCAAAAAATCAATCGTGTATGCAAGAACTCGCAGGCGCGGATAATGCATTTGTAACCGAGCGTCCTTCCACCGATGGTTTTTGCGATCTTATTCATCTGTTGTGTGCCTGTCGAGACGAATATAAATCAACAGAAGCCTAAACTCTGCATAAAAACTGCAACTCGTGGTAAAGTTGAAGCGTACTAAACGTGCGCACAGACAACACGTCTGCACTTTTTATGTACGAACAAATGCTCTTGCAGCACGCTTTTATGCAAACGGACGCTCTTGATCCGTATTTTATACATGTACATGACGTGATTATGGGTTTTGCTATGTGGTTTAGTTTTTTGACAAGCGCTCTTATCGGAAGCGCACTTCTTTATATTCCAGGGTTTTTGCTGCTTAAAGCAGCACACATGGATACTGCGCGCGCTCTTGCAAGCGCTCCTTTAATAAGCTGTGCACTACTATTTGTAACAGCAGAAGCTTTTGTGCTTATGCATATTCCGCTGAGTGCTGTGGCCTTATGTTTTTACAGCTTTATATGGGTTCCTGTCATTATGATCTGCGTTTATGCATATAAGCGCATAATTAAAAAAACAAGCGGTACCACTAATCAAGCGTCTGTCAAAGCGCGCACACTATGCCCAGGACTTAAACTTTCGCCGCTGCCACCTACCACATACCTAACATATCTATTTATGGGCTTATTAGGTGGCCTTATATTTTTTATCCTTCCAATCTCGTCTCCCGAAAATATTGCACAAGGTTGGGATATAGTCAGCCATCTTAACTTTACACAAACCATGATAGGCGAAGGTGCATACAATGCCTTTCTTCCCTCATTTTATGAGCACGCGTTTGATGCAATTAATCCGTCGTCCTATGGAACAAAATTTTACCCTGCTGGTTGGAACATTTTATGCGCAGCCATTACGCAACTTGCTCAAACCAATACCGTTATCGCAGCTAATGCACTTAATTTTATTTTTACTTCGGTAGTTTATCCTTGGGCAATTATGACTTTTATAGCACAGGTTTATCCACGCTACCCACGCACCGTATATGTAGGAGCTTTTTTACCTGCACTTACATGTGTGTTTCCTTGGATACTTTTGGTATATGGACCACTTTTCCCCTTTGTAGCTGCGCTTTGTATTACGCCTGCTATCTTTTGGATATTCATGACGCTTACGCGCTCAAAAACAACGGCGCGCGATCGTATGTATCTCATTCCCGTATTTATATGTGGCGCTATTACCCTTATCATGCTACATCCTTCGTCCTTTTTTGTATGCGTGCTTATCCTTACACCTTGGTGTATTGCACGCATCAAAAATACAAGCCGAAACCTTCATATAGGAGCAAAACGCATCAGCGCACTCTTGCTTTCAATAGTATTTTTATGGGCAGTTGTCGCTGGATGGATTGGTCTGTATTGTCTGATTGTAGGAAAAGTTGCACTCAATTATTGGTGGAGTGCATATAGCAGCATCCCAAACGCTCTTATACAAACCGTATTATTTGAATTTGTGGGCACTACAACAATGGGCAATTGGTTTGTTGCGCCGCAACCAGTTTTGTTTTTCGTGTTCATCATAGGAGTATGGCAAGCGTTCAAACACGCGCGCGGACGATTTTTGGCGGTCAGTTATCTCTATCTTATATGCGTTTGCATAATTGTCATCTGTTCTGATCTACCTATAAAAGGGGTTTTGAGTAGCTTTTGGTACACCGATCCTTATAGGATTGCTGCACTGATTTCGCTGGTAAGCTTACCGCTTGTAGCACATGGATTAGACGCTTTATGTGTCTTTGCACAAGAACAACTTTCCCCTATGGTGCGCACTATATGCTCGCGTATAAACATGCGCAATTGCCGCCTTATGGGACGTGTTAAACGCTTGTGTTATGCAAGCTCACGCACCACAAGTGGATATGCGCTTTCAACTGCCTTCGTAGTTGTTTTCTTTTTAGTAGCAAATACGTTAATACCGTTTCCTCAATTTAAGGGGAAAAATCCTCATGAGTGGCCTGAGGTAGTGCAAAGCGGCGGCGTTATCAATAATATAAAAGTTGTTGCTGCAGGTTATCACGATACACGATTTTTAGACCCTCAAAAGTACGAGTTTTTGAAGCGTGCTCAAAAAATTACGCAACAAGATGTTGTACTTAACAACCCCTTTGACGGCAGCGTTTTAGCATATGGGATGACCTCCATGCAAACGTTTTGGCGCTATCCGTATGTTTTAAATGAGTTTGAAAAGCCTAGTTTTGCACGCGTACGCATTGAACTTGATGAGATTTCTTATAACGACAAAGTACGTGACGCCGTTAAAAAGTTTGGAGCAAAATATGTGCTTAGTCTTGGTAAAAGCCGTTGTGAAGACGCAAGTCTTATGGGTAAGTATAGTCCGCAGGCGTTTAGCGGTATAGACAGGATTACGCCCGACACCAAAGGTTTTACCCTCGTCTTGCAACAGGGCGATATGGCACTTTATAAAATTGACACCATCTAAGCGCCCCATCTGCGGCGCCAAATTGTTTAGTATTTGTGATGAAACCGCCTCACCACGTTTTTCTTAAAAAGTTACTAGCATAAATTCTGATGGTTTGGTATACTTCTTCATTGCGCTTGTCCCCATCGTCTAACGGTTAGGACACCGCCCTTTCAAGGCGGAAATACGAGTTCGATTCTCGTTGGGGGTACCATAGAATTAAATGCCGTGCCTATAAGGCGCGGTTTTTTTTGCTTATTTTAGGGTGTAGCCTGAACTATAGAACTAAATAAGTTGTCGATAAATCGTCGACATGTGAAATAGCACAATCCGAGAACCATAGGACAAAATAGACAAATAAAAAGCTGACACCAGAATAATTCCGATGTCAGCTTATTTTTTTGCAAAGCTCTGAGCTTTTATGTACAGCAACAAGCTTTAGAGCGCCTTAATCACGCTGTAAAGGCGTGTTTAGTAATTCATAACCAAATGCTATAACACGTCATACACTTGGCGCAAAGGCGCTCTGTAGGTGCTTTGCAAGCCCTCTGTAAGACTTCTGCAAGCGCACACAAGCACGCGCGACAATTATTGTATGAAGAATTACACAAAGCCACGCAAGCACTTACTCGTTATCTCCGCCTGTTGCTTTAGTCGCAGACAAAACCTCGGCAGAGTCCTTTGCGTCGTGCCATCTCCAATCGGTAAAGGCTGGATGATCATAGCCCTTATCTACCGCAAACTGGAACGCATCAGCACGGAATTTCTCCCAAGCGTCAATCTGATCTTTCCACTTATTTGCATCAACCAAGCGCAAAGCATCTTGAGCCAAAGCCCAACGATCCATATGATTTTGACGAACCATATCATAAGGCGTTGTAGTAGAACCTTGCTCTTCGTATCCGTGAACACAGAAGTTATCATGATTTGGACGGTTCCAAATCAAACGACGAACGCTACCAGCATATGCATGGAACGCAAACAAAACGGGCTTATCAGCAGAGAAGAGTTTTACAAATTCCTCGTCAGAAATTGCTTGATCGTTTTCTTGAGCATTTTGAATTTTAAGGAGATCAACAACGTTTACAAAACGAACGTGAACACCCAGCTTATCAAGCAGCTCAACGGCAGCAAGCGCTTCTTGCGTAGGTACGTCGCCGCACGACGCAATAACAAGATCAGGCTCTTCTCCCTTTTGTACGGTAGAAGCCCATTTCCACTCAACAACACCACGTTTAAGCTCTTCGCGCGCCTCGTCAAGCGTAACCCAGGTAGGAGCAGGTTGTTTACCAGCAAAAATAGCGTTAAAGCAGTTGGTTGAGTTAAACGCACGCTCGGCAACAGCCAACAAAAGATTTGCGTCAGCTGGGAAATAAATATTGGTGATGTGGTCATTGTTAAAGCTCTTATTAAGCATAATGTCCACAAAACCAGGATCTTGGTGCGAGAATCCGTTGTGATCCTGACGCCAAACGTGGCTTGAAATCAAAAGGTTAATTCCCGAAATAGGACGACGCCAAGGAATATGACGAACGCATGCTTCCAGCCACTTGCAGTGCTGATTAATCATGGAGTCTACTACGTGTACAAATGATTCGTAGCTCGACCAAATACCATTACGACCAGTTAACACATAGCCCTCTAACAGTCCTTCGCATTGGTGCTCAGAAAGCTGCTCGATAACGTTTCCAACAGGAGCCATGTGCTCATCATTTTGAGGATCAGCGTTTATTTCGCCAAACCATTGTTTATCGGTTACACGATAGGACGGCTGCAAACGGTTTGAAGCAGTTTCGTCGGGTCCAAAAATACGGAACGAATCGCGGTTCTTGTTGATAACTTCGGCCGTAAAATTGCCCAAAACGCGTGTTGCCTCTACGGCACCGCAACCATGGCCACCTTTTTCTACGTCAACAGCAAAGTCTTTTGCATCTGGAAGATCAAGGTTTTGACGGAGCTTACCACCATTTGCGTTGGGGTTAGCGCCAAGTCTTAAATCACCTTGAGGCATAGCTGCAACAACTTCGCTTTTAATTGCACCGTTTTCGTCAAAAAGCTCCTCAGGTTTATAGGATTTCATCCAATTTTTCAAAACCTCAAAGTGAGCTTCGGTATCGCGAGCAGATGCTAAAGGCACCTGATGGGCGCGCCAAGAACCCTCGGTCTTTTTACCATCTATATATGCTGGGCATGTCCATCCTTTAGGAGTGCGGAACACGATCATAGGATATGCAGGACGAGCTTCTTCACCTGCTTGAGCGCGCGTCTTAATATTGCAAATTTCATCGAATACCGTCTCAAGAAGTGCTGCAAAACGACGGTGAATAGATGAATGGTCTTCGTCGTCAAAACCAGCTGTAAATACATAGGGGTGATAGCCCATACCACGGAAGAATTCATCGCGTTCTTCGCCACTAATACGCGACAGAATTGATGGGTTAGCAATTTTATAGCCGTTAAGATGTAAAATTGGCAACACAATACCATCGGTTAGTGGATCAAGGAACTTGTTGGTTTGCCAGCTTGTTGCTAAAGGACCGGTTTCTGATTCGCCATCGCCTACTACAGCTACAGCCAACAGCGATGGATTGTCCAAAACAGCACCATACGCGTGTGACAATACATACCCAAGCTCTCCACCCTCATGAATAGAACCAGGTGTTTCGGGCGCATAGTGCGAAGGAATACCTCCTGGATATGAGAATTGACGGAAGAACTTTTGCAGACCTGCTTCGTCTTTTGTAATGCGCGGATAGGTTTCGGTGTATGTTCCGTCCAAAAGTGACTGCGCAGTACCAGCAGGTCCGCCGTGACCTGGCCCCATTAAGAAAACCGTATTTTGGTTGTGGTCATGAATAAGACGATTAACGTGACCAAACAAAAAGTTTAAACCTGGCGTAGTTCCCCAGTGGCCTACCAAACGATATTTAATATCGTCACGATTAAAATCACCCTTCATCAAAGGGTTGCTGCGTAAATAAATTTGTCCAATAGACAAGTAATTAGCACAACGCCAATACTTATCAACAGCCTCGAGCTCTTCTTCAGAGACAGACTTCCCGAGTTTATGCCACGGTGTACCCAATACCGGTTGACCCATATTGTCCTCCTTATATTTTTTTACATATCTAACTCTAAGTGATAAAACGTTTTACTAGTTGAAAGTTGCGCGGTTTTTATCGATTTACATAATCCATTCATAATAGATTTGTTCATAACAAAAAGGTGCCAAAACATTCTGGCACCTTTTGTTTGCATATCCTCAACAACTACAGTATCGCGGTGAAATACCAGCAGAACAACCTGCAATGCACAAGGTACTAATGAGTGTCGCCAGGTTGTCCGTAATATGCATGAGCACCGTGTTTTCTAAAATAGTGCTTATCAAGATAATACTGAGGAATTGGCTCAAAAGGCTGCTCGCCTGCACTTGGACGCACGCGACCCATAAGGTCTTCGGTGCGTTCAGCCATATCACAAACGGTTTCGATAACCTTACCCACCTCAACAGATTTCATAGGAGTGTTTCCCCATGAAAATGTTCCATGATTACGTACAAGAACACCTGGTGTAGCAACAGGGTCAATATTACGAGTCCTAAAAGTTTCTACAATGACCTTGCCTGTGTTTTCCTCGTAGGCTTCTTCGACCTCTTGTTGAGTTAAGTCGCGCGTGCACGGAATAGGTCCGTAAAAATTATCTGCGTGCGTTGTTCCATATACTGGTACGTCACGACCAGCCTGCGCCCACGCAGCGCCTTGAACGCTATGCGTGTGCGTAATAGCGTTGATTTGAGGAAACTCTCTAAAGAGTACAACGTCTGTTGGTAAATCAGACGAAGGACGAAGGCTGTGCTCGCCCAAAATGCTACCGTCCAGTGTAGTTACTACCATATCTGAAGGCTTCATAGTTTCGTAAGGCACACCACTAGGTTTAATGACAATAACACCTAAGTCGCGATTAACCTCAGCAACATTTCCCCAGGTAAGCGTAACTAACCCCAACTCGGGCAAGCGGCAGTTTGCCGCGCAAACGCGCTCGCACATACCTTCAACTTCGCGGCAATGAAGCAACTCTTCGCTATTAAAACTCATAACCTGCCTCCTTGAAGATCGGCAAAGTATATGCAAGTGCCTTCTTGATTTCTGCCTCGGGATCATCGGAGGTTTCGCTCCACATCTCAAGCATAAAGGTTCCGTTATAGCCCAGGCGTTTTAAGGTTTTAAAGCAACCCAAAAAGTCTACTTGACCTTCACCAAAGGGAACGTTTTTGAATTTGCCCTTAAAGGTATCGGTTACATTAAGCGTATCTTTTACGTGAAGAGCAGCGATTTCGTCGATACCTAATTCAAGCTCAGCTTCAACATCGTTTTCAGGCCACGCATTCAAATTTCCAAGGTCGGGATATACCTGCAACCACGGAGAATGTATCTGCTTTTTGATTTTGTTGAACTTGGTAACCGAATTAATGAACGGATCGTCCATAATTTCGATAGAAAGCATCACTTGCTTTTCGGCAGCCATTGCAACAGCCTTTTGCAGATTTTCCATAAAGTAGGCACGCGACGTAAGCGTCTTTGGCTCGTAGTACACATCATATCCAGCAAGCTGAATATTACGTATGCCCAAATCAGATGCCAAGTCTATGGCTTTTTTCATAATTTCTAAACCATGGCTACGCGTATCAGGATCACTTGAACCAAACGGAAAACGACGATGACCGCTTAAACACATGGAATAAACTGTAAGGCCAACTTCGTATTCAGCATCGATAAGCTCTTTGCGCTCTTGCTTTGTCCAATCAAGTCGAGCCAGGCGCTCGTCGGTTTCGTCTACGGACATCTCTACAAAATTAAAGCCGAGTTTTTTTGCAAGTAAAAGACGATCTTTCCAAGAAACATTCTTAGGCAAAGCCTTCTCATAAATGCCTAAATGTGCCATATTGCACGTCCAATCTCTCCATGACTAATTATTAGCGTATGGGTTATTAGCCCCAAATTTCTTTAATCTTGTTTTGGAAGTCTACAGCAGCCTGACGAGGATCTGGAGCCTGCGTAATACCACGGCCTGCAATAAAGGTGTATACAGGAATGCCACGGAACAACTCAAGGGTGTTAACATTCAAGCCACCAGTTACCGATACCTTAAAGCCCATGTCACAAAGTTTTTTAATCTTGGTAAGATCTTTTTCGCCCCAAGTTTGACCAGCAAGTAAAGCATCGCGGCTTTGGTGGTATACTGCCTGCTCAATTCCCGTATCAAGCCAGCCTTGTGCTTGCTCAAATGTCCAGTCACCATACAGCTCTACCTGAACAGCGTCCACCTCTTTAGCGGCTGCAGCCATGGTAGGAAGTGTTGCGCAACAAATGCATGTCATAAAGTTGGCACCACCGTCGTGAACATTTTTAGCAACAGTTCCACCTGCGTCAGCACATTTAGGATCAGCAACAATCAGTTTGTTAGGATACATTGATCTAAAGCATTTGATAGCTTTTTGACCCTCTTGAAGAATAAGGATGGTTCCTACTTCCAAAATGTCTACTACGTCTCCAACTGCTTTAATGTCTGCCAATGCGCTTGGTAAATCATTATGATCGCAAGCTATCTGAAGCATAGGTAATGCCATAATTTACTCCTTTTGAGATTTCTTAATTTTCTTGGTGTTGTTTAAAGATTTTTGCTCTTAAGATCGCTCTCTTCGATGCGCTGTTTGCACTCGGGAACGCTCATAACATTGCGAACACCAATAACGGTAACGCCTTGTTTAGCAGCGTCATCAAACATGTTTATAAAGTTAAGCGGTGTGAAAACAACATCGTAATTTTTAGCGGTGCTTTTACCCTCGGCAATAGAGGTGTGATTGCTTGCGGTAACCTTGTATCCTAAAGCAGTAAGAGCCTTAGTTGCAGTTTGCAAAAGCATTAAAGAAGTACCAGAACCATTAGCACAAGAAACCAAAACACGCATGATATCCTCCTAAAACAACAGTGCGCGTATCAAACGCAATTCAAACAAAAGCGCGTGCTCAGGTGCTCAAGAAACACCTTATGAGCACGCACTTAAATCACCACATACAAAGTAAGGAACTAAAGCTTATGCCTTCTTGAATTCTGCTTTGTACTTTTCGTAATCCTCTACCTGCATAAAGTAACCCTTGGGGTTAGCACGGTATTGAAGCTGTGGGATAGCAAGCAGAACAACGATAACAATTGCGATACCAACGAATGGAAGGTATTTCATAACGAGGGTTGCAACCGGCCATACCGTTGCCCAGTCGAGCATACCAAGGTATCCACCGTATGCAGCCAAACCAACCCAGCTTGCAAACAGAGCTGAGCCCAAAACTTGAACGATACCAGAAATGAAAGGCAGAACAAGTGCAGCTTTGTAACCACCACGGTTATTAGCGAATACACCAATAGCAGCATTATCAAAGAAGACTGGAATAAAGCCTGCGATAACAATGGTTGGTGACTGGCAAATAATAAGAAGAGCAATGGTAATAAATTGTCCTACAGCACCAGCCAAGAAGCCGATGGTTGCAGCGTTTGGTGAACCAAAAGCAAAGGTTGCTGCAATATCGATACCAGGAACTGCACCAGGAAGAATGGTATTAGAAATACCTTGGAAGCTCTCAGTAAGCTCGCCCACGAAGGTACGAACACCAAGTTGTAAGATTGCCAGATAAACAGCAAAGTACAAACTGGTTTGAAGAATGTAGAAGAAGAAGTCATCTTCAGGTTTAAGCGCTTTAAGCGCTACAAGGTAATCCTTGCCCAAAACAGCCAAAATAATACCGAAGAACAAAAGCATCAAAATAGAAGTTGAAACCATGTTCTCGTTGAAGATCGAAAGCCAACCAGGAAGCTCAACATCTTCCATACGCTTAGGCTCTTTACCATCTTTAGGCTTAAAGAGTTCTGCAACTTTAGCAAAGAACGTTAAACCAAACATCTGTTGGTGAGCAACAGCAAAGCCACCACCATCAGTTAAGTCTTGGCAAATACCAATGGTAAGGTTTGAACCTACAGCCCAGTACAGACCCAAGATAACTGACATGATTGCCAAGATTTCCCAGCGACCCATAAATGGATAGCAGAACAAAATAATCCAGAACGCAGTAGATGCTTGCTGAACTTGTACGTGACCTGTGGTAAAGATAGCACGAAGTTTAGTAAGCTTGTTAAAGCGAACAACAATGATGTTGATAATAAATGCGAATAACAAAAGCAACATAACGTCGCCGAACATGCGACCAAATGTTTCTTCAACACCTGCGGTTACCGCATTTTGACCAAAGTATGGGTCGATAACCATTGCGCTTAAATTAAAGCGGTCTCTCAAACCAACCAAAATAGGACGGAAGTTTTTGACCAAGCCGCCTGAACCTACGCACAAAATCAAGTATCCACATGTTGCCTTTAAAAAGCCTGCTAAGCATTGATACCATGGCTTTTTAAGCAGGATATAACCGATCAGTACGATAAAACCAATCATAAACTGCGGTTGAGTAAGAATATTTTTAGCAAAGAACGACCAACATGCTAATAAAATTCCTGGAATATCCATTGTGCCTCCTTTGTCTTAAACGACGTATATACTCCTTTGCACCATTTGTGCAATTACCACCAATGTTTAAACTACAAAAGCTTTTTGTAGTCTTCTAAAGAATGAGTAGCTTTAAGTTGCTCAACCTTTTCTTCGTCCATCAAAAGATCCATAAGACGCTGAATGTTTTTAAGATGCTCATCAGAGTCTTTTGCAGCAAGCGTAAAGAATAACTGTGCCTGCGGCTCCTCTTTTGTGGCAGGATCATAAAACGTAACAGGAGCTTCAAACTTAGTAAATGCGATTCCTGTTCCCAAAACTCCCGGAGCAGTTGCAAGTGCATGAGGCATTGCAATGCCAGGAACTATAACAATATAAGGGCCGTTGTCCACAACGTTTTGAACAATAGTATCAACATAGGTTGGCTCAATCATATGGTTGTCAAGCAAGGGCTTGCAGCTCATACGAATAGCTTCTTTCCAGTCTTGAGGCTGTTTTTCGGCGTAGTAGACAAGATTGTTATCATAAAAATATTTAAGCATTTCACACTCACATCCGGTTGAAGTTCACGGTACGGCTCATCTTATAAGAATGCGTCATAAGGAAGATCAGTCTCATAATCAAACGCATCGTGGAAACCACGGTCATACATGTACTCCATGTGATCAGTGTCGCCAGGATAGTCATAACGACCGCCAACTTGCCATACAAATGGCTTAAATTTGTACTGCATACGATCTTTACGATATTTCCAAAGCATAAGAATTTCTTTAGGATCGGCCATAAAGTTGGTCCAAATGTCGTAGTGCGTAGGAATAATAACCTTAGTCTGAAGAGCTTCTCCAACCTTAAGAACATCAGAGGAGGTTAATTTATCGGTAATACCAATTGGGTTCTCGCCATATGCAACGCAGGCAATATCAATCTTGTTTTCTTTACCGTGCTTTACATACATATTGGAGTAGTGAGAGTCACCTGCGTGGTAAACGTTACCACCGTCAGTTTTAACAAGGTAGTTAAGAGCAAGCTGATTCATATCACGAACAGGCTTACCTTTAAGAGACTCATTAGGATCGTCTACGGTAAGCAACATGGTGCGGTCAAACGACTCAAGAGCCTTTACCTCAACGTCTTTTACTTTAACGCTTTCATTTGGATGAAGAACAACAATGCGCTCTGCAGGAACACCCCATGCAATCCATTTGTCGGCAACATCTTGTGGACCTACAAAGGTAGCGTTAGGGCAATTACGTGTTACAACAGCAGCGGTTGTTTGATCAAGATGGTCTGAATGTGAGTGCGTTACGCATAAAACATCGATATCACGAACTGCAAATGGATCAATAACAAACGGTTGATTACGACGATTTGGTTGTAAGTTGCGCACACCGCTCATGCGCATCATTTGATGGCCTTTTTTCATATGACCAGAACCAATGGTTTGTTTTCCTGTTTGGTTCCACATATCAATGACAACATTAGTACCGTGGTCTGATTTAATCCAGATGCCCATGTTGCCCAACCACCACATAGACAGTGTTTTTTCTGGAACTTTAGCCTGAGCTATCTCCTCGGTAAGCCATGTTCCCCACTCGGGAAATGTTTTATTGAGCCACGACTCCCTCGTAATCTCATCGATAGCACTCATATACATTCCTTTCTCTTGATGTAGTTAGTTCAATTATATGAACGTTTAAATATGCAGACAATGTGTTTTTATGTTTGTTTCAACCTTATATGGTGGTTTTATTCACAGTATTTATTGTTTACGAACTTTTTTCGCTCATAATAGAATTTATAAAACGCTCAAATGCAGATGTAAAACGTTTTATCATCCAAAAAAAGTTTTAGGTCTGAAAACCATATGAGTGACACGGTTTGTAAACTGGCGCAAGGATGGCGATACTCATGAAAAACTCCTCCAAGCTTATTAACGCACGGCGTGCTGTTATAGAAGAGACGCTTCATCAAGCTCCTGACCATACAATTTCGGTAAGCGCGCTTGCCGCACATTGTTGTGTTTCTCCCATGACTATGCGCCGCGACTTGGTGGCGCTCGAAAAAATGGGCGTGTTGGTTCACAAACACGGCTATGCTACGTTGAGTGAGCACTATCGCTTTAAAGACGCCAAACCAACAAACACCAGCATCGAGAAGATAAAAATCTCTATAGGCAAAATGGCAGCAAACTTTGTGCGCAACAAAGACACGGTTTTTATTAACACCAGTTCAACTGCTCTCTATGCGCTTGACTATTTGCAAACAAAAAGAGTGAACGTGGTAACTAACAACCTGCGCATCCACGAACAAATTCACAAAGACTCACTTAACCCGGCGTCAACCGTTATTATCACAGGCGGAGAGCTGCGTCTGCCAAAGGAGGCCCTCACAGGAGAGGTTGCCGAAACCGCCGTAAAACGAGTGATTGCCGATGTTGCCATTATTGGCTGCTCGGGGCTAAGCTTAAAAAACGGTATAACCACCAGCAACGCAGGCGAAACTAACGTTAATCGTTTAATGATTGAACACACCAAAGGAAAAGTTATCGTTGTTGCCGACCATCGAAAAATATTCCGTGATTCAAACTTTTTTGTAGCCGCTTCAAAAACCATAGATGTGCTCGTAACCGATGAGTTTGCGGACGCACAATCAATTGCTGATATTGAGCAGGCAGGTATTGAAGTTATTCAAGTAAATATAGGTAGCAGTATTGCAGAAGACGATATTGATAACCACACAAGAAACAGAACGCATATCCAATAGCATTTCTCATGAGAATAGTGCGTTCATACAAAATGTAATATGCTAAGCGCGCAAAACGCTTAGCATATCAACATGTACGCTAGTTATCATAGTTTATAACAACGCAAAATTTTATATTTGCTTAATATTGCTGTTTATAATGCAAATAACCCTACATCTGCTCCCAAATGTGATGGAACGACTCACTACGCGGCTTATCAACACGCTTAAATGTATGAGCGCCAAACCAATCGCGTTGAGCTTGGCAAAGATTTGCCGGAAGCTTTTCCGAGGTGTAACCATCAAAATAAAGCAGCGAATTTGCAATGGTAGGAACATATAATCCTGCACCAATACCTGCAAGCACTACACGTCTCCACGCCGCAACAGAGGATTTGATTTCGTCTTTAAACTCATCGGTCAGCATAAGGTTAACAACCTTACCCTCATCATAAGCGCGCTTAATACGCTCAAGAAATACCGCACGAATAATGCAACCTTCGCGCCATAAAAGCGCAATGTTACCCAGGTCAAGATTCCACTGATAGGTATCTGACGCTGCTTGCAGTAAAGAAAAACCTTGTGCATACGACATAATCTTTGAAGCATAAACTGCCTGCTCAAGATCGGTAATAAAGGTGTTGATTTCTTCTTGCGACATCTTTGGCGAAAGATTTTGACCCCCAGCTTGCTTGCCAAACTCGTGCGCGGCATATACACGCTCATCTTTTTGAGCCGATAAGTTACGCGCAAACACCGCTTCGCACATAGTTGGAACGCATTGATGCTTCTCTAAAGCGTCCATTGCCGTCCACATACCTGTGCCCTTTTGTCCTGCTTCGTCCAAAATTGCATCAACAAGCTCACCGGTGCCCAAAGGATCTTTAACGCGCAAAATTTTAGACGTAATTTCAACAAGATACGACTGCAGACGGCCACGATTCCAATTTTCAAAAACGTCTGCTATCTGAGCATTTGAAAATCCACATACATTTTTAAGCATAAAGTATGCTTCGTTAATAATTTGCATGTCGCCATACTCAATGCCGTTGTGGACCATCTTTACATAATGGCCGCTTCCGCCTTTGCCAATATAGTCGCAACACGAATCACCCGAAGCGGTATGTGCGGCAATATCTTTAAGCAGCTGTTTAAGGTGGTCATTAAATACATCTTTATTACCCGAGGGCATAATAGATGGCCCTAAAAGCGCGCCCTTCTCGCCACCAGAAACGCCCATACCAAAGAACTTAATGCCTTTTTCTGCATAGTGTTTCATACGACGCTCGGTATCTTTATAAAAAGAATTACCAGCATCTATAACGATGTCGCCCTCTTCAAGGTATGGCAACAAACCATCGGTCACAAGATCAACCACCGTACCTGCCTTAACCATAAGGATGATTTTTCTTGGCCGCTCAAGTGCAGCAACAAAATCTTTAAGCGAATATGAAGGAGTAATTTGATCGGTTTCTTGCACTTTATTTTGCATAAATTCACGCGTTTTATCCCCATCACGATTATAGACCGCAAGGGTATAGTGATGATGAGAGATGTTAAGCGCAAGGCTTTGACCCATAACGCCCATTCCGTATACACCTACAAAACAAGCCACGCTTATTGCCTCCTTTTACCTGTAGCAAAGGTTCTTCGTACACTTTGCTAACCATTCTAAACTTACAAGTTAACGCCCACCAATAGGGTATTTTACTTACAAGTGTATGCGCGCGATTACGCGTTTAGGCATAATCAGCATCTACCTACACTATAATTATTTTTTCTTATTATACCCCTCTTTAGGAAATATTTTTTCTTAAACGGTCATTTGCGAAAGCTCAACGGTCAATTAAAATCTTCAATCACGCTACACGCTACACTATTGCTACACTATGGTTAGTTTGGGTTTTATGAAAAGGCTGCGGCGGTGCATGGTCTAAGCTCCGCGGCAAAGAACGACAAGTCACGCATAAAACACGTCCAAACAAAAGGAAAGGTTAAAGAAAGAGCATCACATGAAAAGAATCTCGGTTACCGCAAAAATAAAGTCGCTCCTTCCCTCGTGCGCAGAAAAAGAACAGGCTATTGCACAGTTTATTCTTCACCACGTGCGAGAGACCTCGTATATGACAATCCATGAATTAGCAGATAAACTTGGGGTTGCCGATTCAACAATATTTAAATTTGCGCAAAAGATGGGCTATAAAGGGTTCCGTGATTTTAGAAACGATCTCTTAACCGAAGCCTACGACCCCGAGGTTTCGGTTCATGAGCACATAACAACGCGTGATTCCCTTGCAACGATTGCTGCTACCATTTTTGATTCAAGTGTAACCTCTTTACATAACACGCTGGCATTGCTTAATGAAAACAATCTCAAGCGCGCACTGAATCTCATTAACAACGCGCACACGCTTACATTTTTTGGCTGCGGTGGATCAAACATTGTGGCCGCAGACGCCTATCACAAGTTCCTGCGTTCACCGCTGCATTGTCAAAACGCGTTAGACGAGCACATTCAAATTATGCAAGCCTCGCTTTTAACCGCGCAAGATGTTGCAATTATTATTAGCCATTCGGGTCTATCTAGAACAACCCTTCAGATTGCTGACATACTGCGCGAAAATCGTGTTCCTATTATTTTTATTACAAGCTACCTTAATACGCCCATTACACGTTTTGCCGATGTTGTGTTTATCTCAGCCTCAGAAGAAACCGGATACCGAAGCGAATCGCTTGCAAGCCGCGTTGCACAACTGGTAATTTTGGACACGCTTTTTTGTGCTGTAATGTTTAAGTCTGATGATAAAAACGTAGCACAAACGCTGCATAACATACGCAGCGCAATTAATCGAACAAAAATTGAGGAATAGTGCCCCAAATAAGACAGTGCTAGGCTCCTTATTTTATCAGGCACATACATTATGCGCACATGCATATTCCTACGTGGTTTAACTTACTTTGGCAAAATACGCGCTCACAGGGCACTCCGAAGCCCTTCTTTACGATGAGCTTTTTTCTTGCTGTGACTGCAATATGCTTTTAGCGACAAATTGGGCATACACCTCAGATCCACCTATATTAGGGTGTGTTCCATCAGTATAAAACAGCTCAGTTTTGTCCTTAGCAAATTGATGCCAATCAATAAGATGCAGATTATCGTGGCGCTTAACAGCTCGTGTGATGTAATCATTTACATCGTGCTCGTACGAGTCATTTGACACAACGGTGCTGATGTATATATCGGTATCACTAAATTCGATTGAAAGGGTGTCGAGCATATCGTTGTTAATTATGCCGTTGGTACCGAGTGCAAAATACACAACATCCGGGAAATTATCCGAGTGTTTTAGCTCACGCAAAATGTTTAAACCTGCAGGTATCTGACGACTATTCGTTGCGTCAATAGTCATATTCGGTAAAATTTTGCCCAATTGTTTACGACACATTTTAAGCACCGAATCGCCCACGGCAAAGATTTTAATGTTGTGCGCAAGTGTTGCCTCTTCTTTAGTAATTCCAAGTTCAGGATATTGTGCAATAACCTTATCAAACTGATTTATGTTGTCAGGTTTTTCATATGGCGTCGTACCAGCAGTACCGTCTTCTTCCTCCTGCTGCGAAGCATTCTCGTCCGATTGCTGCGTGTCGTTTGTTGTGGTTCGCGCGTTTTCGTCGTCATCATCAGCAAGACGGCTTTGCATTTCGCGCACGTCTTCAGGCGCACCAACGGGCGCATGTATGCACGTCCACGCAAAGCAGGCGATAAGAGCCGAAAATGCCAAAAGTACAAGCATTTTTCCCCGACTATGCGCTTGATTTTTATGCAACGCAGAAGGTGCGCACCAGTTAACTAAAGCCATCAAGTGTTTTTCGCTTATCTGATAGGTAAGCTCTGCCAAAATAAGCAGAAAAACGGCTTGCATAATAACTGCCGATCCATAAGAGACTCCTGGAGGGTTAAAACCAGCTTTGCCAAATGCCCATAAGGTATATTGCCACAGATAAAGACTATAGCTACGTTTGCCTAAATACATAAGGACGGGATTACCAATCAGGCGCGCAGAAAGGCCAGACTCATCAACCGACGTTGCCATCGCCACAAGAAGAACTACATTAAACAAGACCATTCCGCCATAATACGCAAACCACGTATCGCCAGCCAGAAAAATCATGCACAAAGCTGTAATAATGCACGCCAATAGGCTTTTATATGTGTCTAACGTGCGAGCGCGCTGATACCAATTAACCAGTGTTTGTCGGCTAAAACGACACGCCAACGCAGACCCTAGCAAAAATGAAAAGACGCGTGTATCACTTCCATAGTAAGCGCGCGTAATATTATGTATAGATAGCTGATACATAACGGCTAACAATACGGCAGAAACTGCTGCACCTATAAGGGAAACTCTCAACAGCGCACGACGAGGCGCGCGCGAAGCCAGTTTGCCCACGACCCACACGACAAACGGCCAAAACAAGTAAATTTGTATTTCAACTGCTAACGCCCACATATGAGTGAGCATATCGGGTAGAGCAAAGTGCTGAAAATACGATAGATTTTGGCTAATCTGCCACCAGTTATTGACACCAAACAGGGTTGAAAATGCACTTGCAGAGAAATTGTAGAGTAAATCATGGTTTAAAAAGTTTGCCCATAAGGTAGCAACCAGCATAAACAAGATCATTGGTGGATAGAGCCGCTTAATGCGCCGCACATAAAATCTTATAATCGAAATCTTTTTATGCAGTTCCAATTCGGACAAAAAGGAATCTGTTACAAGGTATCCCGATAAGGTAAGAAAAATAATAACGCCTAAATAGCCACCTTGAACGGTATGAGGAAACCAGTGATAAAGGCATACAAAAAGAACGGCAAGACCGCGCCAAGCCGTGAAGGATTTGATCATGTGAGCCTGATTTTGACGCATAATGTTTCCTCAAATATTACCAACATTTACATTTTTATGTTAACTCATTATGTAAGTTACAAAAAGGTGCTCCGCACAGCACATAAACTGTCCGAAGCACCATCACACAAAACAAACATATGTTCTATACTTATCCACGCACAAATGAGCACGACTAGCACGCAGGAATGGTTTTTAACCCTCTCATATACGGCTGCAAAGCCTCGGGCACACTAATAGATCCGTCGGCGTTTTGATAATTTTCCATAATAGCTGCCATGCATCTTCCTACCGCCAAACCAGAGCCGTTAAGCGTGTGAACATAGCGTGTACCCTTAAACTCACTTGGATCACGATACTTTATATTTGCACGACGCGCTTGGAAATCCCAACAATTTGAGCACGAAGAAATTTCTTTGTAATTGTTGTAGCTTGGAAGCCAAACCTCAAGGTCATAGCACTTGCATGCAGAAAAACCAATATCGCCCGTACAAAGCGAAACGACACGATATGCAAGTCCCAATACCTGCAAGCACTTCTCGGCCTCGGCAACCATAGACTCAAGCTGATTCATGGAGTCCTCGGGCTTTGCAAACTTTACCATTTCAACTTTATCAAATTCATGAACACGAATGATACCGCGCGTATCTCTACCTGCAGAACCAGCCTCTTCTCTAAAGCATGGTGTAAAGGCAGTATATTTTAGTGGTAGCTGTGAAGCGTCAAGCACTTCATCGCGATGCAGGTTGGTAAGCATAACCTCGGCAGTTGGAATAAGATAGAGGTCGTTGCTTACATGGAACAAGTCTTCGTCGAACTTGGGGAGCTGGCCAGTTCCAAAGAGCGAATCATAGTTGGTTAATACAGGAGGCCACCACTCTTTAAAACCTGCTTCGTTGTGCATGTCGATAAAGAAATTGATGAGCGCGCGCTCCATTTGCGCACCATAACCACCAAGCACATAAAAACGCGAACCCGCAAGCTTTACACCACGATCAAAATCGATCATGTGGGTTTGCGTGCCCAAATCCCAGTGAGCTTTTGCATCAAAGTCAAAGGAGCGCGGAGTTCCCCATTTGCGAACTTCTTTGTTTTCGCTATCGTCTTTACCATAAGGAACGCTTTCATGAGGAATGTTGGGGATTGCACTCACCAAATCATGAAGCTGTTTTTCGACAGACGTACGCTGTTCCTCTAGCTCGGCAATGCGAGCTTTACCAGCCGCAACCTGCTCTTTTGCAGCCTGCGCTTCGTCTTTTTTGCCCTCTTGCATAAGCTTACCAATTTGCTTTGAGGCACTATTACGCTCGGCTTGCAAACGCTCAACTTCTACAATGGTTGATCGGCGTAACTCATCAAGTTTAAAAAATTGTTCCCTATCCCAATGTGCGTTCTGTCGCGATGCGCACGACTTATCTACCACGTCGGGGTTTTCCCTCACAAACCTGATATCAAGCATTGCTACTCCTTTTGCGTTACCAACTTTGCTCATCAAAGCACTGTTATACAAAAACTGTTAAACTACTCGTACGTAATATGTGTTTAACTATACGCCATTCAGGCATAATAACCTATATATACGCACTAAAGTATATACTTGTTCTATAAAAGATTTACACACTCCTTGGGAAAGGATGTATATGGACGCAATAAATGACTTTTTTACCTGGTTGTTCGCAAGCCGACAAGGCGTTTTGGTGCTTGTTTTAGGCGGAATTGTGTTCTTTGTCCTTATTTCTATTTTTCTTGAAATCAAAACACGTCAGCGCTTTAAAAACCACAAAAAGCAACAAGGTGATTGGGATTTGTTTGATTCTGATGACGAAAGTGGTTGGAGCGATTTTGAAGAAGACAACAAATAGAGGCTGTAAAACACAGGTAGAGTGCAAAAAACACGAAGTCGTAGAACCCGTAAAGCTACCACGTAATTGCACAACTAGGAGATTTGTTTAGTAAATCGTGGTGCGGGCGAAAGGACTTGAACCTTCACGAGGGAACCCTCATATGCACCTGAAGCATACGCGTCTGCCAATTCCGCCACGCCCGCATGGGTAGAAATTTTACTCCAATTTGGTAAACTTATGCAATAACGCATGTGCGTATTGAAGAAAAAAATATAACATCACATGCATAGCAATGTGTCACGCCAACCAAAAACGAAGTTCAAAAGGACACATTATGAGTAACAATCATTACACGCAACCTGCCTATACGCCACAGCAATCCCGTGCATTTCATAACGCGAGCGCTGCTGCGGATTCGGATTTCTCGCAAAGAGCTGACGCTTACGAAACTTCATACGACCAACAAATCCAAAACAGTGTTTTACAAGGTCGTTATCGCGTTATGGACGAATGTACCACGGGAGGCTTTGGCGATATTCTTATTTCGTGGGACACACGTCTTCAACGACGTGTTGCAATTAAACGTATTCCACTCTTTAGCGGCGCTGAATATGATGATTTTTCAAGTCAAGACGGCGCGTATAACCACATAAGCTCAACCATTCAAGAGGCGCTGCAAGAAGCACGAGCCGCGTCAAGGCTTTCGCATCCCAATATTGTATCGGTGTATGACTTTGAAACCGATAGTATGTATGCCTATCTTGTTATGGAGTATATCGACGGTCTTACGCTGCAAGAGTTGCTTGGACGCGTCGAAGGTGGCACTCTCACGGGTGACGAGGCAAGTTATGTGTGTCGAGCGCTTTGTTCGGCTCTGGCATGCGCGCATAAAAATCGAGTGCTTCATCTAGACATTAAGCCGTCAAACATCATGTTTGACCAAAACGGCTGTGTTAAACTCTGCGATTTTGGTATGGCCTCTCTTGCTTCGGCAACTGGATATGGCGATGCGCGCGGAGGAACCGTGGGTTATATGTCTTGTGAGCAAATATCGGGAGATTTGGTAGACGAGCGAAGCGATATCTTCTCGCTTGCAACCGTAATGTGGCAGTGTCTTACAGGCACATGTCCATTTGCGGCAAACACGGCAGAAGCATCGCGCAAGCTCATTGAAAAGGGAATTAAAAAGTCGCTTTCCGACTACGCAAGCGATCTTGCTCCTGTAAGTCAAACTCTTGTTGATCAAAGCTTAAAGGCGGCGCTTACTGCAAATCCATCGCTGAGATGTGCACATGTAGAAAATCTCTCGCACCAAATTGGTGACGTATTAGGCGACGAAAAAGAGGGCAAGCGCTCTATTGCGCAACTGGTACAACAAGCCCTTGAAACAGACGAGTGCGCCACAGAATTTGATAAGCACAAGCTTCCTTTTGGGTATCGCCACCCTCGTGTGCTTCCTTGCGCAAAAAAGTTGCTTAATGCCGTATGCGGAATATGTGGTGCATGGGTTCCTTTGGCAGGAATCGTGCGGTTTTTTGCTCACCTGTGCACGTCGTGTACATTTGAAGGCATTTCCTTTTTGACGCAAGGTCTTGGCGGCACTCCTTTGATAGTTTTTTTGGCATGTGCTTGCGCGATAGGCGTTTTATCAGCCTTTATACCGTTTAGCGCAGTAGGCATCATATGCCTTATATATGCATTTTCGCTTATACTACATCCACAATTTCTAACAGGCATTGGCGCCTTACTCCCCATCGTGTTAGCTGTCATAAGTCTTGCCTGGCTCATCGTATGCGTGCGCAAAAATACATGGGTGTCAAGCTGCGCGCTTATTGGAATTGCTACGCAAAATCCCTTCATGACTCCACTAGTTATTTCCTCTCATGTGCAGCTACTTCCTGCATGTATACACTGTTTTGCATTGTGGCTCATCGTTCATCTTACAAGCTGGACAACCATGGCTGCGTCCAATCCCCAACAGGTTTGCACATACCTGTTTCATCTTATACAACAACCAGCGCTTATGACTCTTGGTATAAGCGTGGCAAGCACGGCTCTTGCTGCATACGTTTTGCAACAAACCCAAAGCCCATGGCTTAGATATACCGTTCAAATTGCTGCAAGCGCGCTTATGCTCTATGCATTTATTACATCGCATACCATTATTGACATGGAGAGTTGCGGTATATACTCAATTGTGGATATCACACGAATCGCTCTTGCGCTATGCTTAAGTATCCTTATGTTTATTGTGATGAAGTTAGACGATTCACAACCTGCAGGTGAGGAGATTGAGAATGTCTATGAACTTAATTAAAACGTTTGAAGAAAGAATGAACACCATATTCGGGAGCTCTTCCGAGGGCTTTACCGCACCGTTTTCGATAAAAAAGCTTGCTAAACGCGCGGCACGCGAAATGGAAGCAGAAACATTTGAGATAGACGGGATCAATACCGCTCCCGCACTTTATACCGTATTGGTTTCCCCCACCGATGACGCCACCATGCGATCTTTGTATGTAAAGCTCATCAGCGAAATATCGGCTTTTATCGAAGCAAAAGCGCAGTCAAAATCCTATGTTTTTACAGGTAAGCCACTCATTCGCTTTATGGTTGACCCCGGTCTTAAAAGCGGAAAATTTGCCGTCTTTGCCGAAAACATAGACGCGTCCACGCTTGCTCGCCTTCGCGCCGAAGAAGACGCGTTTCTTTCGGGCTCATTGGGCGTTGGTGGCGCTGCACAAGAACAGCTTCACGGTGAAGTTAAAATGGTTAATCCACCACGCGCTCGGCAGCGAAACGCTCGTTTTTCTGAGCAAGCAACACCTCAGCCGCCCGTAAGCTCGCCTAACGCTCTGTCTAGTGTGCCCAATGAGGGAGCACGCGTCGCACAAAGCAAACCAGCATATAAGCCAACGCCTCGGCAAAACGAAGTTGCAGCTGCTAATCCGCAAAATTCGTACAAACGAGGTGTGGTTGCTATTCCCGACGAAACTTCTGCAGGAGATTTTGCGCCGCTTATTGGCGGACAAGACCTCGATTTATCTGCAGGTTTAAGTGTATTGCCTTCAAACCTTGCTACCATAGGCTCGGCTTCCATCAACACGCCTCCCGTAAGCGTTATGCCTGCAGCTCAAAACGTCCAGCACACGCCTTTAGTTAATGCGCGCGCAGATAATTGGGGTCGCCATGCAACCGCAGCAGACAACGCAAACTCCAATAGGTACGCACAAAACGCCTATCCTGCAGCTCCTGATGGTATGGCTCCTACGCAAAGAAGAGATTCGTTCTCGCAACCTGCGCAAAATTACGCCGAAGCAACAACTCCTACCTCGCTGCTTATCAATCATCAGACAGGCGAGACGTACGAGGTCTTTGCGCCGCAAACCGTTATTGGACGCGAACGCTCGCACGCACAGATTGTGTTACGCGATTCAAATATTTCACGTCGACACGCGCAAATAACGTACAACGGAAGAAATTGGTTGATACAAGATCTTGGTTCAACCAATGGAACGCAGGTAAACAACATGACGGTAGACAGTTGCGTTTTGCGCAACGGTGACATCATAACGCTTGCGCTTACTAACTTGGAATTTAGGGAGAACTAGCATGTTTGACCTCGTATTATTTGCAGGTCGAATCATATTAGTCGTGTTCTTGTACCTGTTTTTGTTTTTAGTTATGAAAACAGGAATAGGTCTTGTTAGACGACAGAGAACAGATGATGCGATTTGGTATATTGATTGCGAGAAAGGCAGCAAACAACTGCGCGGCTTGCATATAGACGTGCTTGGACCAGTGCTTATCGGGCGCTCTCCTTCATCGGATATTGTTATTGACGAGCCCTTTGTTTCGGCATCTCATGCGCGCTTTTCGCTGCAAGGCCCTGCATTGGTACTAGAAGATCTCCACTCAACGAATGGCACCCTTGTTAATGGATGCCCTATCGATGAACCTGTTGCACTGCGCGACGGCGATGAAATACAAATTGGAGATACCATCATGAAGGTGAATCGCCGATGAGATCTTTTCCCTTATCAAGAAAAGATTTGGAAGATTTTTTTGGCGCAAACGCAAAGAAAATTTCCCGTCTTGCGCATGTCAAAGTTGCCAATAGTCCTGGCCACGAATCAATTTCGGTAGAAAATAGAGAAGGTACCGATTCTAGGACTGGGACCAACGCACGCCTTATGTGGGGCGCGCGCACCGACGTTGGTTTAGTGCGCGAACATAACGAAGACTCGTTTTTGGTTCAACCTCCCCTTTTTGCAGTATGTGACGGCATGGGCGGTCACGCCGCAGGTGAAGTGGCAAGTTTTATTGCGGTTGAAACAATTGGAAAGCAAGCGCCTCATTGTGCAAACGATGTTTTATTGGGTGCAAGCGTTGAGGCTGCAAACACCGAAATTATAAATCAGGCAGCGCAAGGACATGGAAAACCAGGCATGGGCTGTACCGCTTCGTGCGCTTTAATAGAAAACAACAAAATAGCCATTGCTCATGTAGGCGATTCTCGCATTTATCTTTTGCACAACGGCTCCCTTGTTCGCCTTACGCACGACCACTCATATGTAGAAGAGCTAGTAGATGCAGGAGAGATTACGGCTGACGAAGCGCGCGTGCACCCATCACGCTCCATTATTACGCGCGCCCTTGGCTCTGATCCCGACATGTATGCCGATCACTTTAAGCTTGACATTAACACGGGTGACCGCATTATTATCTGTTCGGATGGTCTTTCATCTATGATAGAAGATGCAAAAATCGAGTCGCTTGCAGTTAGCGCCGTACATCCTCAATCCTGCGCAGATAATTTAGTTGCTGCAGCTCTTGAAGCTGGAGGACTTGATAACGTTACGGTAGTTGTCGTAGACATTAAAGACGACGGCGCACCGCAAAAAAGCAAACACATGCACATGAGGCGCCTGTACCTTGCAGGAGTGTGTGCGCTTTTATCACTTATTATGTGTTTGTTCATGGGTTTTATGGTTGTAAGTACATCTTGGTATTTAGGCATAAACAATAAAACCGTAGGAATTTATCAAGGGGTAAACAATAGGATTTTTGGCATACAACTCTCCCATCTGTCGGGTTCAACCTCTGTTGAAGTAAAAGATCTACCGCTTACCACGCAAAAAGACCTCGAAGGAGGGGTTCGCGTAGGAAGCGAGCAAGAAGCACGCAGTGTGGTAGAAAATTATCGTGATCAAATTGACGCCGAAAAAAGCGCAGCCGCTATAGCAGAGCAGCGCGCCTCGGAAGGAACATCTGCTGGTAGTAAAACTCCCGAAGCAGACGATCAAAAAGACACTTCGCCTACTCAAGATACCAATTCTAAATCCTCCACGACAACAAGTGAGGTGAACAAATGAGCCAGAACGCCAACACAAGACGAACCATGGAGCTGGGGCTGTTGATAGCAGCAGCTATTCCAACCACACTTCTTTACGCACTCTATATTATGAATGCACATGTAGAACTATCCGTATTTTCTTTGTCGGTTCCGCTAGGTTTGTTTGCGGCTTTTGCCGTGTCTCATCTTGCTGTCCGAATCTATGCACCAGGTGCCGATCCCGTTATTTTGCCAATTGTCTTTTTCTTATCAGGCACAGGCATTGCTTTTGTTACCAGACTTTCCCCCGAACTAGCAATTAGTCAGGTTTTATGGCTCTTCTTAGCTGTTGTTGCACTGGTAGTAACACTGGCTGTGGTGCCTGGCATAGAAAAGCTCTCCTCGTATAAATTTACGCTGGGGGCAGCTGGAATTATGTGCTTGCTTATTCCTATGCTTATAGGAACAGAGCGCGGTGGATCAAAACTTTGGCTCAGTTTTGGCGCGTTTTCATTTCAACCGGGCGAACTTGCTAAGGTACTTATCGTTCTCTTTTTATCCTTCTACTTAGCAAAAAATAGAGAATTACTTTCTGCTTCTGCTCTTCATATTGGACGCTTTAAAATCCCGCAGCCACGCATGTTGGCACCGCTTTTGGTAATGTGGGGACTCTCGCTGTTAATTGTCATCTTTGAGCGCGACTTGGGAAGCGCGTTGTTGTTCTTTGCGTTCTTTGTTGTTATGCTCTACGTTTGCACAGGCAGAGTAAGCTATGTCATTATCTCGCTTGCGTTGTTGCTACTTGGTGGAATCCTGTGTTATCACCTGTTCAGCCATGTACAAACACGCGTACAAATTTGGCTTAATCCTTTTAGTGATCCTAGCAACAAAGGCCTTCAAATAGTGCAATCGCTCTACTCACTTGCAGATGGTGGCTTGGTAGGAAGCGGTATTGGACGCGGTCTTGCAACGCTTATTCCAGTAGTTGCCTCAGACTTTATTTTTTCGGCAATTGGCGAAGAAATGGGCCTGTTAGGAAGTTCAGCCGTTTTACTTGCCTATGTTGTACTGGCAATACGAGGCCTTGCAACGGCAGCTCGTGCAAAATCAGATATTGCCGCATTTGCCGCAACTGGACTTACTGCCTCGCTTGTTATACAGGCTTTTATCATTGTTGGCGGCGTTACCAAACTTTTACCGCTTACTGGTGTAACTTTGCCTTTTATTAGCCAAGGAGGAAGCTCTTTACTGGCAAGCTTTATAATTGTTGCGCTTTTGCTTAAAGCAGGCGACGAAGGCACAGGCAGAAGCACTGATATTAACGTTTGCGAGCAAAGTTCTTCAATACTGTTGCAAGAAGACGAAAATTCATCTCATGCATCCGTGTTGCATGGCGCGCACGTACGAGGTGGTTTTAAGATCGATACGCCCGAATCAGGTATACTAGGAAGAGTTGCACTTGGAAATAGGCTGGTAAAGCTGGTTACCGCGTTTTGTATCCTTTTTGCGCTTCTGATTGCAAACCTTACGAACATACAAGTTATTAGCGCAAAGACATTCCAAAAGATGCCTGGTAACAACCATACCATTGCAAAAACATCAAATATAAAACGTGGATCCATCATCAGCTCCGATGGCGTTACACTGGCAGAAAGCGTTAAACAAAACGATGGAAAATCATATGTACGCAAACACCCCGAAGGATCGCTTGCAGCTCATACCTTGGGATATGCTTCCGTTCGATACGGTACGTCGGGTGTAGAAGCACGTCTTAACGATACACTCATTAACAACGGCAACTATACGTCACTTAACGATGTGCTCTTATCTTTGGCAGGAGCTGCAAAACCAGGGTCGTCGGCAGTACTTACGATAAACTCTCAAATGCAAAAAGTAGCTGAGAAAGCACTGGAAGGATACACTGGCTCTGTTGTTGCGCTTAATCCAACCACGGGGGCAATTCTTGCAAAAGCTTCCAATCCAACCTTTAACCCCGATAATCTCGACGAAGTGATGAGCAACTCAAGCACCAAAGGTCAATTACTTGATAGAAGCACACAAACGCTGTACGCACCTGGTTCTACCTTCAAAGTTGTTACTTTGGCTGCCGCTCTTGACTCAGGAATATCTTCTCTTGATTCAAAAATTTCAGCACCCGCAAAAATAACGATTGGCAACGGAGATCTCTCTAATTACAAAAATCAAGACTTTAATTACAAAAATCAAGACTTTGGACAAATAACACTTAAAGATGCGCTTAGATTTTCGGCGAATACAGCATTTGGTCAGCTGGGAACACAGGTAGGCGCTTCTAAACTGGTCAATTATGCACAAGGCTTTGGCTTTGGATCATCTTTAGGTCAAGACTTTACTACTTCATCTTCGCTTATGCCTAAGCCTTCAGAAATGACCGAATGGGAAACCGCCTGGGCTGCATGCGGACAGCCTGTAGGTATGCACGCAAGCCCCGCTGGTCCTCAAATCACCGTTATGCAAAATGCTGTTATTGCTGCAGCTGTTGCAAATGGCGGCGTGGTTATGAATCCATTTGTAATTGATCATTTACTCACCTCAGAAGGCGTCAGCACTTCTAAAACGCAACCAAAGGTTTTGGGTCAGGTAATCTCTGCGCAAACAGCCGACAAACTTAAAGAAGCAATGCTCGATGTTGTAGAACGAGGAACAGGCCAACCTGCACGCGTAAAAGGTGTAAAGGTTGCAGGTAAAACAGGTACTGCCGAAGTTTCGCCTCAGGTGTCAAACTCTTTGTTCATTGGCTTTGCACCCTTTGACAAACCAACTATTGCGATCTCGGTATGTGTAGAGGGATCCTCTGAGCAAGACGTACATAACAAAGCTGCTGCTATTGCAGGAAAAATTCTTGCAGGATGTCTAAACATACAAGCGTTAGGAGCGGCAAAATGATACGATTTTACCTGCTTTACCTGCGTTACAAACGCTTAGCACACCTGCCGTGTATGGTGCATAACAAATGGCACACGCACCAATCGTCTCAAACAAGGTGTACGCAAACAAGCGCGCATGTGCCGTATAAAGCGCTTCTACCATTACCTATAACAACATTAAACACAACAGATTGGAGTAACAATGCCCGATAAAGTTCTTGGTGGAAGATACATCATACAAGATAAAATCGGAACAGGCGGTATGGCTATTGTTTATCGTGGCATTGACAATCGCTTAGGACGACCTGTTGCAATTAAAACTATGCTACCCCAATATGCTGCCGATCCATCGTTTGCCGCACGGTTTAAGCAAGAGGCTCAAGCAGCTGCCGCACTTCAAAGCCCTTTTATTGTTTCGGTGTACGACTGGGGAAAAGATAATGACACGTATTTCATTGCTATGGAATACTTGCGCGGTACCGACCTTAAAAGCGGCGTTCGCAAACACGGAGCGCTCGATTGCAAAAAGGTTGCTCAAATTGGCTCCCAAATTGCGCAAGCGCTTTCGGTAGCACATCGTCACGATATTATTCACCGTGACATTAAACC
Source organism: Fannyhessea sp. C0108B2 (assembly GCF_056583915.1). Taxonomy (NCBI): domain Bacteria; kingdom Bacillati; phylum Actinomycetota; class Coriobacteriia; order Coriobacteriales; family Atopobiaceae; genus Fannyhessea; species Fannyhessea sp. C0108B2. The sequence goes on along the minus strand of NZ_JBWPJQ010000002.1, from coordinate 139,237 downwards.
GCAAAATATCATGGTTCAGCCCGACGGCAACATCAAAGTCATGGACTTTGGTATTGCGCGTGCAAAAAATAGTCACCTGACCACAGATAACTCGGTTCTTGGTACAGCGCACTATGTATCGCCTGAACAAACTCAAGGTAAGCCTTTAGGTCCTACAACCGATATTTACTCGCTGGGTATTGTTATGTACGAAGCGGCAACAGGTGTTGTCCCCTTTGATGGTGACGACGCTATTAGCGTTGCGCTTAAACAAGTTAACGAGCAACCCGTTCCGCCAAGTGCTCGCAACCCCCGCGTTGACCAAGCGCTCGAACGCATTATCTTAAAGTGCATGCAAAAAGATCCCAAAAATCGTTTTCAAACTGCCGAAGAAGTCTTTAAAGTATTGCGCGACTATCTGGCAGGCAAAATGACCGAGGTTAACAACGCAACAACTCAAATGCCTGTTATGGGTGCAAATGCTGTTTCGCCACTTAATTCAACTACCGCACTTCCGCATATTGCCAATAGTGCAACACAGAACAGAAAAAGTGCAACTCATCATGCACAGCTACGCGCGCAAGAAGATGAAAAACGCCATAAAAACAAAGTAATTGCAGGTGTTTTAGGTGGAGCTTTAGTTCTCATTGCCATAATTGTTGCCCTAGTAAACTATTTTATGGGTCAAGGCGCAACGCAAGAAGTTCCAAATCTTCTTAACCTCACACAACAAGAAGCTTTAATGAAGATAGATAATTCTAACTTCTTCCAGCGAGGTACGGTGAAAGAGGAATTTTCGTCAACCGTAGAAAAAGGAAAAGTTATCGACCAAGACCCCGATGCAGGTCACAAAGTTGCTAAGGGCACACAAATCAATATTGTGGTTTCAAAGGGAGCAGAACCTGCAGCCGATGTAACGGTTCCCGATCTTAAAGGAAAATCGCCTTCGGAAGCAGAGGCTATTTTGTCGAAGCTTGGTCTTAAAAGTCAGGCTGGTGACTCCGTTAACTCCGACGATGTAGAAGTGGGCAAAATTGCAGCCCAAACCCCTGCTGCTGGTACTGCTGCTAAAGCAGGAGACACCATTACCTATCAGCTTTCAAAAGGTCCAGACGAAGCCGATGTTCCTAACGTGGTAGGAAAAACAGAGGACGAGGCACAATCTACACTTCAAGCCGCAGGATTTAATGTATCGGTACAGCGAGAAGAATCCAACAAACCCGAGGGAACTGTTACCAAGCAAAGCGCAACAGGTAAACTTGCTCGGAAATCAACCGTTACCATTACGGTTGCAAAGGCACCTTCAACGGTAAGCCTGTCAACGCTTATCTCTAAAGGAATGGACGCTACCGAAGCCTCACAAAAACTCTCCGACGCAGGCTTTACTGTACGAGTAAAACGTCAACCAGATGCACTGGTGAAAAAAGATACCGTTATATCCTTCCCCGATAAAGCAAAGAAAGGACAAACGGTAACCCTTGTGGTTTCGGATGGCTTGCCACTTATCAACGACTCACACTAATACGTAGCAGCATAGACAAACATATGCGGAGCATCCACAACGGATACTCCGCATATTTGTAACCTTTCTAACCGCCGATAGCAATGTTTGCAGCGCTCAAATGTGTATCAATGCACCAACATGGCACTGACGTAACGCACCCTATCTTGTTTGCTTCCCTAACACTGAAGCGCGCATAACAACAAAGGTCATAAGGAAATACAGTGTATAGATAGCAAGAACAATACCAGCCGTAATAAAAAGCCATTGTTTTGCTTCGGCATCGGCACTCATAAGACGATAAAGGGCGTCCATTTCTTTCATAACACAAAATGCATGAGAAATCGCAAGCGAGCAGGGAAGCATAAACCATATACCCAGCTGCGTAAAAATAGTACCCGAGCAAGACGTGCGCGTGGCTCCAAGTTGAAGAAGCTTTGTATAACTTTCGCGCATATACGAAAGTTCGCTCAGCTGCTGAATAGAAAGAATGGCCGCCGAGATAATAAGCAGAATAATACCTGTATATACCGCCACAAACGTTCCCGTTACACGAATGGCAAGCGCTGCTTCAAGAATTTCATAGCGCAAGCTGGTATTCACTGCACGAAAATGGTATGCGTTATTTTGTCCTAAAATCCCTTGTGCATGTTTGTTGCTGTCTGCAAGCTCTTGCGAAAACTGCTCGTTGATTTCTTTGCTACTAGAATAGAACTGGGCAAAAAGGCGCGTTTGCTGTGGTTTCATAGTGCGCACCCAAGAATCTGGCACAATGAGTGAACACGGATTACTGGAAAGACCAGCAAGATCTGAGAGTTTAAGCTTTGGTTTTATGCGTACATTATGATACTTATCTGCTAACGTAAATGTCTTGCCCGACGCAGCTAAACTATCCGTTTGATCTGCCAAGCCAGGATATGACGCAAATCTCACTTCATTGTCGGCAAGTTCAATGGGCTGAAGACCAGCCAATGCTCTAAACCTGTTGTATTCAGAACATCCTACAAAATACACGGGATTAACAGCAACATCTATAGGAGCGCTGTCAATTGCTTTTTCTTTTGATAGACCGCAGTCTGAAATAAGGTTTGCTATGGTATATACATTGTCAGCTTCTCCCAAAGTATAGCTGGTAAGCTGTGCAGTTCCTCGTACAGTTGTATTCCAGGATGGAATCTCTTGTGCCATAAGGCTCACTAATTTATCTGTTTGTTCTGGTTCATACCCATCTTTGCAAATAAAATCTGCAAAAAAATCGGTAGGAGCCATCAGAGATTCTTGAGTACGAATCGAAGCAACTGCGGTAAAGCCTATGGAAAGTGTGCAGAGCGCAATAAAAATAGTTGCACAGATCATGGTCATAGAAATCCAAGAGGAATTAATTCTTGAGGCAAATTGACGTACTACATATAAGTTAAGCCCTCGGTAATAAAGAGGTTTGATTGCGCGCGCAATTTGGGTAAACGCTGTAGAAACCGAATAAAAGAAAAGCGCTGTTCCAAGCACTACCAATGCGGTGCAGCATAAGAAGGTTCCCCCGCCATTGACTGTGAGCACTTCATAGGAAAACATACGATAGGCTTGAGCAATGAGAAGAACCGATACAACAAACAGCGCCAAGGTAATCCATGGGTTTTTGATCTTAAAACGATCAGACGCAAAACTTGAGCGAAACAGCACAGACAACCTCGTACGCGAAATCACAAACGTAGCGCACAGTGTAGAAAGCACAAACACCGCGCCAAACATACAGGCGGTAAATATCATCGCTTGAGGTACCAAAAGAAAGTGGAACCGCTCAACGGGTGAATTAAAAAGCTTGAGAACAGCAAGCGAAGAAAATTGAGAAACAACAACGCCTACAAGCAAACCAACTATAAGTGCACATATGCCGACTATAAAATTTTCAATAAGAATCACAAACGCAAGCCTTGATTTTTTCATACCAAGCAGCAGATACGTTGCAAACTCACGAACACGACGACGCATAAAAAAGACATTGGCATACACAATAAGAATACCAATAACAATCATTAAAAATATCGAAAGCCCTGCTATTAGCTCTGCCATGCGTAACACAAGACGTGATGTTGAGCTGCTGAGTTCTACAAAAAACGCCTGATTAGTAAGCGTATTAAAAGAATAAAAGAGAGAAACCGAAAGCATCAGCGTTACAAAATAGACAGTAAAATCTTTTAAGGCGCGACGGAGGTTGCCCCATGCCAGCTTAATGTAAAGCAGCATCACTACCTCCTAAATACGACACAACGTCCATGATTTCCTTAAAGAACGCTTGACGCGATTTTTCGCCACGAACAAGCTCATTAAACACGCGCCCATCTTTAATAAAAATAATGCGGCTTGCATACGAAGCCGAAAACGGGTCGTGCGTTACCATAAGAATACTTGCAGAACGTTTATGGTTGATTTCCTCAAAAGACTCCAGAAGAATACGAGAATTTTTTGAATCAAGACTACCTGTAGGCTCATCCGCTAAAACAATTGCGGGATCAGAAATAAGGGCACGCGCAGCAGCAACGCGTTGGCGCTGACCTCCACTCATCTGATTGGGATATTTTTTAAGTACATCGGCAATGTTAAGTAGACTGGCCAGATTTTTAACCTTCTCGTCCATAACGCGCACAGAACATGCGCTTAAACATAACGGTAAAGCTATATTTTCGTAAGCGGTAAGCGTTTCTAGAAGGTTTGAATCCTGAAATATAAACCCTAGTTGCGTGCGCCGAAAACTGGCAAGCTGGCGGCCGCGCAAGCGCGTGACGTCTTGGTTGTTTACCGTAATAGTACCAAGTGTAGGTTTGTCAATGGTAGAAATGCAGTTGAGCAACGTACTTTTACCCGATCCCGAAGGACCCATTACGCCAACAAATTCGCCTTGCTTCATGGTAAAACTTACACCAGCAAGCGCTTTGGTAATATTGGTACGTGTACCAAAATATTTTTCTACGTTTGTGCAAACAAGCATAGAATCAGCACTTGAGGCATTGGCTCCTTTAGAAATGTTGCTGAAATGTGTGTGTGCAGACATACCGTGCACATCAGTGCGTGCCTCTTTGGTATGTAAGGCATGTTGAGCGGTCATTATTCCTCCTTATTGTGGTAGGTGATGATTACCTACTATTTCACAATGCGGCACATATCACCATAGAAGAACCTTACGGTATTCTTACGTTTTTATCACCTTGAGAATAAACAGGGATATTGCGAATAAGAGCGCTGTTACAGAATTGCTCATACGAACCTTATTACAAAACATCATGGAGTGACGAGCTAAAATAAATAGAAACGCAGGTGCCGCGTCCAACCTGCGACTCCAACGCAACACTTAGATTCATTTTGTTTGCAAGTTTGCGAACCAAATACAGCCCCATGCCCGTTGATTTTGCCGAGCGCCTTCCGTTTTCGCCCGTAAACGCTCTGTCAAAGACGCGCTCTTTGTCGCTGGCACTAATGCCAATACCCTCATCTTGAATAGAAAGACGTGTGTTCCATACGCCGTTTTCGCCTTGTGTGTGTTCAGCAGAAATTATAAGTTCAGCAGTTGTGCCGTTGGGTTTTCGATATTTTGCAGCGTTAGAGAAAATCTGCTCGATCATAAATTGAAGCCATTTTGCATCGGCTTCGACCACCACATCAAGATTGATGAGCTTTGGAGCAATACGAGCATCTATAAGTGTTTTTGCATACGATTGCAGAGCACGTGCTACCACGGTTTTAAGGTTGATCTCCTTAATAAAGAAGTCATTTGAAACCGAGCTACTCCGCGCGTAATAAAGCGCCTGATCAACAAGATGGTCTATACAGTCAACCTCAAAAGATGTATCTTCAACAAAACCACGATTTTTATTTTGTAGCAATAACTTTATTGCCGCAAGGGGCGTTTTTATTTCGTGTACCCATAATTCTGTATACTCTTTTTGATTTGAAAGCTCATCTGACATATTTTTAACTTCTTGATGCACAAGCCAAACCGTATGCCCCAGTGCATCACGCATTTCGCGAGGAAGCTCCTGTAAAAGCGTCTTAAAATTATCCTCGTCAAGCAAAACACGCGTATTTGGCAGGATTTGTAAATTCTTAAGGGCTTGCAAATGACGTGCATACAAAAGATAATCCCCTAGCACGCCAAAAAGAGTACACAGCAAAATACCAGACAACAAAACATTAATTAAATCCCATGTTATACCTAGCAAATAGAGCATAACGCTTATCAATACAACAGTGAAAACCATAGTAAAAAGAAGAAACGCTCTGCTGCGTATATATCCAAAGACATGCATAACTTACTCGCTTACTTTACTGAAGGTAAAATACAGTAGCCAAGACCTCGATGAGTTACCACGGCGTGAGGCTCACCAATATATGCGAGACGCTGGCGAAGATGAGAAACATTTACGGTAAGCGTGTTATCATCGACATACTCATCGCTTTGCCAGAGCGCCTCTTGGATTTGCGTGCGACTTACCACCTCTGTTTGACGCTGAATCAGAAGTGTTAAGATCTTAAGCTCATTTTTACTCAATTCAGTTGTTTTACCATGCGCGCTTACGGTGCATGTTTTTAAATTAAGCTCAATAGTTCCACACCTAAGAACCGATGCCTGCTTGTCCGACATGGGCATCACACGGCGCAAAACCGAAGCAATGTGTGCAAGCAATATTTGAGGATTATACGGCTTAGCGATGAAGTCATCTGCTCCGCTTGACAGACAAACAAGCTCGTCAAGCTCCGAATTACGAGACGTAAGCACAATAATTGCACCTGTTGAACTCTGGCGAAACTCGCGCGCAAGCACATTACCATCTACCGAAGGAAGCCCTAAATCCAACAGCAGTAAGTCAGGGCACGGCGATACAATTTCGTGCATAAGTTCATCGGGATTAGTAAAATTGCAAGGTGCATAACATTCATACGCATTGGCCTGCAAAAGGTGCACAAGCTCTAAACGTATTTGATTATCGTCTTCTATAACACATATCTTTGCCATAGCACAAACCTTTGTGACAGGTGTCTTGTGATTTTCCCCATATGCAGCACGCCTTGAAACCGAGCGCATGTTCGCTTTTGAGTGCTTATGTTATTTTATACTAAATTACCAGCAAGCGTTTTGGCGCGCCTTGTAAAGGCAAGGCATCACGTATACATACATGTATGTCCAACGTCGCGATCATACGCTTAATACAAAAACGACCTAAACACCTGGTCTAGGTCGTTTTGTTTGCGCTTGGATAGTGTCAGATACTCCCAAATAGCGATATCGTATTTCTGCGCCAACTTGCTTTGTAACAACTAAACAATACCTAGGCGTCTGTCGTCTTGAACTTCACGAGCTTGCGTATCTCTAAGCAGCGGCAACGTATTCCTTAATGTCACTGCAAAGGTAAAGCCATTATGCACGTACGCTGCATGAATCGCAGGAATTAAGCCAAGCAAACCCAGAACAATTAAAGACGTGTTAACAGCTACAATACCGTAAAAGTCTTCATGAATCCTACGCATAAGCAATGTTGAAATTTCATGCGCAATAACTGGCGAATTAAGAGATGTGTTATGAATAGAAACATCGGCAACCGCGCGCGCAATATCACTTGCATCGGACATAGCAATTGACACATCAGCGCAGGCCAGGGCAGGAGAGTCGTTAATGCCGTCGCCAACCATAGCAACACGATGCCCTTCCCGTTGGCATTGCTTAATGAATTCAGACTTGTCCTCGGGTAAGATTTCGGCGTGATATTCATCAATGCCTAAAGTTTGAGCAACCTCACGAGCCGTTTTTTCGCTGTCCCCCGTAAGCATAACAAGACGTTTTATACCAGCGCTTTTAAGTGCCGCAATCATAGCAGGCGCGTCCTCACGGATAGGGTCTTTAATGCTAAACACAGCCGCCAGCTCTGAGGCGCGCGACATGTAAATAAGCGTTCCTAAAGAACCTTGCTCGCGCTCAAGTTCTGCCAACCTCAAAGTTAGGTTTTGAGGCCTACGCACGCCCAAATCATCAAAGATAAAACGCGCTGAACCTATGCACACTTCTTCGTCACCCACATGGGTTTTAATACCGTGTGCAACTACATATTCAACTTTTGTATGAAGCTCTTTGGTATGATCAAGATTCAACTCTTCTGCAGCACGCGTGATAGACTTGGCAATGCTATGCGGAAAATGTTCCTCTATGCATGCAGCTATGCGCAAAGTTTCATCTTCGCTCAACTCGGTAAAGCTCAAAGTGCGGCTCAGCTGCGGCAATGCTTTAGTAAGCGTTCCTGTTTTATCAAAGACTACAGTATCAATATCAGAGAGAGCCTCAAAGAACTTGCCGCCTTTTACGGTAATTCCATAGCTAGAAGCCTCTTCCATAGCCGAAGCAATGGCAATAGGAGTAGAAAGTTTAATGGCACACGAATAATCTACCATCAATACACTAAGCGCCTGAGAAACCCTGCGCGTTAAGAGCAACACAACAAAAAATGCAGCAAAACTGTATGGCACCAAAGCATCAGAGAGATGTTCTGCCCTAGATTGCAAATGCGCTTTAAGCGCTGTTGACTCTTCAACCATGTCTACGATAGCGTCAATGCGCGCAGAACCTGCAGCAGCATTCACACGAACATAAATGTCACCATCTTCAACCGCAGTACCTGCATAAACGCTGGCACCTGTCTCTTTATGAGAAAGCCGCGATTCTCCGGTGAGCGACGATTCGTTGAGATCGGCAAAGCCCTTGATAATTTCGCCGTCTATAGGAAGCACGCTTCCCGACAAAACATGAATCACATCGCCTTTAACAACTTCATTGAGGTCAACACAGCGGTCTTCGTTATCAATTACCTTCCAAACTTTCTGCGCGCGCGTGATAATGCCGCTTTTAAGCGCAAGGCGAGAACGATACGAAACATGGCGCTGCACCGCGTCACTGAGGTCGAGCAAAAACATGATCGTTGCAACACTTATATATTCTTTACGGAAAATAGAAATGCCAATAACCGTAGCATCTAGGACTTCAACCTGCAGTTTTTTAGTGCGAAGCGTTTGCAGAGCTTTCTTTATAAACCCATAGGCTCTCATAACCACATACGCACAGAGCGCCGCTGGTGGCAAGGGCAAAAGCTTAATTACATATCTACGCGCAAACAAAAAAGCCAGCTCAACATAAAATCTGTTGTTTTCAACCGCCGCTTCAAACTCCACGGACCGCGCGTCAAGCGCGGCCTCTTCTTTTGTCGGGATATTCAATACGTCAAGCTGTCCAAAATACGCTAAAACATCTAAGCGTGCTTGTTTAGAGGTGTACTGAATAACAAATGCACAATTTTGAATATGTGCATGTGCCGAGGTAACCCCATCTATCGCAAGCAGCTCAGATGAAATTCCACGTGCTTCGGCAAGCGAAATATAACCCATATCACAGCGCAAACGCAGGCGCTGCGGTTGATCTGAACATATGTTAATTTGCATGGTACACCACTACAAAAGCAATTAATTTGCAGTGTCTTGTTGCTTGTCAAACTGTTCGCGTACCTCGTTACGTATACCCGGCTCAAGTTTTGCCAAACGCTGGCGAACGCATGCATCAATACGAGCCTCGCGACGCGCTTCAGCGCTTACATCTTGAGCCTCGTCCACAATATTTTGCAATTCGCGCGAGCAAACATCTGTTGCCTGTAGTCCCACAACAGTTGCTTTAACAGCAGCTTTACGAAGAACTCCACATTGTGCCAAACCAGCAACTACGCCTGTAGCTACTACACCTAATGCTCCAAAAACTAATGATGAGTGTTTCATGATACTTCCTTCCTCTTTGGGCAATTGCCCTGTGTATAAAGCGCGCGTTAAGTTTTCCACCACATATGGCAAAACTTTCGCCCCTCTCGATGTGGTGCCATATCGATGTAATACAGCAAACTTATGCGCGCGTGGCAAGGTTTACTCATCTACTCGTGAGCGCGAGTTAGCCTAAGCCTTACTTTTACGTTATGCTGTTTATTACCGTTTAGCAAGCAAAACTTTCTGAGAATACAAAAGAATTTTTTCTTTTTGAGGGCGCAATGCGTGTACCTGCACCAATAGAAACGCAGGTAAACCTCGGTAAACTCAAATATGAAGAAAGTAAGTAGGGGGTTAACTTATGGTTACTTTTATGGCGGCGCTTGGCGAGCGTGCACATGCAGCATCGCAAACGCATGCGGCACCACCGCTACATACGCAAAAATAAAACCCAAGCAACCACGCTTGGGTTTAATCTTAAATGGTGACCCCGATTGGATTCGAACCAACGACACCAAGTTTAGGAAACTTGTGCTCTATCCCCTGAGCTACGAGGCCATATACATGTATTGTATCATGCTCATATGCACCGCGCGCTTGACACGGCGCGCGTGCTTACAATTATTTCTTAAACGTGCGCTTAAGCCTATTCATAAAAGACGCCTTATTTGCGTGCTGATGCTCAATGTTATCTGCATCTTTATCAAGCAACTGATACACCTTTTTTGAAGTCAGCGCACTTACTTTTCTATCAACAGCGTTTCTAAATGGTTTTACAAATTTTAAATCATAAATAAATCCCAAAATTACCAGCGCATACGCCAAAACAAGGAGCACAACTTCTGCAATGCCTTCTATGCGATCCATTTGATACATGGCTTGCGGATTGTAATAATTTATAACCCATGACAAGGCAATACAAACAAGTCCTGTGAACAGCGTAATCCACAAAATGTTTTGACGCTTACGATACACAGGATCTTGATTAAGCAAAATACGAGATACCGCAACCCTTCTATCACGTTCATCACGCTCTGCGCGACGTTGTGCACGCTTTTCTACGGCAGTTTTTTGATGAGTTTGTTTTACGCTGTGAGCGTCTCTGACACCATACGCCTTTTCCTTTGCTGGCTTTGCCTGAGCAAGAGAGGCCTTCAGTGCACCCTTTTTCTCATCGTCCTTTTTGGATTTTGTTGGTTTGGCACTTGTTTTGTCTCCTGCTAACCAAGATGGAAGCGAACCTGCATCGCGTGCCTCGTCCATTGCATTGGTAATTGTTTCTTTAATTGACATAAAAACCTCATCCGCACTTCATTTTGTGTTTTAAGACCATGAACACATATGATTGTACCTAAAAAGTACAAGCACTGCCCCATAACTATGAAAATAATAACGCAATTTATTCAAGCATGCATACATATAAGAGAAAAGAGCTTGGCATTTAAGCTGTTTGCTGTGCCTTGTGCTCACATGGAATAGCAAGTGTAAATGTTGTGCCTTTGCCAAGCGTTGACTCTACTGCTATGCGGCCATTGTGTTTATCGATAATCTCTTTGGTAAGCGCAAGACCAATACCCAAACCGCCAGAAACGCGGCCACGACTTGCATCCGAACGCCAAAATCGAGCAAAAACACGTGGTATGTCTTCTTTTGCAATACCAATACCAGTATCACGAACAGAAATCAACACTTCGTTACGCGATTTACTAATGCTTACAATAACCCAGCCACCTGCTGGGGTATAACGCATGGCATTAGACATAATATTGGTGATGGCTTCTCTAATAAGATCGCTGTCCATCTCAATCATGCATTCGTGTTCAGGGATTTTGTCATCAAACTTGAGGCGCAAATTGCGTTCAGCAAAAAGCTGTTCTTGCATAGAAACAAGACTTTTAACCATATACACTGCGTCAGATTTTTCAATTTTAAGAGCACGAGTACCGTTTTCGATACGAGAAAGCCTTAGCATTGCGTCCACCAAACGAGACAAGCGTCTTACTTCTTGTGCAACTGTCTCATAATGCTCATTATCAGCAGGAAGGACACCATCTTGCATGCCCTCAACCGTTGCAAGCATTGCCATAAGCGGCGTGCGAAGCTCGTGCGCCACGTCAGAAGTAAGGCGGTGCTCAAACTTAATATCGCGCTCTAACTCAGACGCCATTGAATCAAACGTTTCGCCCAAACGTCCAATCTCGTCATCACCTGTTAAATTGGTGCGCGCCGTAAGGTCACCGTTGCGAATCTGCGCTGCAGTGGACGTAATTTTTTTAATTGGTTTTACAAATACATGCGACGCAGCATACGACAAAGCACACGCCAACAAAATTGCAATGACCGCAGCTGCAAGAATAGCTCCATAGGAGTTTTTCCTAAACACATCATCACTTTTAGTAATAAGCGTTTCCGAGCCAAATGCCCACAACCTCACGTTGCCCACATATTCGCCACTATTGTCAACAATATCTGCAGTAGCCGTTGCACGCTCTCCCTCGGGAGGTCCCCCTACCTCAGAAGCTGAATTGCTTTTATCGCTTTTAGAATCAACAATTTCAATGTGATCCGCATTATCGCGCGCATAAGAACTAGCAGGTACATTTCCATAAATAAGCTGCCCGTGGGCATCTACAATTTCTATACCAACGTCTGAAGGAACGGGAAACGTTAAAGACGAACTGCGTATAAACGTAGATTTCCAACCACCAGAAACACTGTATTGCTTTCCAAGCGAAAGCGCAATTTTTTGCGCCATGTGTTGCATACCGCGTCGTGTATATGTTTGAAATTGGTCTTCCCACACAACCGCCAAAACAATTGAAAGAATAACAGCGGTCATAAAAGCGGTGAGGGCAAAATATATGGTCAAGCGACCCGTTACTGTTTCAGAAGGACGAACCCTATACGGAGTATGAGACATGGTATTAAAAGACACCTTAGAGGCACCTTGACCGTCTTCTTTAAGATTGTCATACATTTGTTCTTCAAGCTTTACATACGACGTTATTGATGGTTTGTTTTTCACTGATACAATCACCTATATTCCGAAAAACTCATCTACGCTATATCCACACCACCCAATAGCTTATAACAGCTCTTTATATAACTCGTGCACATGCTTTTAACATGTGCACGCGTGCAAACGTCTATTCTTGATGTGACGGCGCATCTTGAGATTGCGGAGCTTCAAAACGATATCCAACACCATGAACGGTATACAGCCAACGCGGATTACGTGGGTCATCGCCCAATTTTGCGCGAAGGTTTTTAACATGAGAGTCTATAGTGCGCTCGTAGCCTTCAAAATCGTAGCCCAAAACTTTTTCAACAAGCTCCATGCGTGTATAAACACGACCAGGAAAACGAGCAAGTGTGGTTAAGAGCTTAAATTCTGACGCTGTTAAGTCGATTTCTTTATTCTCAACCAATACTTTATGACCCGAAATATCAATGACAAGCTGGCCAAAATCAAGAACCTCAAGTGCAGGCTCTGATTCGGTGTGAGCACGTCTGAGCAACGCGCGAACACGTGCAACCAGCTCGCGTGGTGAAAACGGCTTAATAAGGTAGTCGTCTGCGCCTAATTCAAGGCCAATAATACGATCTTCTACCTCGCCTTTTGCAGTAAGCATAATAATGGGTACATTAGATGTCTCACGCACCGCACGACATACACGCTCACCAGAAAGCTTAGGAAGCATAAGATCCAAAATAATCAGGTCAAAGGAATGTTTTTCAAACTCTTCAAGCGCGCTTTGACCGTCGCCAACACTACGCACAAAGTAGCCTTCGCGCTCAAGATACGCGGCAACAGCATCGCGAATGGTTTTTTCGTCTTCTACTAAAAGAATACGTTTCTCATCTGAAGCCATATACAGCCTCCTTTAATGTTTATCGTCAAACAATGGTTCTGATAGTAGTTTAACATCAAAATAAACTTCTAACAGCACTATTCTACACTCTAAATTGCCTTACTAAAACATTTTTAGGATATCCGGTTGTTTTATCCTTAATAGTTGCATATGTTACCACGCTGTTTTGCTCACCTGTGCACGCAGGATATTCACCATAATCGGTGCAGCGGTTAGAAGCGGCCAAAATGGAGTAACTTTTTTGAGCAGTGTCAACTACAAAATACGAAGCCTTACTCCGCACAATAAATGTATTATTGTTTCCAACAACGGGGGCAGATGGCTCACGAGGCACTACGACAAACCCCTTATCGCGAGAACCTATATATGTTCCCATTTTTCCCAGCAAACCCCCGCTTTGGTGATTTGCTTCAATGGAAAACGCAAAAAGCGAGTTAATATACGTTGCGTATAGAGGTGCCACAGAAGGCGGCAAAAACAGCTCGTCTTGTTGCTTTTCCATAGAATCGGTCAACGAATAAACGCGCATAACATACAGCGGCGCTGACTTTGTTTTAACTTTAGGAACAATGACCACCAAGTCTTTAGAAAAGGTGGGTGCACATGCAAAACGCGAAAGCGATTCTACAACCGAAGCCGCTTTATCATCGCCCAATTTCCATAAATAACAATAGGAATTTTCTTTTGCACGAGATCCTTGCGGTGAGGGAGATACTTGCCATACAACATAGTTTTCGTGAACACAAAACTGTGCAGGAAGATAATCGGCATCCGCTTTCCAAAGTTCACTGACCTGACCATGCAATTTTCCGTCGGCAAACGCCGAGGCATACAGTGTCCAGTCACGCGTAACGATATCAAACTCAAGCCATACAAACACCTTATCCGACATGCGAACATCGTAAATAACGCAATTTGTTGAGTTCTTGCCATAGGGTTGTTCAAGCACTTGAACAAGCCGAGCAGTTTTTGTATTGAATGCCGACGCTTTAATAGCAGGCGTTGCAGAAGTTCCAGCAGTTGTAGCCGCAATCCATACGCCGTCCGAAGGATACAACATGTTTCCTAACGGCAACTCCCAATTTCCTGTTTGTTTAAGGTTAAAATCAACAGCCGAATATTTGCTTTCGTTTGTTTGAGGATCAATGATATATTCCGCTTGGGCGTCATCCACAACCACGGGGCTTTGCGGATCATCCACGGCGCGATGCTTACACCCTCCTGCAGATAGCGCAATACACGCCAGTGCACTAGAAGCCGCTGTTGCACACGTTGCGCGAAAAAAAGCGCGGCGTGAAAACAGAGCGCGCGGCTTTTGCGCAGACGCATGTTCTACACTGCCCTTTGTTTGATGACCAAAAACTTGTGCCATAAAAGCTAATCCCTTAAGTTATTGTTACGTTATTCACCGCTGGTTTTTTCATGACAAGCACATGTGAAATCAAGCGCTTGCAAGCGATCAAACACAATAGAGGTGTGTGTTAAAAATTGTTGCGGATCAAAAATGGTATCTAATTCATCGTCAGACAAAACACAAGCGGGATCTGCTTTGAGCTTTTCCTTAAACGACGTGCCTTGCTCACACTCTTGAATTTCTTTCCATGTTTTCATTGCACAAGATTGAACAATTAGATACGCGTCCTCACGCGTCATACCCGTATCTACCAGGGCAAGCAAAACTTTGGACGAATAAATAAGACCGCGCGTTTTGTTGAGATTTGCCAACATGCGTTTGGGGTACAAAACAAACCCATCAACAATACGAATTAAGCAGGTGAACATATGGTCAAGTGCAATAAAGCTATCGGCAAGTGCTACACGCTCATTTGAAGAGTGGCTGATGTCGCGCTCGTGCCACAGCGCAACATTATCATAAGCTACCTGCGCGTTTGCCTTAACAACACGAGCCAGACCACAAACTTTTTCTGCGGTAATAGGATTTCGCTTGTGAGGCATGGCGCTTGAACCTTTTTGTTTTTTCTTAAACGGCTCTTCAACCTCAAGCGTATCCGTTTTTTGTAATCCGCGAATTTCGGTAGCAATACGCTCACAGGTTGCGGCGCAAACCGCCAAAACACTTGCAACATATGCATGGTGATCACGGCTAATAACCTGCGTAGAAAGCGGATCTACTTTAAGATGCAGTTTTTCGCACACCATTTGTTCAACGCGTGGATCTATCGAAGAATACGTACCAACAGCGCCCGAAATAGCTCCGTACGACACGCTTTCCTGCGCATTGTTGAGACGGTTTAAATCGCGTTTAAGCTCTTGAGCCCAGCTTGCAAATTTCATACCAAAGGTCATGGGCTCGGCATGAATACCGTGGGTACGCCCTACGCACAACGTTGATTTTTCTTCAAACGCGCGGCGCTTACAAATTTCACCCAAACGAGTAACATCGTCTTTTAGAATATCAAGCGCTTGCGAAAGCATATAACATAAAGCCGTATCACCCAGGTCGGTGCTGGTCATACCAAAGTGCACCCAACGACTGGGATGTGGGGCATCTGCAGGAACATCTTTATCAATATAGGACGCCATATTAGTAAGAAAGGCAATAACATCATGGTTTACCTGCGCTTCAAGAGCGTCAATCTCTTCTTTATTACAAGCCGCATGAGCACGAATCCACGCCGCCTCGTCTTTGGTAATGCCGATAAGCCCTAATTCTGCTTGTGCTTCACAGGCACATACTTCTATTTCTTTCCAGACGTTATATTTGTTTTCAAGAGAAAAAATATGCCCCATAGCAGGTTGAGTATAACGGTCTATCATAAGAGAACCTTTCTTACCAAGCCCTTGTAAAATAATGTACGTGTTAAGTATACCAACGATATATGTTCTAAAAATAAAAACAAAAAATATTAAATAAGCGGCAATAAATAAGTAACGAAGCCCAGCCTGAACGCTCATTTGCTTAAATTTATTATTGCGTGTTAATTGCATGAGAATTTTTTGGCTTATCGGGCAAAATCTGTCACACCAGTTAAACACGCTTTTTTACACTTTGCAACACTTAGCGCACTTGATGAATATTTACGTATTAAAATGTTTGCATTTGCGCTGGTAAAATAGGGTAAAAAGAGAGAAAAAAGGTGGTGGGTCGTGTGGGAATCGAACCCACGACCTTGGGATTAAAAGTCCCCTGCTCTACCAACTGAGCTAACGACCCAAAATGTCTACCATTCATAGACAACAAACTCTGTAACGATCATACCATGACCTCAAGTAAGCTCAACTATTTTCTTACAAACCAACTGTAATTACATCGAAAATCTCAAAAAACCTTCAATTATGGAGATAATTCCATATGTTCGCTTTGGTAGTGGGCACATGCAATCATTCACGTGCAGCCGTTCAGAAGCAGTGTGCACGATTAGACATCACCTGAACACCAACTAAACCATCTTTAAGGTGCAGCGCGTTGTATAGGCGCTGCTCACGCCATACAACCATAGACATAGCCGAATACAGCGCTTTTCTCATAAACCGTTTGCCGTTTGATGCTTTTAAAAGCCGTTCTTTACCGTTACCATTACTATGAACGTACCAGTAGTTTAAGGAGCACATATGCCGCAATACGGCTCAAACACAGCGCACCGCCCTTCATCAGATCAAGGGCACAACTCAGCACAACAATCTCACAGCACTCTGCGTGTTGTTCTTGCTTTTATTATTGGTGTAGCTGTAATGGGTGCAGCTTGGGGGCTCTATACTTTTATGACATCATCAACCAACACCAATAAAGCAGGTACACAAATGACATCTGATGAACAACCAAACAGCAAATCCCCCAATACAAATGCAGATACGTCCCAAGCTCCAGATAAACGCCAACAAACTGATGTTCACAACGTTTATGCAGAAGCATTGAAGCACCCTGCAACGTACCTCAAAAAGAAAGACGGATCTTCGTTTAAGTATTATCGCTACCTTGTTCGCGATGCAAGCTCGGATAAAGTAGATGACCTTATTCTTATTGGCTCAGATGAGCCAGGAACCGATCCCAAAACATTTAGTATCGCGCTATGCTTTGCCGAAGGTAAAAAGATTGCGCAGCCAGCGCACGTGTTTGAATTTTCACCTTCTTTAGGCGATACGTATTACCTGTCCACCAATAAAAAAGACGATACATGCGCCGTTACCAGTGTTAAAGGATCTACCTACACATCTGATTTATATGCGCGCTTTGATGGCTCGTATCGCAATGTAGAACATAAAGTTTATCAATCGAAAAATACGCCTCAAGATTTTTCTGAAGATAGGTGGAATAAGGTTGATATCCAACAATCTCTGCCTTCAGACGATTTAACAGGTGTTGCTCAGTTTTAAAATCATGAGTACACAAATTATATACACACGATATACCAGGCAAATCACAAATTTCATAAGGAAAGTGCGTTAATTTTGGCGCAATTTGTACCCAAGTCACTTACGAATGAGCACTTATGTAGAAACTATTAATTTGTTGCGAAATATGTACATAATTCTCAGAAATTTACGTTTTTACTTTGTTTCGTAAGAAATTGTGTGTATTATGCTTACCAACGTAGTTTACAAAGCTATCGTGTGAACATATGCAAAGGAAATTCAATATGAACATGAGTTTTATTTTGCATAGTTCACCATCTGACCAACTGGCTACATACGTAGTCACGTAATTTGAGGAGGCGTTTATGGCTCAGATAAAAGATACCAACAGTCACAACCAGCAAAGTGTGCAGAGTTCCATGCAAGATAAGAAGAGCCAGAGCATGTGCACCTCAAACGAAAGTGACTCAAAACAAAGTGCCCAAAGCTTATTTGACGATGATATAAATGATGTTGTGCGTACAGACACCTCGCGTAGAACATTCATTTTAGGCGGCCTTGGACTTATAGCAGTAGCTCTTGTTGGCGGCGGTATTTATCTGCATCAAAGCACCAAGAGCGCGCAAGCAGCCGAAAAAGGAACCAAGAACAATCCTGTTATCATAGGTACCGTTGGCTCCAATGATCCACAGTGGAAAGTCTTTTTGAAAAAATGTGAAGAAGCTGGCATTGCGGTTGAGCTCAAGAATTTTTCTGACTACACTTCGGCAAACCCAGCCCTTGCACAAGGAAGCCTTGATCTTAACTTGTTCCAGCACACGCTTTATTTAGCAAATTACAATGTTAAAAACAACCAGGATCTTCAACCAATTGCTGGCGACGCTGTTGTTCCTTTGGGCTTGTATTCAAAAACATACCAGAAGCCTGCCGACATTCCAGCAGGATCGCAAATCACGCTTCCTAACGACGAAACCAACCAAGCTCGTGCGTTGGGCGTTTTAAGTGCTTGTGGTCTTATCAAGCTTAAAGGCGAGTGGAATGCCCTCGTTACACCAAAAGACGTGGACGAAGCGGCTTCTAAAGTTCGTGTTGTTCCTGTTGAAGCAGCAAAAGTGGCAACTTCTCTTCAAGATCCTTCTGTTGCAGCAGCTGTAATTAACAATACGTTTACCAAAGACGCTGGCTTAAATCCTCAGGATGCCATTTTTGCCGATAGTGCAGATTCGCCTTCATCAAGACCTTATATCAACGTATGGGTTGCACGTAAAGAAGACGAAAACAACCCTGTGTTCAAAAAGGTTACCGAAATTTGGCACGATAAGGAAGTCTCAGACGCAGTTATCGAGCACATGCAAGGTCAAGTTATTGTTAACGATGACCCCGCAGACCTGTTGAAACAAGATCTTGCCGACTTAGAGCAGCGCATCAAAGAAGCACAGACCAAATAATACGCATACGCGAGGTTTAACTTGTTACAACAAGTTCAGCGTTACAACAGGTTCAACTTGTTACAAACCTTGCAAAATAACCTCGCAAACTTGTATCTAAAGTAAGTACAATAGATATGCGTGTGTAATTTCAATAACGTCATATGCGGCTCACCCATATGCTATGGGTGAGCCTTGCAGGTATAGAGGTAACTATGGAAAACCCTATTATTTCAATCAATCACGCTCATAAAACCTTTACTCAAGGCGGAAAGTCAAAGTATACCCACACGGCGCTTGAAGATGTATCGCTCTCAGTCGAAACAGGCGATATCATGGGTATTATCGGATATTCGGGTGCAGGAAAGTCTACGTTGGTGCGCCTTATTAATGGTCTTGAAAAAGTGGATAGCGGTAACATTTCTGTCTTTGATAAAGACATTACACACTTAAGCGAAACACAACTTCGCCCCTTCCGCCAAAAAATTGGCATGATTTTTCAGCAGTTTAATTTATTTTCATCTAAAACAGTTGCGCAAAATATTGCATATCCTTTGGCGCAAGATCGTTGGCGTCGCGATTTTCAAGAACGACGCGTTGCAAAGCTGCTAGATTATGTTGGTCTTAGTGAATATGCACATGCATATCCTTCGCAGCTGTCTGGTGGACAAAAACAGCGCGTCGGTATTGCGCGAGCGCTAGCGCTGCAGCCAAAAATCTTACTTGCAGACGAGGCAACAAGTGCACTTGATCCCAAGACAACGCAAGAAGTGCTTAATTTACTTAAGCGCGTAAATGCCGAGCTTGGGATTACCGTTGTACTTATCACGCATCAAATGGACGTTGTTGCAAAAATTGCTAAACATGTAGCCGTTATGGAAACAGCACGCATTGTTGAGCAAGGTCCGGCTTTTAAGATTTTTGCACGTCCGCAAACGTCAATTACACAAAATTTTGTGCGCGCAGCTGTTGATTGTGCACCCACCAAAGAAGAACTTGAGGTTCTGCGTACGCAGCATCCAGGACGCCTTATAAGCGTTATCATGCGCGATGCAGACGCTCTCAATGGCATTGCCTCATCAGGAGATCACATTTCAGCAATGCTCACACACAGAAGTATTACCAATGCTATTTTGTGCGGTGGCGTAAAAATGATAGGAGACAAGTCGTTAGGAACATTTACCTATGAACTTTACGGTGATTCCTCGCGCATGGATGAGTATATATCCGATCTGGCACGCGAAAACACCATTGTTGATTTTGGTTCGGCAGAACATCCCGTACCCTGGTCTAAGGCATATGAAGCCTATCAAACTTTGGACGAAAAACGCTGTAGTGCATATAGCAACACCACTACAGACGCCAACTAATAGCTAAGCTACGTAAAAGAGGTTATTATGTCTTCTCAATTTCTCAATCATTTGTGGGTTACACAGGCAAGCACGCTAAATTCTGCCGCATGGATGGATTTTTCATCCTATGTTGCAGATGGCGAATTTATACGAGCACTTATTGAAACGCTGCAGATTGTTGCAATTACCCTCGTTGCAGGCGGTATCATCGGTATTGCTGTAGGCGTTGTATTATGGGGATGCCGTAAAGGTAGCTTATTTGAAAATGTTGCGGTATATAACATTGTTGATGTTTGCATAAATCTTATACGCCCTATTCCGTTTATCATATTTTTAGCAGCCATCCAACCAGTAACTATTGCGCTTATTGGAACCTCCATTGGAACAGCAGCAGCTATATGCCCCATGATTGTTGCGTGTTCTGTTGCGTCATCACGTTTGGTGGAGCAAAATCTTCTTTCAGTAGATTCTGGTGTTATCGAAGCCGCACGATCGATGGGCGTATCTAAATGGGGAATCGTCAAAACCGTTCTTATACCCGAAGCTCTGGCTCCGCTCATTTTAAGTTATGCGTTCTTGTTCATAGGCGTGCTAGATATGAGCGCAATGGCTGGATATATCGGTGGTGGCGGTCTTGGTAACTTTGCTATTGCTTATGGATATCAAAAGTTTAATCCCTACGTCACCTGGACTTGCGTAATCATCATGATTGTACTTGTTCAGCTTGTACAATTTATCGCTAATCGCCTTGCAAATCATTTACTTAGAAGAACAAAATAGCTGTTTGAGGCGTTTGGATAAGGCTGTTGTATAAGGCGTTTATATAAGCTTAATCAATGGGCTTAACGTTAAAACCCCAAATCAGAGTCAATCATACAAAATACGCTCTTGCTGAAAGTTTCAGCAAGAGCGTTTTATTATCTGGAGCGGGCAACGGGATTCGAACCCGCGAATGATGGCTTGGGAAGCCATTGCCTTACCTCTTGGCGATGCCCGCGCAATAGAGCGCCTCTTAGCAAAGGTGCGCACTACATTGTATCATATGCACACGCGATATAAAGTTTATATTATGCGCGACGAATAAGTTCACACACCATTTGTGCTACTTGTTTTACCTGCTTTGCATCTATCATATGAGCAACATCGGCTTGTGTATGAGCAAGCGCAGGAAGTCCATTTTCGTCACAACCCATAATAGTGGCAGATCTCACAGACGCATGCATAGCTGGCGTTGCGTCAGTTCGACCGTAATCGTATGTTCTCTTTTGCAGCTGAATGTGCAGATCTTCGGCAATTTTAGAGAGCAGACGCGTAATTCTTCTATCTGCTCGACGCGTGTTATACGGATCTTCTGCCGTTAACACCGTAAGAGAACCTGCTCCTACACAATCAAGGTTGATAAGAAAAGCACCACGAATTTCGCGACGGTATTCAGACAAGAATTGCTTCATGCCTGCATGATTATTTTCAGAAGCACCAAGCGCTACAAACCAAATGTCGTGACATAATAGCTCATCTGAACCCATCGACAACACAGCGTCTTTCAATTCTTGAATTTGTTCATCAGATGACACAGGCTTGTCTTTTTGCTTAAGTTTGCTTGAAGTTGACTTCACTGCATCTTTTTTAGCGTCTTCCCATAATGCAGTTTTTTCTGGAATGTTTTCATCACTTACAGCGTCTGATGAGCGCGCGTCAGAATGTACTGTGTCTTCATTGCCAGAAGCCGCAGGAGCAACACCCGCATCAACGATGCCACCTTGGACAAATGGATTATGTTTCAAACTCAACGTATGATCTTCTGATTCGTTGGCGGTTGTGGTATGAGCCTCTACATCATCAACGCTTGGCAAGTCTTGTGGCTGCGTACCCTTTATACCATCATGAACGCGCAGGCCAACTCGTGTTGTTGCGCCACCTTTCCACGACTTTGGATGAGAAGAAGCTTGGTTACTATTATCTTCCTCGTGTACAAAGTTATCCCACGAACCAATCTGACGACCATCTTTCTTAGCGTCAAAGCTATCGTCAACGCCCAACCACGAACTCATTGAATCTTTATCAGCTGCTTCTTTTTTCTTTCTACCAAAAAGTCCTAAAGTGCGCTTTTTCTTCGAAGGCGCATTGGATGCCTCCGGTTTATCAGAAGATGAAGAATTATCAGAAGTTGAATTCACAGCATCATGAGACACTTGAACAGCTGGTGTTTCTTGAGGTGTAAACGCAATGGTTTTCTCGTTAACATGAGAATCGAGTGATTTTTGTCCAAGAGCATCACGATCAGATAAGTGATCGGTATTTGATTCACTATCTTCAGACACAAATGGATCTTGTACCTGCTCACGCGGATCTGGAAGATCAAACAGCGCCGCACGACGCACCATAGCAGCACCGCCTAACGCATTTTGCTCGTCTTTAAGAATCTGCGAAGCATCAGCTACTTGCACGTCATCACGCTGCGTTCTCGCCTGAACTTCCTGATGAATTTGAGAGATAATGGCCTCTTCGGCAGACAGGGGCTTTTCTTCTTCAGAAGTTTGCGCCTTATCAGATGCCTGTTGTTCGTCTTTTGCAGCATCAAGCGATTCGGTTTTTTCTGCTACCTCTTGTTGATCGTCATGAGCCGACTCAGAATCACTCGGTACGGCACCATCTTCACCGTCTTTAGCGTCTTTATCAACACTGTGTTCAGATTCTTGATTCTGCTCTTGCTGATCATCCTTAGATTCGCCATCAGAAGACTGTAACAAAGACGCAGCGTTGTCTGATACTGCCTTCCACTCAGCAAGCGGATAGTCTTCTTCAAAGGTAGGCGCTACAAAATCGTCGCGTGAGCTTGTACGAGCCCCACGCGTATTTCTCTGTTCTGTTTGCGCATCATTGCGTAAAGCGTCTTTTTCATCGTTCGCATCTGGTGTCGAAGACATTTCTTCTTGAGGTAAAACAGCGTTATTGTGCAAAACTTCAAACTTCTGAGGTGAAGGAGTTTTTGGCTGTGTTTTTTCATATTGAAGCCCCACCGTATATTCAACTTCACAGTCTTGTGGAAGCAAATCTAGTTTTAGCAAAGTGTCTTTGCCACGGCGCACAACACCGTCTTCAACATCATATCCAATAACTTTAGGTTCAGACGGCTCGCCAGAAACTGTTTTGTCTACATTCCTAACCTCTGGTGCTTCAACGCTCTTTTCTGTTGCATTATCTTGATTCTCAGATGAAACTGCAGCTTTGGTAGCATCTGCCTGTTTGGTATCCATGGGCGTATCCAAAGAATCTTGTGTAGCCGCGTATTCATCAACGCTTTGTGCCACGTTACCAGTATTATCTACCTCAGACGGCATATCTAAAGGATCTTTGCGCAGCTCAATACCTTGATCTTCTGATGCATCCAAATTCTGCATTTGAGGTGCACCAACATCACTAGATTTATCAGCAGGCGCAACCTCAACTGCATTGATTTTATCGGTCTTTGTTATACGTTCTTCTGTAGATTGCGAAGATCTTTGACCAAGTTCCTCGGTTGCGTTCGCGTCTTTGCTATCTAATGCAGGAATAAAACTCGTGTCGTTTTCTTGAGGCATATCCTCAACTTCGCTAAACGTTTTTTGAGGATGAACATAACCCCATCTACTTGCTTCATCATCTTCTGGACGAACAGTATTCATAACATCCATCATTGCTGCTAAAGAGCTTTTATTGCTGTTTGCACCTTCGGTACATGACGCAAACTTTTTATAAACGCTATTCACGCCCAAAGCTAAAAATGAAAACGCGCTTAAAACGCCCAAGAGCCAAAACGCACGACGGATAATATCATTTAAAAACGGCAAGAAAAGCGCAACTTGTACCAGCGCACAAAACATGGTAAACAACACGGCAGAATATACTAATTTTTTAAGACGTGCCTGATACGGTGCAAATTGCGGCTTGGAAAGAATGTCTTCGTTGGGAGTATCGTAATGTGCAACCACAACAATAGGCCTATTGCCCTTCATAACCAAAGGACCCGTTGCACGATGTACGCCGATAATGTTTTGACTTTGTGCAAGTGGACCAAACGAACTAATTTCAAAAATATGAAGCTTTTCTAGCACAAGCAAAACCGTTGCCGCAAGACATACGATAAAGCCGAAATAACTCACAAATGTACCCGTAAAACCAGAAATAAGCATGCCAATAAACAAGACAATATACAGACTATCATGCACAACTATTCCCCAGCCGTGCGAAACAACATCTTGGCGATGTAGCTCAAGATTATGGTCGCGCATGAGTTTTTCTATAAGCTCAGCGGCATCAAGCTCTTCCTGGCTATTGGTTGGAGCAATTTCAATGGATTCATTTAAATAATCAAGATATGTACGAATATCTGCCATACGTATATCCTTTGTTTTGCTGTAAGCCGTTTTCTTTAACGCATATGGAATAAATAACTTACTTTCTTTTATGCAAGCCACGCATTCCTTTTATAAAGATACGTGTGTTTTTCTTCCACATACAGTTATGTATAAGTTTGCCACAAATTTCCTCTTTACGCACGCAAAATATAGAATTTGTTACAAAAGACATTCTCATAATTCGCTCATGTCATGATTTGATTGAGTTTTGTATACTGATACCGTAGATTCTGATCGACCCACAAGGCTTTAGCAGCAAATGTACAAGGCAGTGATGTATATGTTTACCGAAAACGATTATGCCGTTCGACGGATTGTTGCACTGGCAACCTACTTTATGAACAATGCCTCAAGCGTAAGCGAAGATCGTCTTTTGTCGATGTTTTACACTGCAATCGAAAAAAGAGAATCCCAAGTTAAAGCGCTTAAACGTGATATAGCTCGCCTTGAATCTTGTGGCTTTGTTTTTATGAAACACGCAGACCTACAACAAGGAAAACCATGTATATCATGGCAGGTTGACGAGAAAAAGAGTTTTATTATCCATAAGTTTTCACCAGTTTTCATGCAAGCACTACGCGTTCTATGTGAGCCACTTACACTTGATAATTCGTTTGCATGGCGAGATGAATTGAAAAGCGCGCTTATAAAATTGGACTCCCAACCGCATATATCAACCTTACCCATTGCTAAGAAGGCACCATCTTTTCCTGTAGATATGTGTACAAACGAGCAAACGAAACAAACTATACTTGCCGTCCTAATTCAGGCGCTGAGTACGCATCACTGCGTGAGCTGTACCTATACCGTACAAAGTGGAGAGACACGCTCTTATACGCTTGCAATGCTTGGCACTTTTGGATTTCACGAGCATACCTATTTTGTTGCCGAAAAACAAAACGAAAAACACGGCAAACCATCATCGTCTGAAACCTGTGCTCATAAGCACATTCGTGTGTTTCGTTTAGATCGATTTGTAAAAGTTACGCTCACTTCAAAAACTTACACACCACCTCAAGATTTTTCATCGCTTGATTATCGTGTTATGCCCTATCAACTGGGAAATAACCCCTTAGAAGCAACGTTTGCTATTCTGAATAGCTGTCCCAAAGAAGTGCGCGAAGCATGTCATATGCACTTACATCCAGCACAGTTTTGCGAGAGTAAACAAACAACCACCACGGCGCAACAAGCAGCTGCACCACAGCATGTTGCGTTATGGAAAACACAGGTTTCAAATATTGATCTTACGGTGCGCTGGGCTATCGAAAACAACTGTATTCCCCTTGCACCATCAGCATTACATACTGCATGGAAAAAACTTCTGCACTGCACGGAAAATTTTTATGTTGAGCAACCTAATACTATAAAGCAGGCGCCTTCATCAGCTGACAACAAAGCTACATCACAACATCTGCGCGGACGAAAAGACACAAAATCCCTTATTAAGCTTCTCATTTCTCTTGTGGGAAGGCTTCAGCACAATGGAGATACACTTACCGAAGATCAAATTATGCAAATTACTCATTGCAAACGCGATCAGGCGCAAAAAATATTGCAGTTGTTGCTTATGCTGGGTGGCGACACACAATTTCCTGGTCTAACTCTCACCTATGTAGATACAAAAAATCCTAGCACTGCCAACAATAATTCAAGTGCTGCAAGCTCTTGTGCAACAGATAATGATTCCTATGAAGATACGCCTATTCAAAGCGTAACGCTTTATGATCCACATTATGATTCATATGGTATTAAAGGACGAAGCATGCGTTTGACGATGGCCGAAACCAAAGCACTTACCGAAGCGCTAACTCTGCAGGGCTTTGCAAACAAAGATGAGTTTTTAACCTTCTTACAAACGAATGTTGTAAAGAGTGCTCACAACGGTTCACGAGCCTCTGAAGTGCGCAAATGTAAAGAACAGGCGCAGCAGGGTGCGAGCATGGCGCAAGAGTTGTCAGTCATTACTCGCGCGTTACGCAATCAGTGTGTTATTCAATTTAGCTACGTAAAGTCAAATCTCTCGTGTTACCGCACGATGAATGAGTCTCAGCAGTTTGACACTTTACCCAACCAAACTCAAACTTCATCTCATCAACGTCGTGCAATACCGCTTGAATTACAACGGCGTGATCAAGCATGGTATATTCAAGCATATGATTTGGACAAGCATGCAATACGGATATTTAAATGCAAAAACATGCATACTATTACAGAACTCCCCTCTACGTCCTGTAAAAACCTTACAGATTTACACTCCACAACTCTGCACGTCACTCATGAAACTACAGATTTGATAGACTTTTTCGTTACTAATCCTGGTATTCTACAAAAACTATGGTGGCCAAACTCACCAAAGAAACCGCAAGAACTAGATGGTGTTATCAAAATATCGTATCGTCTGTTTTCAAGCTCGTGGCTTATACAACGTATGTGCGCTTGCGCCGATAGCGTGTGCACAAGCAATATAAACTTCTCTCAGCAGGTAAAGGCATATGCGGATAAGCTTCTTGCAACGTCGAGTTCTTTAAAAGAGCAAAACATCGCGTAACACTTAACACTACGCAACGCCAAGAATGTAAAGAACACAAGTTTATTCTTCGTGAGCTTTTCGCCACATCTGTATGTACGACTTCATGTTCTCACAGGATATTTCCTGATGGTGTGCATTTGGTAAAGCGTGAAGCACGTGTTTTCCATATGCCTTGCTTAAAACGCGCGTATCAGCAATAATCACCAGTCCACTGTCATGTTGCGTTCTAATAAGCCGCCCAGCTGCTTGACGAATTTCGGTAATTGCACGAGGCAACACATAATTCCACCAGGTAGATGAGTCGCGTTCGGTAAGCGCTTCAACTATAGGATCGGTTGGTGGCAAAAACGGAAGTCGAGGAATTACAACACAGCGTAATGTATCTCCAGGCGCGTCGATACCCTCCCAAAACGACTTGAGTGCTACCAGTGACGCTGTTGTATCCTTTTTGAATCCACGCATAATTTGCTGCGCCGATGTTGTGGGAAGCTGTTCAAGCAGTGTTAGACCATGGCTTTCAAGGCGCGGCGCGAGCTTTGAACTTACAGCCTCCATCTCACGACGATTGGTAAAAAGCGTTAGCACCGAGCCATTCATGGCTACATGAATATCAAAGAGCAGGTTAGATAGGTGCTGAATATATTTTTCATGCTGTGGCAACACAAGGTTATTAGGAACAATAACCCCCATATGACTCTCGTAATCAAATGGCGAAGGAAGCGTTTTGGTTTCTACACGCTCGCTGTTAAGCCTGTCAAGTCCAACCAAATGATTAAAGTACTCAAATGATTGTTCAATCGATAGCGTTGCAGAGGTATATAGCACACTTTGCGCACCTAAATACCAATCGGTGTACAGGCGCTTTCCAATATCAAGACACGTTTCCCTTAAATAGGTCTGATATACTTTCTTTTGCTTTACTCGCTCAACCGTATATACAAACCCATCTTCCAAACCTTGAGTCAGACGAGTCATTACCTCAAGATACGAGGCAACATAAGCACATACACGCTTAAAATCAGAATCACGATGCTGAGATGCTTCACTTGAAATTACCTTACAAAGTTGAGTAAGCACCGCCTCGAGCGTATCGAATGTTTTAGCAAACTCGCTCATTTTGTCTAAAAACGCATTCCATGCATCTTGAGAAACAATAGAGTTGTCTACACGCTGAATCATATGTGTATGCGCGCCACGAGAAAAGCGATATCGGTCATCAAGCGTAACAGCATTAAGAGAATCGAATAAATCTTCGTTTTTAACATGCAACTGCGCCACCAACACAGACGCTTTTGAAATAAGTTTTTGCAAAAGAGGTTTTTGCTCGCTGTTAGACGAGCTGGAAAACGCGTCGCCTAACAAGCCAGTTTTTATACCACCTAATGTATAAAACAGATCGTAAAAGGCGTCTTGAGACAACTCTTGTGCCCATTGATCGCGAACTTGATCAGCAAATCCATGAGCCTCATCCACAATCCAATTGGAAACAAGCGGAAATAATACATGCCCCAACGCGATATCAGTTGCAAGTAATGCATGGTTGGTAACCACAAGATGTGCATGTTGAGTTCTTTCGCGCAACTCGCTTAACATATAATGCGGTGCACAAGTAGACAAAGTGCGGCTTGAGCCTGTGTGATGTGACGCAACAAAATCCCCTTTAGGAATCATGTTCCACCTAATACCCAAGCTATCTACATCAACATCAACTAATTCGCAACAAGCACTGTATATAAGAGCCGCCGTAGTAAGAATTTCAGCCTTAATTTTTGACGAGGAAAATCTAATATCTTTGAATTGCGAAGTATCAAATTCTTCTCGCAAGAGCGTGTCAATCCCTTCAAGATAGGGATAGTGTTCAGCACCTTTCACAATAAGATATGAAAAGTCTTTGGGATAAACCGCATGTAAATGAGGCAATTCCTTTTTGATAAGCTGCTCTGCAAGCGCGTTGGTTTTGGTAGCAACTCCTATTTGTATATCATTTTGTACCGCACGAGAAACCGAAGGAAGTAGATATGCAAGACTTTTACCTACACCAGTTCCAACCTCTAAAACGCCGCATTGACCGCTATTTTGTAAGCTCGTTACGCGTACAGCCATTTCTTGTTGTGTTGGACGCACTTCGTAATTTTGCGATAAAAACATCTGAGCCACACAGCCCGTAGACGAAAAATCATGCTTTGTTTGAGTTTCATCAACCGTTTTATCTTGATTTGCATGCTCCTGTTGAAACGTATAGGTATGCGTGTTAAAAAGATCTCGTCTAATTTCGGAAATCGTGCCCGTATTTGACATACCAACAGATGTATTCTCAACAGCTAAACTATACACAAAAGGAGCGTCGCTGTTTTCTGGGAGCACTTCGTGAAGAATATACGAAAAAATGAATCTATACGGCCAGTTAACCTCGTTATGCGCTTCTACTAATGTTGTTAAAATCCCTTGAGGTATGTCGCAAATACCTGCCAAAATATAATGCCACACACCTGCTAAGGCAGTACAATCGTCGTTTGCACGATGAGTAACGCTTTCACAGCCAAAGATATACGCTAAATCCTGCAGTTTGTGCGAGGTCAACGCAGGAAACGCTATGCGAGAAAGCGCCAGCGTATCGATCCAAGTATCACTTACACAGGTATCGTTTTGTGCGGCTTCAATAAAGGCTCTATCGAAGCTTGCGTTGTGAGCAAGAATAGGATCAAGTTCAACAAAATCAGCAAGACGCGCAACCGCAGTTTGGGGAGTTGGGGCGTGTTCCACATCAACGCTGTAAATGTTGGTAAGTTTTTCAATATTATGCGGTATAGGACGAGATGGATTTACAAATGTTGTAAACTCATCAACCACACTCCCCTCTTCAAGCTTTACGGCAGCAATTTGGGTAAGCTGATCATTTTTATGCGAAAGCCCTGTTGTTTCGGTGTCAAGCGCCACAATGTCGGATTCTAGGCAGCCAAAATCATATAAAGATGCGCGCTCCATAAGCGTTGTATATCTTTTACGAATATGAGGATGAATATCCAAAGGCAAAAATTCATTGACTCTCATCTCAAAATCTTGCCGTTGTTGATTGTCTTGTTCCACGTCAGTCACCCAAATTCGCTGGATTATTTTTCTAATGCATATTCTACCAAGCGCTTACAAAGCTCAGGAAATCCCATGCCTTCATGTGCTGCAGAATCAGGAATTAAACTACGCTCAGTCATCCCTGGAATAATATTAGTTTCCAAAGCATACGGCACACCATTTTTGTCAACAATAAAATCGGTACGCGAAACACCACGACAACCAAGTGCCACATGAGCTTGCTCGGCAA
Organism: Fannyhessea sp. C0108B2; assembly: GCF_056583915.1. Taxonomy (NCBI): domain Bacteria; kingdom Bacillati; phylum Actinomycetota; class Coriobacteriia; order Coriobacteriales; family Atopobiaceae; genus Fannyhessea; species Fannyhessea sp. C0108B2. Next base: position 108,758 of record NZ_JBWPJQ010000002.1, on the reverse strand, counting down.
GTTCTTGAGCGCGAGCGTATACATCTTTATCCAAACGTGCAGGTATAACATGGTGAAGAGCTGCAGGCTCGGCTTTTGCTTGTATATCATAAAACGGAGCGTTAAACACAATTTCAACAATAGGCAGTGCATGAGGATGATGGTTTCCAATAACGGGAACCGTTATCTCGGTACCAACAATAGCTTGCTCTATAAGAACATGTGTTCCTGTTTTTTGTGCTTCCTTAATTGCGCCTGCAAGGTCTTTTTGTTCTTCAACTTTAAATACACCAAAACTCGAACCGTTGTCCGTGGGTTTTACAAATAACGGCAATCCTAAGTTATCAATAATACGCTGTACTACGTTTTCATCAATCTCGTCATCTGAAGCAAGACACGCATCTTTTGGAGTAGGAATACCTGCGTTTTCGTATGCTAGTTTAGCGATATCTTTTGCAGTTCCCATAGCAGATGCCAATACTCCAGAGCACGTATAAGGAATATGAAGAATTTCCAACAAACCTTGAATACAACCGTCTTCACCATAGCGGCCGTGCATAGCAACAAAAGCAATATCAAATTCATGCGCAGCAAGTCGTTGAATAAAAGAAAGGTCTTTAACGTCAAACATTTCAACTGTTGTAAAACCAGCTTCTTTAAGAGCTTTTACACATTCGGTGCCAGATTGGAGTGATATCTGAGCTTCGTCAGACCAACCACCTGCCAACACTGCAACGCGATAATGTGTTACATCAGTTTTCTGCATAACCGTCTCCTTACATGCCTGTGATTTGGGTAGAATAAAAACATACATTTACAACGTAGTTAAGTGGTATAAGCATACAACATTTATCACTTATGAGAGAGGCTCACCGTAGGCATATGAACAATCAAGACAGTAAAATCAAAGTAGACCGTACGGCTATCGCCGATGAGGTACGTTCTCTGTACAAGGAGACACAAAAGAATCCACAGCAACTGGCATTAGACGCAGGTAATGAGGATAGTTCAAATATTCATACATCAACGCGACAACCAAGTTGTAGTTGCATAAATGCGGCCCACACGGCTGCTTTGTGTAAACAAGAAGCGTCACAAAAGGTCGAGATTAGAAGCTTGAACCATGATCAGCTAACCTATGCACTTACATCTATGGGCGAACCTGCGTTTAGAGTTAAACAAATTGAGGCGTGGTTGTGGCAAAAGAACGCACGCTCTTTTGATGATATGACAAATCTGTCTAAAAAGTTGCGCCTTCAGCTCAAGGAAAAATTTGCTTTATACTCCCCCGCCCTCGTTAGTAAGCAGGTTTCGCAAGATGGCAGCAGAAAGTATCTTTTACGCTTTCAAGATGGTGTTATGGCAGAATGTGTGGGTATGCCAACTAAAAACAAGCTTGCGATATGTGTTTCAACGCAAGCGGGATGCGCTATAGGCTGTGTGTTTTGCGCAACAGGTAAAGCTGGTCTTACTCGTTCGCTTACGGGTTATGAAATTTACGAACAAGCTCTATTCATACAAGACGATTTCCAAATGCGCGTTGCTAGCGCAGTCCTTATGGGACAAGGCGAACCGCTTACTAATTATAACGCAAGCATATTTGCACTTAAAATGATGAACTCAGCTGACGGCCTAGGTGTAGGAGCTCGACATCTTACTATTTCTACCTGTGGAATACTGCCGAACATCATAAAGTTTTCTCACGAAAAAGAACAGTTTACCTTAGCTGTTTCTCTGCATTCCGCCGTGCAATCTACCAGAGATTATCTTATGCCTGGCGTTAAACGGTTTAATCTGCAGCACTTACACGACACGATGAATTTATATGTAGAAGCAACAGGCAGACGTCCAACCTATGAATATGCACTGATAAAAGGTGTTAATGATACTGATGAAGAACTTGCGGCACTCTGCGATTTTTGCGCTGGAACGCTTGCACATGTCAATCTCATTCAACTTAATAAGATAGATGATTCTCCCTTTTTACCAACAAGCGAAAAACGTGCTGAACATTTTGTTAAAACACTTAAACGTTTTGGTGTCGAGGCAACTATTCGTCATTCACGTGGCGCAGATATAGATGCTGCATGTGGCCAACTTAAACAAAAAGTAGTAGGAAAGAAACGCATATAATTGTGTAAATGCTTAGATGAAACAATTTTAAATTTTGTTTCATTACTATTTCTAACAAAACGCCCGTCTCTTACAAGGCGGGCGTCCGTTTTATCATTATTGTAAAGACTTTATTCCTCTAACGAACCTGATTGTATACGCTTAACAAGCCTCATTAAGTCGTCATTATCTGCAAACTCAATTTCAATCCTATGTTTGGTACCAGATTGTTTAACTTTAACTTTGGCACCAAGGGCAATATGTAATTGGCGAGCAGCGCGCTTATATTCTTGTGGTAACACAGTACGAGGTTTTTTATCTAACGTAGCGCCAGAAAACAATGGAGCAAGTTTTTCTGTCTCTCTTACCGATAAATGCTCTTCCACTATCTTCTTTGCAAGTTTTATTTGTGCTTCTTCTTGAGGAATACTCAATAATGCCCGAGCGTGTCCAGCACTTATAAGCATATCACCAAGCAAATTTTGAATTTCTTGAGGTAAATCGAGCAAACGCATAGTATTGCTTATAGCCGAACGCGACTTTGATAACACCCTACTCAGTTCTTCTTGTGTCACTTTAAGTTGCTTAATAAGTTTTTTATAGCCTAAAGCTTCTTCAAGAGGGTTAAGGTCTGCTCGTTGCAGATTTTCGATTAAGGCAAGTTTGAAAATTTCGTCGTCTGAAATATTACGAACACATACTGGTATTTCTTTTAGACCAGCCTGTTTTGCCGCCTGAAAACGCCTCTCCCCTGCAACAATCTCATAAGCTGAACCTTTTTTCCTTACTAAAATTGGCTGTAAAACACCGTTTTGCTTAATAGAATCCGCCAGTTCTTGTAGTTGAACTGGATCAAAATGTTTTCTCGGTTGATTCTTATTTGGTTTGATTTTATCAAGTGATATAAGCTCAGATTCCTTGGGAGTTCCAGCCTCAGTATCACTACTTGTTAGAAGAGATTCAAGACCTCTTCCCAACCCAGATTTTTTAGCCACGACGGCTCACTTCCTTTGCAAGTTTAAGATATGCCAATGACCCCTTGCTAAAACGTGCATAAAGATTAATTGGAAGTCCGTGACTTGGGGCTTCGGATAATTTAACACTTCGGGGAATAATCGTTTTAAACACCTTAGAACCAAAATACTTTCTTACTTCACTTACCACTTGTTTTGAGAGCGTAGTACGGGGATCGTACATTGTCATTACTACTCCAAAAACATCAAGTGTTGGATTAAGCCTCGAATTAATCATTTTCATCGACTCAATAAGCTTACTTACTCCTTCAAGAGCATAAAACTCACATTGAATAGGAATGAGAAGGTTTTCTGCTGCTACCAGAGCATTAATGGTAAGCAATCCAAGTGATGGGGGACAGTCAATAAAAATATAATCGTATTGATATCTAATGGGTTCAAGCAAACTTTTTAGTATATTTTCACGAGCTATACTTGACACAAGCTCAATTTCAGCACCTGCAAGTTGGATTGTAGCTGGTATAACCCAAACATTTTTTTGAGGCGTTTCATAAATTAACTCTTCCAAAGGAGTATTATCCAGCAATGCATTATAAATATCCTTTTCAAGTGAGGTTTTATCAATGCCAAAACCAGATGTTGTATTTCCTTGTGGGTCTAAATCGATAACCAAAACACGTTTTTTTTGCTCACCTAAACAAGATGAGAGATTTATAGCAGTTGTAGATTTACCTACACCACCTTTTTGATTAATGATTGGGATAATATGACCCCTATATTGTTTCGTTTGAGCTTCTGTCTCCATTAAACACCTCTCAGCGATTATTGTTTCACGTGAAACATTTTACAACGGTTTATGGACAGCATCACCAATATTTCTCGGAAGTTTTATCTTTGCTTCATTTTCTTTACGATATACAACAAATTCTCTATGTCCCATGTGAAGTGGCAACTCAAATGTTTCACGTGAAACAAATCTAAATCCACACGTGGCAGCTATATTTACTGCATGTTGAAACTCTTCTTCAGTAAGCTGTGCTTTAGAGCAAATGAGAACACCGCTATGATCCAAGAGGGGAGAAGCATACTCAAGAAGAATAGAAAGACGCGCAACAGCTCTAGTTACAATCAAAGTAAACTGCTGATTATATTGAGGGGAAAGTTCTTCAACACGCTTATTCTCAATATAAATAGGGCTATCAATACGATTTTCTTCAATGTAATGCGAAAGAAATTTTGTCTTTTTTCCGACAGAATCACATAATACAAGTTTTTTTGGCACCTTTATAGATAAAGGAATTCCTGGAAACCCAGCTCCTGTACCTAGATCAAGAATAGTTTGTTTACATACATCAATGTTAAGGTCTTGCATAACTAACATATTCAAAAGTGAATCAAGGTAGTGTAGAACAAGAGCATTCCATGTATCAGTAATACGTGTCAAGTTTGTAACTTTGTTATACTCACGCATTGAACAGAAGTGCTTATACAACGCATCTGCCTCGCTGCTGGTAAGACTTATACCAAACGTGTCCGCTAAATAACAGAGCACATTAATAAAAAAAGATTCCTCTTTATCTAAAAACGACTGATTAAAACTGTATAAACTGTTGTCTGTTACCAAGAAGTCACGATAGGGTAGAGGTATGTCGTGTAAAGTAATGTTAGTTTGTGTATTAGAAGCCTTCATATATATCATTTCTCTTTGTAACAAACAGAACAATAGTATGAGCTGCTAACCCAAATGTTATTTATTATGAAATACAAAATCTCAAGCAGTCTTCATACCCTTTAGATAAGTCTTATTGTAGATGATGGTCAATCACTTATCGCAAGCCATATAAAAGTTTGTAACAAACAAACATAGTTTTACATCTAATAAAAAAGAGCTGCAACACATATAGTTGCAGCTCTTTCAAAACATATACAAGAAAATTTAACGTTGCCTATTTTTTCTTACATAGGTAACAACAACTCTACGATGAGGCTCAACGCCCTCGGAATGTGTTGCTACAGAAGAATCACCAAGAAGTGCAATATGAACCAGTCTACGTTCAGCAGGACTCATAGGTGACAGACTAACTTTGCCATGACGATTACGTGCACGTGCGGCTGCGGCTAAGGCAATAGCTTCAACTTTCTTTTTCCTGCGAACCTTATATTCTTCAACATCTATAGTAACTGGATAATAAAAATGAAGTTCATTGCTTACAAATGCATTAATAATGGTTTGCAGCGCTTCTAGGGTAAAGCCGTGACGTCCTATAAGAACTGCTAAATCACCACCAGATATATCAAAAATAAGAGAATTTGTTTCGCTTTCGTATTCATCTATAGAAACACTTGTTTCACCAAAAAATCCCAGAATAGACTTAAGATGTGTTACAACAATAGAAGCAATAAAGTCTTTTTCCTCTTCAGACAAAGGCTCACGAGCTACCATATGATCGTGAATTGCATTGATAACAGGGTTATCACTTGGAACATATTCGGATTCAATACGTTCATCCTCAGTGTGTTGATCTTTGAGAGCGGCTGAGGAAAATTCACGTTTTACAGGCTTCTTATCGTCTTTGGAAGATTTATATTCCTGGTTTGAAGTTGAAGTAATTTCAGAAAAGAAACCATCCGCACGTTGTTGAGCTAAAAATGCATCAAGTGAAGCTTTAGTATCTTTAAACATAGAATCACTGCGATTCACCTGAGAATCAGACTCATCCAGTGAATCAAAACTATCTGGCATAAATTGCGACTCGGTACTCATAAACTCTCCTTAGTGATATTAACGGTTATCCCTTTTTATGAGGACGATTTTTCTTTTCTTTTCTCACAACATCGGGTTGGACGCTCTGATTTTTCATTTTTTCTTCGGTTTCTTTTTTAACACGTGCCATAACCCTATCAGTAACAAGTTTTTGCTGAATAATTTGCCAAACTGATGAAGTGTTGTAATACAGCAAGACTGCAGTAGGTACGGTCCATCCAAACCAAAGCATGAAAACACTCATTACAGCGCCCATGGTAATTGTTTGAGAACGCTGTTGAGATGACGATGCAGAAGAAGTGATAACCATTGGAATAAATGTCATAACACTAAAGGTAATAACCAAAAGAATGTAAATTGCCGCACCCGACAAACCTTGCTGCTCAAAAACTGTTTGAGGAGATAATGAGATAGAGGGAAGTATATTAAAGAACGAAGCATCTTGCGGAATCTTGCTTGCAACCGTAAATAAACCAAAGAAGATCGGCATTTGCAAAAGTGTTGGCAAACATCCGCCAAGCATATTAAATTTATGCTCGGAATAAAACTTTTGCATTTCTTCGTTCATACGCGCAGGATCATCGGCATATTTGTCTTTAATCTCTTGCATTTTTGGTTGTAGTACCTGCATTTGAGCAGAGGATTCTGTTGATTTGGTCATAAGCGGTATCAACAACACACGTATAATTAAAGTTAATATAATAACTGCCAAACCCCAATCGCCACAGAGCGATTGTAAAAGCTCAAGAATTTGAGTTAATATTCCTATAAACCAATCCCACATACGTCCTCCGTAACTGTTTAGGGCACTGGATCAAATCCTCCCTTATGAAAAGGGTGACAACGTAAAATACGGCGAAGAGCTAAATAACTTCCTTTTAAACATCCATACTTTTTAAGTGCTTCGCATGCATATTCAGAGCAGGTAGGGCTATAAATGCATGAAGGACGCATAAGAGGGGATAGATATCTTTGATATCCTCTAATAAGCGTAATAAAAACGTTTTCCGTTTTAGCCAATTTCATTTTATAACTCTTAAAGAACGTATAAGTACCTTACAATTTATGAGCTATAACACCTATGTTGCCGTTATGGAATGTAGGAGTTTATTTATAATCTTACTCAGTTCATAAGAGGAGTACGCTTTTGTTTTGTATGTGGCAAACAAAATCACATCAAAATTTTGTGGAACACAATCTGTGTCACGAACAGCTGCTCTTAAAAGTCTTTTACACCTATTTCTAAGAGGTGCACATCCTATCTTTTTAGGTGCACAGTACGCAATACGGGTTGTTTGTGTAGACGGGATATAAATTATTCTCACAGCAGGATGAAACAATCTTTTCCCGTTTTTGAAAACCATAGCAAAGTCTCGTTTCGACTTTATGGTTTGCATACCCCTCTCCTTATAAACTGTCTACGTTATTACAGACTTACGGTAAGTCTTTTGCGACCCTTAGCACGACGACGAGCAAGAACAAGTCTTCCTGCTTTTGTAGCCATGCGTGCACGGAAGCCGTGAGTCTTAACGCGTTTAGACTTATTAGGTTGATACGTACGTTTCATAAAAACCCCTTTTTATACTAGTTTTATATACGGTATACGATGCCTGTTTGTAATAAGCTAAAAAAGTATAAAAGTTTATGCAGGTGTATGTCAATATTTATACATGAACACCTTAAATTCAACGTGTTTCCACATCCACGCTCAGTTCATGTATTTTCCTATTTTTGTTTTCATAACTTTTCATTGTTTAAGAAAGTTTGTGACAGATGTTTGAAAGTTTTTATCACAACTATTATGCATTACCTGTTGTTTTATAAAAGTTTTCACAGTTTTATTCATTCTTTTTTGAATATGTTTATAAAGTTATCTACATCTTTTTAACAATTGTTGAAAACTTATTTTCAATACCTTTCATCTATGAAAGACAATGCATTTATTATGAAAGAAATTTACTTTGAATGCCAAAAAAGAAGATATGTGTCGTAATATATAAGTTTGCAGAGCTTGTTAAAATTCAAGTATGGTAAAAGAGGTGAAAAGATGGCACATACGTTTTATCCTTTCGTAGAAAACCATGAACAAGAAAAAGAGTTAGATAATAAAGATAAAACTATGTCAAAGCCTTCCTCTAAAAATGATACTTTATTACCTCAATACGCAGCTAGGATTGCAGTATTTGATGCAGCCAACGCCGCACCGCGCGTGGTAGTTATTGAACCTTGTAATGTACGCGATTATTTAGAAGAAATCACTCAACAGGTAACAAAACTAGCCTCAGAACAAGGCGGTACCATACCTTTTATGGTGATTAGAGAAATTGTTGAAAATTTTATTCATGCATATTTTATTGAACCTTCTATTAGCATTTTAGATAAGGGTATGACCATACGATTTGCAGATCAAGGGCCTGGTATTAAAGAGAAAAACAAAGCACTGGATTTTGGTACCACATCTGCTACAACCGAAATGAAACGTTATATCCGCGGTGTTGGGTCGGGACTTCCCTATGTGCGCGAGTATATGAAAAGTACACATGGGTTTTTAGATGTTGAAGATAATATTAATGGCGGAACTATTGTTACTTTATGCGCGCAAGAAGGTGCGCAACACTCATGCAGGACTTATAATAAAACTCAAACAGATGCTACACACACTGGTATGCAGGGATGTACAACTTATCAACCAATGAATTCTGTACAAACCTATGAAACAAATGAACAAAACGCTTTTAACAGAGCATATCAAGCAAATGTTACCTATCCTGCTAATAGCTATGTATCATATAACCCCGAACAAATGCCTACAAATTCTACTCCTATGTATCAACAAACATATCAGCAGGTACCACCACAAAACTATCCACAGCAACAAAACCGTGAAGCATACCCTATGGGATATTCCATGCAGGTACAACCAACACGGGTTGAATCTCCTCTTACTACATTGCCATTAACAGCTCGACAGCAACAGATACTAACATGCGCTCAAACATATGGATATGTAGGACCAACCGAGTTAACAAAACTTTATGGCTTGTCGCAACCAACATGGTCACGTGAACTTAAAACATTAGAAGATATGGGAATACTTCATAAAAATCCCAAGGAACAAAAAAGAGTAATAACTAAACTTGGTTATGCATATATAAACTCACATTTACAACAATAGCCTGCCTCAATAATCACTTGTATGAATAAATGACCTATTATTTTGTAGCACTATATTTTTTCTTAGATAGACTTCAAAAAGTTTTCAACATTCTTTTTGAATTTTATAAGTTTTCATCATATACTAGAATTACTTTTCAACATTATTTAGGTAACGGCTCTTAGTAAGAAAATTATCGTAATTCAGGAGTAAATATGAGTAAAGAGGTTATTGAATCAAATATGCAAGTAGCGGAACATGATATGTCCGATGCATACAGTTTGTGGCAAGATGTTATTAACCTCTTTCGTGAGGATGGTTATATTCCTTCGGTTATAGCAATGTTAGAAAAATGTACGCTTGTTAGTTTTACACATAACGTCCTCACCGTCAGTACGTCCTTAAATTTTGCCTACAAAAAACTTTCGGCGCATAAAGACGCTATTGTTGCAAAGATGGAAGAGGCGGCATTTGAGCCAATTTCATTACAAATTTTGTTTAAACCTTTTAATAATGATATAAAAACTGATAGCGATACAGCTCATACAGACGTTAAATTGTTTGACACAGCTCAAACAAAACCAGAATCAATTACAGCGCAACTACCGAATCAAGTAAAGGTTGAGACACACGAAACACCAAGCACAAATGATTCAAGCGACAAACTCATAAATGTACAGACTAAAATTACTAAAGATGAGTTGGATAAACTTGAAAATCAAGATAACTTGGTATTTGATCAATATTTTGATCAAATGAAAACCACACATATGGAACGCCTTAATCGTGAACATAAAATAATTTCGTTTGAAACAGGACAGGTAGAAAATCCTATACAGAGTGAAATTGATTCCAAACTAACCTTTGACCGTTTTGTACAAGGTGAGGAAAACCAGTTAGCATATCAAGCAGCAAATCAGGTTGCATGCGGATCGTGTAACCAATCATATAATCCACTTTTTATCTATGGTAAAAGTGGATTGGGAAAAACACACTTATTACGGGCAATACAAAACTACATTATAAAAAATGATCCTACGCGCACCTGTGCTTACAAAACAGCAACAGAATTTATTGAAGAATATACACTGGCATGGCAAAAGTCGCCACTCGAAAGAAATGCTTTAGCTCGTAGTTATAAAAATATTGATGTACTTATTATCGATGATATCCAAAATATGCGAACAGCAGCAGGTACCATCAAGTTTTTCTTCGATACATTTAATTCGCTTATTTCTAATGGAAAACAAATTGTTTGTGCAGCCGATCGATCGCCTCAAGAGCTTCAATTAGGTGAAAGTAAGTTTGACGAACGCGAAACCAGTCGTATGGATTCTGGTATAACTATCAGTATTCAGGTACCAAATTACGAGTTAAAACTTAATCTTATTAATAACTTTTACAAATACATTCGTCATGATGCTGAAGTAGAACACTTACTTATCGATTTTGGAACAATCACCGAAGAACAGCGAATGTATATGGCAAAGATTGCGGGTAGCAACATTAGAGTTATCGAGGGTTTTGTTCAAACGTGTTTAATTAATGCAGGTAAAAGAAAAAAAGAGGGGAGAATTTTCTCTAATAACGATATCGCACAGATAGCAGCAACTAAATGGAAGCCGCGGCAGCATATTCCCAGTATTGAGGAAATTCAAAAATGTATAGAAGACACGTATCACATATCTCATAACGATTTGGTAGGTGACCATAGGAATAAAGAGCTTACTGAACCACGTCATATTTGTATTTGGTTAGCACGCGAACTCACAGACATCACATTGGCTGACATAGGTCAAAAATTTGGTAACCGCACGCATGCAACGATAAAACACAGTATTGCCATTATCGAGAAGAAGAAGAAAGACAGAGTGTTTTATGATCAACTGCAAAAATTTAAAGATCTTCTTACAAAAGAATAGACTGAATTGCACATGTTTATAACTTTGTTGATGCTTGTTAATGAATGTCTATAAACGCGGATAAAAAGAGCTTTAAACAGATATGGTTGGTTTGTATGTTGATAATGATGGAAATTTATAAAAGATTTGCTCGCTAAAAACGTAGTGTTTAACTGCATGAATGATAAGTTATTAACATGTGAACAATACTTATTAATAATAAAGTATTTAGATATTTATTATTATTTATATAATGAGATGTAGATACTTTTAAGCGAAAGGAAGCATATGAAATTCTGTGTAAGTCAAAAAGAATTCAATCAGGCAATTACGATAGTTCTACGTGGTGTTGCCTCCCAAGCTACGCTTCCTGTTTTAGGTGGTATTTATATTCAAGCACAAGGATCAACGCTAACTTTACAAACATGTGATCTCAAAGTCTCAATACGTCATAAACTTGAAGCTGCGGTTGAAGAAGAGGGTCAAACAGTTGTCCCTGGCATGTTCTTATCAAAGTTGGTAAAAAACTTACCTGATGCACCTATTACCGTAGAAACAAATCAGGCGCAGGCAATTTTAACATGTCTTAAATCTACCTACGAACTTTCTACCCTTGATGCTACCGATTTTCCTGAGTTTCCAGATATTACACCTTCTCAAAGTATTGAGTTGCCAAGTGATTTGCTTAACGATATGGTAGAGCGCGTGTATCGTGTAACAAAAGAGGATATATCTAATCCAATTTTAGGTGGTATTACCCTTGTTGCTGCCGAAAATAAACTTACTATGTATGCAACAGATTCTCATCGCTTGGTTATTATTGATACAAACACGGAAACTGCGTCTATTGATTCTGAGTTTACCGCAATTATCCCTGCCGTTTGTTTTCATGAACTTCTTAATTTGCCAACTATTACACCTCGTTTGCAAATAGGATTAACTGATAATCAGGTTATTTTTAGTTTTGAAAACACAACGTATGTAAGCTTAAAAATTGAAGGTATGTTCCCCAATTATAAAAATCTCTTTCCTAAAACTTGCAATACTAAGCTTACTGTTAATCCCGAGCAGCTTACGCAGGCAATTAAGCGTGTTGCATTAGTTACCACGAATAAAAATCTTGGTGTTATTTTTGATATAGATCCTCAAAATCAACTTATAACACTTAAAGCAGACTCTTCTGAGTTTGGTGCTTCAAAAGAAGAGTTTAGTGCAACTATCGAGGGTAATCCTATTTCGTTTTCAATGAATTACCAGTTTATTCTTGAATGTTGTCGCTCTACAACCCATGCCGACGAAATGACTTTTGAGATAGTTGACAGTTTCCAACCTATTGTTATTAAGTCGTTTGGAACAATGAACTATCAATGTTTGTTGATACCACTTCGCACTAATTAACAACCTTGAGGTAGTATGAGTTTTATATTACGTGAGCTTACCTGTACAAATTGGAGAAATTTTCAACATCTTCACATAAGCTTAGGTGATAAAACAACTGTTTTACATGGCAGTAATGCTGTTGGTAAAACAAATACCATCGAGGCTGTGCAAATGATTACCACAGGTACTTCATTTAGAAAGCCTTTGCTTACTCAGATGATTTACCATAACAAAGATGCAGCTCAGCTTCGTGCGTCTTATGAGGATGAGCTGCATAGTGTTGAGTTGGCTTGTAATATATCAACGCATGTAAAAACGTACTTAAAAAATAACAAAAAGTGTTCTGTTTCAACACTTTGTTCTGTTATGCCTTCGGTGCTTTTTTCTCCCGACGATTTATTGTTTGTTAAGCAAGCAGCTCGCTTGCGCAGAAGTGAAATAGATGGGTTTGGCACTCTTGCACATAAAGGTTATAGAAAGCTTGTCGCAACATTTTCTCGTGCACTTGAGCAAAGAAACAACATACTTAAATTAAATTTTGTAGATTCAGATATGTTACATGCCTGGAGTGTATCGTTGGCGCATGGATCTGCAAGTGTGGTTGCTGCTCGCCTTAAGCTTATCAATCACCTTTATCATAAAGCTTGCGAGGTATATCATACAATTTCTCCTGCCGAGCACCTTGAAATTAAGTACAAAAGCTCAATACCTTTGATAAAAGATTTAGAACATAAGGTAGAAGAGACTTATCTGTATACACCACAAAGTTTATCTTCTCTTAGTAAAGAAGATCTTGTGCAGTCATATTTAGATGCTTTTAGTCAAAAGGAGCAAGAAGAATTACGTAGGCAGGTAACACTTATAGGTCCTCAAAGAGATGATATTGAATTTTATATCAATGGTGTACCAGCGCGCACATATGCCTCGCAAGGCCAACAAAGAAGCGTTGTTTTGGCATGGAAATTAGCAGAGGTTTTGTTTATTAAAGAGTTAACTGGACAAAATCCTATTCTGCTTTTAGACGACGTTATGAGTGAGCTTGACGCCACGCGCCGTTTAGCGATTATGGAATTTATCCAGCAGGGTATTCAGACTATAATTACAACCACAAATCTTTCGTATTTTACAAAAGATATACTTGACTGTGCGAAGGTGGTGAATATGAATGAAAAACAATCATAAACAACCTGCTGAAAGCAGTCTTTCTTCACTTTTAAATTCATGTATTACCAATCCTGCTCTCGCAAAAATTAAAAAGCAAAAAGCTTCTGCTACCGCTTGGAATTCGGTTATAGGGGATATCGAAAGAAAACATACAACTGGTGTGTTTGTTATAGAACCTAAAATAAAAGGTCGCTATCCTATTCTTGGTGTGTTTGTTGATTCTTCCTCTGTTCTTGTAGATTTTAATGTTAATAAAGAAATGTATCTTCTAAGACTTACGCACTTAGGTTATAAATTTGATGACATTCTTTTTAAGCTTTCTAAATATACGCAAGCAAAACCTGTGTTTAAACCACAAACAATCAAATCATCGTGCGCAAGTCCTGCTTTACAACAAACTTTAGCACCTTTACCTGCACTTTCTCCTCAAGAGGTTGAGTTTGCTGAACAAGTTGTGCAAAACTTACCACCCACGCTTCGTTCATCTGCACTGAAGGCTGTTAAAACAACACTGCAACGGCACAAGTTATCAGCATACGCAAAAGATAATTTATCGCTAAATTAAGCCGTATAAACCGCTGAGAGATATACTTTTGCGTGGTATAGTGTGAGATATTGTTTAGGCTCGTTGATTTTTCTGCATATTTCACAACATTTTCCATAATTTTATAACGAGTCTTAATAATTAGCGTAAAATAGAGACATCGTATAAAAGGAGGGTGTTTGTGACAAAAGAAGTCAGTTCATACGGTGGTAACGAAATTAAAGTTCTTGAAGGACTTGACCCAGTTCGTAAACGTCCTGGAATGTATATTGGTACAACGTCAGCATCTGGTTTACATCACCTTGTGTGGGAGATTGTTGATAACTCAGTAGACGAAGCAATGGCTGGTTACTGTACCTCAATAAATGTGGTAGTACATCCTGATAACTCTATTTCTGTTGAAGATAACGGGCGCGGTATTCCTGTTGAAATGCACCCTCAAAAGAAAATTCCTACCCTAGAAGTTGTTTTAACAATTTTACACGCTGGTGGTAAGTTTGATAATGCTGCTTATAAAGTATCAGGTGGATTGCACGGTGTTGGTGTTTCGGTTGTTAATGCACTTTCAAAACGCTTGATCGCACGTGTTTCGCGCGACGGTGGAATTTTTGAAATGGAATTTAAGCGCGGTAAAGTCACAAAAAAGATGACGCGTGTTGGTGATTCTTCTCATACTGGCACAACCATTACGTTTTGGCCCGATGACACCATTTTTGAAACTACAACATATAATTTTGATACACTCCACGACCGCTTACAAGAAACTGCTTTTCTTAATAAAAATTTGCACATCAGCCTTACCGACGAGCGTGAAGAGACGCCTCGTAAAGAGGAGTTTTGCTACTCAGGCGGTATCGTAGACTTTGTTAAATACTTAAACGAAGAAAAAACTATCCTACCTGGACTTAATGACCCTATTTATATCGAAGGCTCTTCTGCGCCAGATACACCTCTTAATCAACGCGGCGAAGTAGAAGTTTCCATTCAGTGGAATACAACCTATTCTGAGCATGTAATGTCGTTTGCTAACGATATTTATACCGATGAAGGTGGTATGCACCTCGAAGGTTTTAGAACGGCGCTTACTAAAACAATTAATGATTATGCGCGTTCACACAAGCTCTTAAAAGAAAAAGAAGCAAACTTAACTGGTGACGATATTCGTGAAGGTTTATGTGCAATTATTTCGGTTAAGCTTCCTGACCCTCAATTTGAAGGTCAGACCAAAGCAAAACTTGGAAGTTCTTATATGAGGACACTTACCAACAAAATTGTTGGTGCAGGACTTACCGAATATCTTGAGGAGCACCCTAATCAAGCAAAAGAAATATTTAAAAAAGCATTCCAAGCAGCTAAAGGTCGTTTGGCGGCACAACGCGCTCGTCAAGTTGCGCGTAGAAAAGGTTTGCTTGAAAGTGCTTCATTACCAGGTAAACTTGCTGACTGTTCTGTTCGTGATGCTCAAATGACCGAACTTTTCATCGTTGAGGGTGACTCGGCAGGTGGTTCTGCTAAAATGGCTCGTGACCGTTCTATACAAGCAGTTTTACCGCTGAGAGGAAAAATTCTTAACGTTGAGCGTGTTCAGCAAGATAGAGCTCTTTCCTCTGAATCTATCACATCTCTTATTACAGCTATTGGTACTGGTGTTGGTAAAGAATTTAATATCGAGAAAGCGCGCTATCACAAAATTGTTATTATGACCGATGCTGATGTAGATGGCGCACATATTAGAATTTTACTTCTTACCTTCTTCTATCGTTACATGAAACCTTTGGTTGACGCAGGATATATTTACGTTGCGCAGCCACCTTTATATCAAATTAAGGCAAAAGGTAAAAAATACGGTAAGTATTTATATACCGACGAAGAGTTAGCGCTTGAGGCTAAACAGTTTGAAGATTCTTCTAAATATAGTGTTCAGCGTTATAAAGGTTTAGGAGAGATGGATCCTGAACAACTTTGGAGTACCACAATGGAGCCTAAAAACCGAATTATGCTTCGGGTAACGGTAGATGATGCACGCGAAGCAGAAAGAGCTGTTGCTAACCTTATGGGTACTCAAGTGGAAAAACGTAAAGATTTTATACAAACACACGCAAAAGACGTGCGTTTCCTTGACATTTAATGAAAGGCTAAACTGTGGCAGACGATAAACACACACCTCATAACCACGATGAGTCTTCGTTTAACGAACAGGATTCTTCTGATAATGTAGACAACGCTTCGCAAGATGATTCGTTTGACGATGAGTTTGATAACTTGTCAAATGATAGAACATCTGATGATGAAGCACTTGAAGATGATATAGAAGAAACCACCTCAAATGAAGATGAGCAAACGCTTAATCTTGCTGGTGCAACGCTTGATCACACCATTTCTGATGAGGCCGGTTCACGCTTAGATTTATCTGATATTCATGGTGGAGCGCTTAAACCAACAGATTTGTCTTCTGAAATGAAAGCATCATTTCTTGAGTATTCAATGTCTGTTATTGTGGCTCGCGCGTTGCCAGATGTACGAGATGGATTAAAGCCTGTTCATCGCCGTATCCTTTACGCTATGAATGAAGCTCACATTGTTCCTACACGTCCTCATAAAAAGAGTGCATGGACGGTAGGAGAGGTAATGGGTAAATATCACCCACATGGTGACTCCTCAATCTATGATGCTATGGTTCGTATGGCTCAAGAGTTTTCGATGCGCTTACCTTTGGTAGATGGCCACGGAAACTTTGGTTCTATTGACGGTGATCCTCCAGCTGCTATGCGTTATACCGAGTCACGTCTTACTCATGCTGCCATGCAGATGTTGCGTGATTTGGATAAAGAAACGGTAGACTTACAACCTAACTACGATGAATCTTTGCAAGAGCCTTCTGTTTTACCAGCACGTTTTCCAAACCTGCTTGTAAATGGTTCAAATGGTATTGCTGTTGGTATGGCAACAAACGTTCCACCTCATAATCTAGCAGAGGTTTCTCGTGCTGTATGTATGATGATAGATAACCCCGATGCTACGGTTGAAGAGCTTATGCAGGTACTTCCAGGCCCTGATTTCCCAACCGGCGGTATTATCATGGGTACCGATGGCATTCGTGACGCTTATACCACTGGTAGAGGTTCTATTACCATTCGTTCAAAAGTACACATCGAAAACGTTGGACGCGGCGGCCGCCAGCGCCTTGTTATAACCGAAATTCCATATCAGGTTAATAAAGGTCTTTTGCAGGAACGTATTGCTCAACAAGTTAACGAAAAACGCATTGAAGGTATATCTGATATGCGTGATGAGTCTAACCGTAAGGGTATGCGCATTGTTATTGATCTTAAATCGGGTGCAGTGCCGCAGGTTGTACTTAACAACTTATATAAAAGAACACAATTGCAGGTCTCTTTTGGTGTAATTGACCTTGCGCTTGTTGATGGTGTTCCTCGAACATTAACCTTGCGTGAGATGATTTATTACTACATAGAACACCAAAAAGATATCGTAACACGTCGTACGCAATTTGATTTGGACAAAGCACTTAAGCGTGTTCATATTCTCGAAGGCTTGTTAATTGCAGTTGATAATATCGACGAAGTTGTTCATATTATCAGGTCTTCTCATGACGACCAAGAGGCAAAACAACGTATGAATGAGCGCTTTGGTATTGATGACATTCAAGGCGAAGCAATCCTGCAGATGCGTCTACGCCGTTTAACTGGTCTTGCGCGAGAAGAGCTTGCAGCACAGATTGCTGAGCTTTATAAGTCAATTGAATACTATCGTGATTTACTTGCTCATCCGCAAAAACTTTTGGAAGTTATTAAAGAAGAGCTCACTGAAATTGCTGATCGTTTCTCGGATAAGCGCCGCACACAAATTTCTGCGCTTGGTGTTCAAAATCTTGATGTAGAAGACCTCATTGCCGAAGAAGACATGGTAATTACGGTAACGCACGCAAGCTATATTAAGCGTTTACCAGTAGCAACCTATAAGTCTCAAAAACGCGGTGGTAAAGGTGTTCAAGGCTTATCGCTGAAAGACAATGACTTTGTTGAAAACATGTTTGTTGCCTCCACCCACGATTATGTTTTGTTCTTCACCAACAAAGGAAAGGTATATCGCCTTAAAGTTCACGAGCTACCAGTTGGCTCGCGCCATGCCCGTGGTTCTGCGTTAGTTAATGTTTTGCCTTTAAGTGAGGGAGAATATCCAACGGCGGTTATTACCACACGCGATTTCCCAGCCGAAGAGCATCTTATGTTTGCAACTAAATCGGGTATGGTTAAAAAGACAGCTATGAGCGATTACGATAAATCACGTCGTGACGGTCTTATTGCTATTAACCTTAAAGATGGCGACGAATTAGTAAATGTTCGCCGTGTAAAAGAATCAGAGTATGTAATTTTGTGCTCAAGTGCAGGCAAAGCAATAATGTTTGAAGAAAGCGACGTTCGCCCAACTGGACGTGGAACATCTGGCGTGCGCGGTATAACGCTTAAAGATGGTGCTACGATGCTTGGCATGGAAATATCTAACGGTAAAGGCGACTTGCTTGTTGTGACCGAACACGGTTATGGAAAGCGTACTCCCGTTAGTGAATATCCACTCCAAAAGCGTGGTGGTTTAGGCGTTAATACCATCGCTATGACTCAGAAAAAGGGTAAATTAAGCGCTTGTCGTGTAGTTGGCCCTCAGCACGAACTTATGATTGTCTCTGAAGAAGGCGTTATGATTCGTGTTCAAAGTCAAGATATTTCGCTTCTTGGCCGCGCAACGCAAGGCGTCAAGATTATGAACCTTGCTGAATCTGACAGCGTGTCTGCTCTTGCTCGTATGCATATTCACAAAAAGAAAGACACAAATGAGCAAGCAGATAGCAATCAGCCGCAATTACCGCTCGACTTTTTATCTCAGAAGCATCAAGAAGAAGAGATAAATATTGGTGATGATGAACAGATTGATGACGAGTTATTAGACGACGATGAGTAGAGCTAAAACCTCACTCTAAGCTCTGTGGCATAGGTAATTATGTGGCTATATGTACTCCGATGGTGCATATAGCCATTTTATATGGAGCTACACACAGTAATATGCCTATACCAAAAGAGTTACGTATGGCTTATTTTACTCGTCAAGAGAGGATATAAAGTTTTCTAACGCTTTGTCTTGTTGTTGGTTTAATTGAGCTTCTAAATTTGGGATCTGCGCCGATGAAATAACATGGTCATCAACAAACAGAGCAACGTTTAATAAAATACTTAAGACACATGCATCAGAGGGTCTCACTTCAATTGTAAAGGATTCACCGTTATCTTGACTTATGTTTCCTCGTGCATAAAACACAGTACCTTTAACATCGTAAATTTCAAAGTAGACAATATGTGTATTGGTATGGTTAAGCATTTGTAGGATGATATCAAAAGGAGTAGGACGAGAAAAAACCTCGCTTGCGCTACAGCCTTTTCGCATACGGTCAATACATGTGCTTAACACGGACGCTTCGTGCGTTCCTACACGAATAGGAAGAATTGGTTTATTGTCCAACACAGGTGCATTACGTTGTGTGTTGTCTTTAGGCGTAGGATTTTTAGTTGGCTTGTTTTGTAGTTTTTTAAATGCGCTGTCAGTAGGTTGCAAAAATATTAGAGAAGGAACACTTAAATTTCCTCGTACTAAGCTTTGAATTTCCATTGCAATCATTACGTACTCCAAAAAACCAAAAGTTTGTCTGACATCTATCTTAGTATCTCATATTTGCAATTGTGTACGTACAACAAAACAAATAACAAACAGTAATATACAGCTTGTACTGCGCATTTATATGATTTTTAAAACGTAAAAGAACATTTGAATATCTGATAAGAGCTCAAATCAACGACATTATGTATAAAATTAACTTGATATTGTAGAGCCGCATAAACATATAAGTTCTGTGAAGTTCTTATAGTATAAAAAAAGATTAGAAAACTGCTTGACTCACGAGTCACAACAGGGTACTATTTTTTCTTGCATTGGACTCGTAGCTCAGTTGGTCAGAGCGTCCGGCTGATAACCGGGAGGTCACAAGTTCGAGCCTTGTCGGGTCCACCACATTTTGAGATAGTCACCCCAGTGGCGGTTATCAAAACCCGCTGGGGTGGTTATAAAATGTGTGAAGCACCCATTTGGGGACGTAGCTCAGTTGGGAGAGCGCGGGCTTTGCAAGCCTGAGGTCGTGGGTTCGACCCCCATCGTCTCCACCATTTGCAATTCAAGCTAGGTGTTTTCACCTAGCTTTTTTTATATCGAGGAACTTATGAGCCAATCACCTATGCATTCAAACTCCGCAACTCCTATTTCTCCTGCATTAGATATCTTTGTTACACAAGTTATGGATGCTGTTTGTGAAAGATATAAAACTGATACATCCATACCAGTTCTTCTTGTTCTACAAGATAAAAACAATGAGTGTGTTTCGTTTGAGTTTGATCACGATAGCATCGAAAAATGCCTGGATGAAGCACGTGTCTATGTTAAACATTTGCCACGCATGCAGCCACATCTTAAAAACTTTCACCCTATTCGCTATGTTATATCCTATATAGGAAGTGTGAGCGAAGACGAATCTACACCTTCTTTTATTTCGGCACTTTTGTTTGAATATCAAGAAACAGGGGGTACGGGATATTCAGCGTACCTGCCTTTGGATAAAAAACAAGGGTTATTTTCTCGTTCACCTTTATCGGCAGGTGTTATAGAGGAACTTTTGTAATCTGATATAAGAATATACCGTGTAAATTCCTTAAAATCACAGGATTTTAACTTCTTTTCCAAAACAGTGGTATAAAGTTTTAATGTTTATACATTTAAGTAAACGCACATCTACGACCAAAGAAGAGGTTTATATGCTCCAAGAGCACATTAGAAATATTGCTATTATTGCCCATGTTGACCACGGTAAGACAACACTTGTAGACAAACTTCTGCGCGCAACCGACGCATTTAGAGCTAATCAGCAGGTTCAAGATCGTGTTTTAGATTCAAACGATCAAGAGCGTGAGCGCGGTATTACCATTCTTGCTAAGAACATTTCCATTGAGTATAAGGGTGTAAAAATTAACGTTATTGACACCCCAGGTCACGCTGACTTTGGTGGAGAAGTTGAGCGCGTTCTTAAAATGGCTGATAGTGCTTTATTGCTGGTAGACGCTGCAGAAGGTCCTATGCCACAAACACGTTTTGTTTTACAACACGCTATTGCTGCACACTTACAAATTATGTTGGTTATCAATAAGATCGATAAGCCTGCTGCAAATTGTGAACTAGCTCTTAATAATTCCCTGGATTTAATGATGGATTTGGGTGCAACAGATGAGCAGCTTGAATTCACCATGGAACATGTAATTTATGCTTCGGCTGTTAACGGTTTTGCTCGACTTACCCCCGATGATTCTTGCGATACCATGTTCCCACTTTTGGACATGATCGTGAACGAATTACCTGCTCCTGAAGTTGATGTAGATGCGCCTTTAGCTATGCAGTGCGTTACCATTGACCACTCGGACTACGTTGGTCGTATTGGTGTTGGTCGTATTTATTCGGGAACCATTCATAATAACGATAAAATTTTGGTTGTTAAAAACGATGGTACCTCATCTGTTGCTCAGGTAAAGCAGCTGTATACCTTTGACTATTTAGGAAAAAAGGAATGTAGCGAGATTTCTGCAGGTGATATTGGTGCGGTTGTAGGTATTGATCACACAGATATTGGTGATGTGTATACTGATATTGATAATCCTGTAAAGTTGGAGCCTATCGAAATAGATCAACCAACACTTTCAATTGTTTTTGAACCATCTACATCGCCTCTTGTTGGTCGTGAGGGTGATATTGTTGGTGGTCGTCAACTTAAAGAGCGCCTTGAAACCGAGCGCGAAAATAACGTTACTATGCGCATAGAAGAACTTGACGATAAAACTGGTGTTGAAGTAGCTGGTAGAGGAGTGCTTCATCTCTCGGTTCTTATGGAGCAAATGCGCCGTGAAGGCTATGAGTTTCAGGTTGGTCGTCCACGCGTGCTTTTCAAAAAAGACGAGCATGGCAACATGCTTGAGCCTATTGAGCAGGCAGTTGTTGAATGTTCTGGTGAATATTCAGGTAAGGTTATCGAGGTGTTTGGTAATGCTGGCGGCACTATGATAAACATGAAAACTGGTGCTACTCACACTCACCTTGATTTTAAGATTCCAACGCGCGGTATTATGGGATTAAAGACCAAAGTGTTAAATGTAACACACGGTGATGCAGTGTTTTATCACACGTTTTTGGAATACGGACCTTACGCAGGAGAAATTGGTACACGTCAAAACGGTGCTATGATTTCGATGTCAACTGATAAAGCGGTGGCATATGCTTTGGGAACACTGCAGGAACGAGGCCAACTTTTTGTAGCACCGGGTACCGAATGCTATGAGGGCATGTTGGTGGGTGAGCGCTCTAAACCTGGCGATATGGTTGTTAATATCGCAAAAACCAAAAATCTTGGTAACCAACGCTCTTCAACTGCTGATATTGCAGTTCAGCTTACTCCTCCTAAGACATTTACACTCGAAGAAGCACTTGAATACATTATGGATGATGAGCTTGTTGAGGTTACACCGCAAAATATTCGTATGAGAAAGCGTATTCTTAACGAAACCGATCGTAGAAAATGGCGTGTTCGTAACGGTATGGTTGATAAATAATCTGCCTTTTGCATAGCCAAATTTGTGGTGCTTAAGATTGTAGCGAGATGGTTTTTGCTGTCTCGCTATTTTTTATGCATACGCCTCCAGCGTTGATAGTGCGCACGAGGATGAATAACTGTTCTTATAGCGGTGTTATGAGAAAACGCCTGTTTTGCGCGTCTTGCTTGTTTTTCAATTTGAGGCGTAAGATCAATATCGGCAGGGGATAAGAGATTATATGTAAGAGATATTCGTCTTAATACAACGGTTACAAGTACACAGAGTGCAGCCGCGATTGGACGATACATGTATAAACCAAATACCGCTGTATAGCTTACCAGCGATCCTGCAATTGCACAAATTGCATAATAATTGCTTCTCTGGAAAATGCGCGGTGTATTACCAATAAAAATATCACGTGCCATACCGCCACCTACTCCTGTAAGTGTTCCCATAAGCACACATGCCCAAGGGCTTAAGTAAAAAGCCATAGCTTTGTCGGTTCCTGCTGCAGCAAAAAGACCTACTGACAAAATATCAATCCATTCAAGTGATTTTGGATGTTTGGTTAAAAAACTGGGGAATAAAAACCCTATCCACGCAACAATTACCACCGAAGGTATTGCAAATTGCGAATCAAGCGCATAAATTCCACCGCGTTGCATGATCATATCTCGAATGAGTCCGCCTCCCAATCCTCCTAAAACCGATAGTGCCATAAAGCCTATTAAATCAAGCTTTCTTTCTTGAGCAACGAGCACGCCTGATAGTGCTCCAACCATAACCGATGCTAGGTCAAGCCACAAAGGAATCGACAGCGCGGACGCGTCTGGACCGTATGCGAGAAAAATGTCATCCATAAACAATGTCACCTTTATATCCGTTATTTGCTCCGTATAGTATTTTGTTTGTGTAGTATAGTACCTTATATACGCTTTTATAAGCACTTTTATGAGCGCACCATGTATATTCTATATGAGTAGAGCATGTAAATATTGTGCAAACCGCATATAAACTGGCTTATATACAAACGCTATGGACGAACATACTAAAATACGTTATACTTGCTTACGCACTCTTAAATGGATGCTGTGCAAAAGCGTTTGATTTAGGAGCTTTTATTGGAGAGTTGTCCGAGTGGCTGAAGGAGCACGATTGGAAATCGTGTATACGCCGAAAGCGTATCCCGGGTTCAAATCCCGGACTCTCCGCCAGTAAGTAACCTTGGCGTTGCACATTGTGTGACGCCAAGTTTTATAGATGTTGCACAAAGGATGTGTTGTGTCTAGTCTATAGTTGCTTATGTGCGCGCTTGTTGCCTTGAAATTTGTTTGTGTTGTTTGGTGCGCAAATTTTTAGGTGTTCACCCTGGAGGGGTGGCAGAGTGGTCGAATGCGGCGGTCTCGAAAACCGTTTACCCTTGTATAAGGGTACGAGGGTTCGAATCCCTCCTCCTCCGCCATATTTTTTCTTACTTTTTACCCTATTTTATCAGCGCAAACGTAGTCTTTTTAATACGTAAAAATAGCACACTTCAGTTGTTTGTAAAAACCGAACAACTGAAAGCATTGTAAAACCGTAAAAACGTAAATTACCGTGTTTAACTGGTGTAATGTTTTGCAATAACTCACCCGAAAAAAACTCATGCAATAATAATGCAATAACTTTTTGAGTTATAAATGCCTTATAAATTATTGAAATAAGCTCATTGTGGTATCATTGGAATCTATATTCTATTCAAAAGTATTGACGAAGGGAAAACCATGGACTCTCGTTTTTCTTCTAATCAAAGTTTGTTTTCGGCAGCAAAATCTGCGTTAACCTGCGAGGGTGGATGGTTTAAGCGCGTGTTATTGCTTTGCCTGATAGGCTTTATCCCAATTTACGGTTTAATATTTGTAACTGGGTACATTTACGAATGGGCTGCGGGTATTATAAATCATACTGAACTGCCATTTGTAAGAAAAATTAACTGGAAACGTACGTTTCTGGCGGGTTTAGTTCCATTTATTGTAGGAATCATTATTTATGGTGCCTTTACCGAGATATCATTATCTACTAAAAATGTGGGTATACCATTTTTTGGCTTTATTCTTACGTTTTTGCAGGTCGCGATAACTGTTATTTTTACAGGACTGTGTTTGCGCCAAACGGTATACCGTCGCTTTTCGGAACTTTGGTCCGTTTCTTCTATACTTAGTGTGTGTCTAGAAGACATGAGTGGTTTCTTGAGCTGTATTGTCCTTAGTTTTATTATTTCTTTTCTTACATCTATCGTGATGGTTATTTTGTTCTTGGTAATTCTTGTCTTTGGATTTGCTTCAGTCGCAGACCCTCAAATCATACTTAATGTGATTCAGGGTGACGCGTCTCATCTCTTATCCATTATTGTTACGCTTATGATCATGGGTCTTATTACAGCGGTGGTTGTTTCTCCTGTGCTTGTAATAACAAACGCCTTAATAGTGGCTCTTGTTGCAGTTTGGATTGCTCGTAGCGACATTTCTGCTGATCGTAAGTTTTATGCTCCAGCTATTACCGATGGAAGCAACGCCGCTCGCACGACGGATACCTATGACGTGGATAATGGCTAACTACGTGTTGAGGTGTTTGCCTTTGTGATTTGTTCGCAACACATGAATGAAGAGTACAAGCAGCTATATTGAGTTTCACTTCAAGATCACCTGCGTATATTACGTGGGTGATCTTGCAAGTTTACGCCAAGTTTTATGCAAGTTTAACTTGATAGGATATGTATAACGAGTATGAAATACCTATAAGGGTGTGGCAAGATTGTGTTTGTACGAAAATATCGTTAGCACTGTGGTAGTATAGAAAATTGACTTTTCCTGCTTTGAGTGCAACCTTCACAACTCAAAGCCGTTAGCCCAGAGGAGGTGACCATATTGAAGGCATACGAATTATTGTATTTTGTAAGTCCATCTTCTACCGAAGAAGCTCGCGATGCTGTAGCAAAGCGTATTGACACTACTGTTAAAGAAAATGGCGGTGTTATTGATAATGTAGAGGATTGGGGTAAGCATAAACTCGCTTACGAGATTGATAAGCTTACCGAAGGTGATTACACCCTTATTGATTTTCATGCAGATCCAACGCAAATCGCAGAACTTAATCGTGTTTTACGTATTAACGACACGGTAGTTCGTCACATGATTGTGCGTCGTCCTGACAAAGATTAGCAAAATTAAAATCACACGACCTTGATGTGAGAGGTGGATAAACCATGAGTATTAATAGAGTTTCATTATCCGGTAATCTTACGCGTGACCCCGAATTACGTAGTACAACTTCGGGTTCGCAAGTGCTGTCTTTTGGAATAGCTGTAAATGATCGCCGCAGAAATGCACAAGGCGAGTGGGAAGATGTTCCCAATTACGTTGACTGTGTTGTATTTGGTGCTCGTGCGGAATCTTTAAGCCGTTTTCTTGCTAAAGGTCAAAAAATTGTATTGGAAGGAAAACTTCGTTGGAGCCAATGGGAGCGTGATGGTCAGAAGCGCTCTAAGCTTGAGGTTATTGTAGATAATCTTGATTTCTTCTCTCAACGTCGTCAAAGTGGCGCAGAAGGTTCTGGTTATCAACAGCCTTACGGTACGCAGATGCCCATGCAACAAAGTGTACCCGTTGCCGCACCAACTCCATATACACAAGCGCCAGCAACCGGTGGTTATCAAGATCCTCAACAACCGGCACAAGCTTCGGTTCCCGAGCCTCCTGCTGCGGATGTGTATGACGAAGAAATTCCATTTTAAATTTGTGATGTGATATGAAAATCAAACGAGATGGATTTTCCATCGTAGAAAGGCTTTAAGACATGGCTAGACAAAAGCAAGTTGAGCAACCTCAGCCGCGTCGTAAATTCAGTCAACTTGATAAAGCTGAACTTGATTTTGTGGATTACAAAGACACACAGCTTTTGCGCAAGTTTATGACCGATCGTGGGAAGATTAAACCCCGTCGTGTGACCGGTATTTGCACGCAGCATCAACACAATGTTGCAATGGCTATTAAGCGCGCTCGTGAGATGGCGTTACTTCCTTATACAGTAACTGTTGTTTCGAGTCGTGGTGGCCGCAACCGTGGCTAATTAGCTCATTATACGTATTGAGAGTTGGTTAAAACCAACATATTAAAGGAGTTCCTATGAAAGTCATCCTCTTGGGTGAGCTGAGGGGCAAAGGCGGAGAAGGCGATGTTGTAGACGTTGCTCAAGGATATGCAGAAAACTGCCTATTCCCAAGCAAAATTGCCGTACCTGCTACCCCAGGTAACATTAAACAACTCGAGGAGCGCCGTCATAACATCGAAAAGCGTGAAGAGAAACGTTTGGCTGATGCACATGCGACTAAAGAGTTGCTTAATGGTAAACAAGTTCTCATCGAAGCTAAAGTGGGAGAAAACAACCAGCTGTTTGGTTCAATTACAACTGCTCAAATTGTTGCAGCTGTTAAAGAACAATTGAACGTGGAGATTGACCGCAAGCGTATTGCTCGTGGTGCAACAATCAAGGTTGCAGGTTCTCACAAAGTTGAAATCAATCTTTACCGTGACATTAACGCAGAGATTTTTGTTGTTGTTGGAGCAAATGTTAAAGAGATTGAAAAATCGCTTTCTGACGACAAAGAAGACTCTGAAGGCGTTGAAGCAGACGCACAAGCAGATGCTACAACCGAAGAGAATGCGGCTGAGTAGTATTTAGCTCACTATGCATTCACTCAACTTTTAAATGAAACAGGTGGACAAATTGTCTACCTGTTTTTTTACGTAACGTACGTGTTAACTTATTAACAATATGGATTAAATACATGCGTCTAAAATGTATATCGACATAAATCTAATGAGAATCAGTATTCAGTGGGTTGCCGATTTAACAGGTTTTGTTCAGATTAATATACATAAAATCGTATAGATAATATATCTACCTGCTATTATTTAATTGAGAACGTATAATTGCACGTATTCAATTCTTTGCAAAATTGAACAAAATATCCCTTCACAAACCCTTCATATTGTTGAAGTTGTCAAAAGCGTGTTTATTAAAATGTTGAAAATGTTGAAAACTTATAAAATGCATTGAAAAAGCCTGGCTATTATAAACAATCAACGATGAAAGCTTTTTATATGTCTAAACTTTAAAAGTAAAGACTTGATTTCAAATTTCTTCATTCTTTTTTGTTGTAGACTAAATTACGCTCTGTTGGACGATATGAGAGTTTTTGCTATGAAAGGAAGCTCTGTGGCGGCAGAAAATACTTTTCAAACTTACGATAACAATCAACAGCCCGAGTTCAAATCTAGCGCTCTTGATCCTACCCAAGTTCATATGCCGCAGGATAGCGATGCGGAAAAATCGATTCTTTCTGCAATGCTTTTGTCTGATGATGTGTTACAGGAATGTTTGATGCGTCTGCGTGTAGATGATTTTTATTTGCAGTCGCATAAGATGATCTTTAATGCAATATGTGCTCTTTCAGAACAGGGTCACCAAGCTGATCCTATTTCGGTTGCGGATTACCTCAAAAGTCAAAATCAGCTTGATAGAATAGGTGGATCATCAACGCTTCTTGAACTTAACGAAAATACGTTTTCGTTAACGTCTTGGGAGCATCATATTGAAATTTTACGCAGAAACGCAACCTTACGAGCAATTATTCATGCATCGGCTAATATACAAAAACTTGCGTTTAGTGCACCCGAAGACACCAAAGAAGTGGTTGACTCGGCAGAAAATATGCTGCTAGATGTTACCAATAAAGAGGTTACCAGTAACTTTTCGCAATTATCCGACCTCATGGCAGATTTGTATAACGATTTAAGCGATATGCAAGAAAATGGAAAGCCACAGGGAGTGTACACCGATTATCCTACGGTGGATCGATGGCTGCAGGGTTTGCGTCCAGGACAAATGGTGGTTGTAGGCGCTCGTCCAGGTGTTGGTAAAACGTCATTTGCACTTAATTTGGCAGTTAATATGGCAAATTCAGGAGCGTCTGTTGCATTTTTTTCTCTTGAGATGAGTAAAATTGAAATTGCACAACGCCTTCTGTCCGCTCAGGCAAAAATTGACTTGTCGGTTATTAGAGGTGGAAATATTCAAAATAATCAATGGGCACCTATTATGGCGGCAACTGCGGATCTTTCTAAACTCGACATTATGATTGATGATACACCTGGAACTACCGTTACCGAAATTCGCGCTAAAGCTCGTCGCATGCTGAATAATAAAGAAAACAGTGTAGTTATTATAGACTATCTGCAGCTACTTTCACCGCCATCGGGGCGCTATCGTGCCGATTCTCGTGCAACCGAGGTATCAGAGATGTCGCGCGGTATTAAGATTATGGCAAAGAACCTCAATGTTCCTGTTGTTGCTTTGTCTCAGCTTAATCGTCAGGTTACTGGTCGTCGAGATCAAAAGCCTCAGCTTTCAGACCTGCGTGAATCGGGTTCAATTGAGCAGGATGCTGATATCGTTATCTTGCTTGATCGTTCTATGACCGACGAAGAAGCCGAGCGCCAAGACAGGCCAGATAGAGGAGAAACAAATCTAATTATTGCTAAAAACAGGTCAGGTCCTTTGGGTGTTGTATCATTAAGATTTTTACCAGGAACAACTAAGTTTTTGGAAATCGACAAATCGCACGAGGAATAACGGTGGTTGTGAGGCTGGTTTCTTACAACGTACGCATAATATATACAAGTTGTACGTAGACTTTGTTTTACTGCTTGTTTCCTGTGTATAAATAATGCAATACTAAAGAAGTTATATAAATCTAAGAAGGGGGATTTTATGCCTGCTTCAGTTCTTGTTGGTGCTCAATGGGGCGATGAAGGAAAAGGTAAAGTTACCGATCTTATCGCGGGTGATTTCGATGTTGTATGTCGATATTCTGGCGGTGCAAATGCGGGTCACACCGTTGTAGTGGGTTCTAAAAAATTAGCGCTCCATCAGATACCGTCTGGAATTATGTATAAAGATGCAATCTCGGTAATAGGAAACGGTTGTATCGTTGATCCCGAAGTTGTAATTCAAGAGATTGATACGCTTGAATCAGAAGGTGTTCCATGTGATAATTTGCGCATTTCAGGAAACGCACATCTAGTTATGCCTTATCACAAAGACCTCGACGGCGCTCACGAGCAAAAACTTGGTAAAAATCTTATTGGCACTACTAAACGCGGTGTTGGTCCAACTTATATGGATAAGATGAATCGTATTGGTTTGCGTGTTCAAGATCTTCTTGATGACAATACGTTTAATCAAAAACTTGATGCGGCTCTTGCCTACATTAACCCAATTTTAACCGAGATCTATGGTTTAAAACCCTATCAAAAAGACCAATTAAGTGCCTTATATCTTGGATATGCACAAAAGCTTAAGCCTTATATTATTGAGAGTTGCTTATATCTTAATAAAGTTCTTGACGCTGGTAAAAGCATTCTGTTTGAGGGTGCTCAGGCCACTATGCTCGATATTGATCATGGTACATATCCCTTTGTTACGTCTTCCAATTGTACGGCAGGTGGTGCAGTGACCGGTTCTGGTGTTGGCCCCACTAAAATCAATCGTATTATTGGTGTTGCAAAGGCTTATTTAACACGTGTTGGCTCGGGTCCTTTCCCAACAGAGTTAACCGATGAGATGGGCGAAAAGCTTCGTCAACAAGGTGCTGAATTTGGTGTAACTACAGGACGCGCACGTAGATGTGGCTGGTATGACGCTCCTATTGTAAAGCATTCGGTTCGCGTAAATGGTTTGACTGATTTGGCTATTACTAAGCTTGATGTGTTGAGTTGCATGGATGAGATTAAGGTTTGCGTTGCTTATAACTGTGACGGAGAGCGTTATGACAGTGTTCCCGAGTTTCAAGCGCGCTTTTTGCATGCAAAGCCTATTTATGAAACGCTTCCTGGCTGGAACTGTGATATTACAGGTGTTCGTCGCTTTGAAGATTTACCTAAACAAGCTCAAGCTTACATTGACTTTTTGGAAAAACTTGCTGGCGTACGGATTTCTATTATCACTGTTGGTCCCGAGCGTGAGCAAACCATTAATCGTTTTTGGAATTAAATCATAACTGAACGCATTCTATTTCATTGAGATAGAATGCGCGACAAAACGCTTATGTTGTAATAAGGAGAGGGGTGTAACATGGCGGATACACAACAAAAGAAGTTTGCAATTGTATGTGATAGTGCATGTGATGTTCCACTACACGCGCTTAATTCTGCTCATGTTCGCCTCGTTCCCTATTATATTTGCTCAAAAGAACAAAACTATCGCGAGTGCATAGATCTTGATCCCTTGGATTTTTACGTTCATCTGTCTGCTACCAAGGGTCGTTTTACTATTAAGTCACCCACGACAAAAGATTATGCTCGTATTTTTGAAGAGTGTAGGGATTTGGGTTATAAAGACATTGTGACACTTCATGCGTCTACAAAGCTTTTTGACTCATATTCTGCATGCGTTACGGCGGCTAAATCTATTTTGGGCGTATGTGTACATGCCATTGATACAAAATGCATATCTGGTCAGCTAGCGCTTGTTTTAGCTGCTTTAGTGCGTGATCGCAACAATGGATTAGACGTAGAAGAGGCGTGCGAGCGTGCTGTTGCGGTTGCAAATGCTACCAAAATATCGATAATTCTTCCTCCTCAAGCAGCTGACTTAACAAGAGTGTCCTCTAAACCATATGGAAGCATTCTTCTTGGAGCACAAGCACTTAAAGCCCGCGCGTTTGGAGTGCGCCGCATGTTTACCCTGACCGATGAAGGTTTACCTAAAGAACTTTGTAGCGCTCCAGAACTTCATGTGTTAACAGGTAGATTGGTTCGCAACATGAGTTTATATGGACATAAAGTAGGTCCTCTCACTCATGTTGAGATTAACGCAGGCGCGCCTCGTTTGCTTGCAACGTTAGAAAAACCTTTGGATACTAATGAATTTGAAAGTCATGTAGCAGGAATTGTTAATACTAACCCGTGTATAACTAAACTTTTGGGTATAGGAACTGTTGGTGTGAGCTATACGCCATCGGCATACGTGAGTGCTGCTGAATTTTCGTCTTTTCTTGCAGGTGATGAATAGCATCGCTTTTACAGCGCTCTTTTGGCTCCTGCTCAATAAATTATCTTTCTTCAATCCTTTCCATATGGTTTCGTTATGATAAAACCATGCTTGCGCTGAATTTTCGCTATCATGAAAACATGTGTTATGGAAAAGTATTCTTTTAGGTCATACACATAAGAGGGAGGTAGTGGTATGTCGAAACGTGCACAAAAAACCAAACAAGACGTTAATCAAACTTCTGAAACCACCGATATTACCTGCGTTGAGTCAAAGACGTTTTCTAACGCTGATCTTATGGAACTTCCTCTTAGTGAATCTACCGTTTTTAAAGGTCTTATCTTTGATGTATCCAGAATGCAGGTAAAACTTCCCGATTCATCTGTAGCTCAACGTGACATTGTTCACCATCCTGGTGCTGTTGCCGTTGTTGCTCTTACTGATACGGGGTCAATTTGTCTGGTAAAACAGTATCGACCTTCGCTTGATAGAATAACTGTTGAAATACCTGCTGGTAAACTTGAGATTGGAGAAGATTCTCTTGCCGCTGCACAAAGGGAACTGCTTGAAGAAACGGGTATAACTGCACAACGCATGGCGCTTCTTACAACCATTGCATCGGCGGTTGGGTTTTCTGATGAATTAGTTCATATTTATATGGCAACGGGTCTTACTCAAGGAACACCTCAACCCGATCAGGGCGAATTTGTGCACACAGAATTTGTTCCTTTAAATGAATTTATCAACACTGTGTTAGACGGTAGAATAGAAGACGCAAAAACGGTTGTCGGCGCGCTTATCTGTGACGCCGTTTCTCATCGTTTGACCTCGCAAAATACCGTTGAATAAGCGGTACGGTTAATTGTAGTACGGAGATTTGTATGGCAAAAAAAAGAGAAATCGCACGTGTTCAGCGTCACGCTCTTAATGCCGAGCGTGCCGAAACTTTGTTTTCCACGGTGGATGAGACAGGTCATACGAATGCTGAGACAGCAAAAAAACAACGTGCTCACAGGCGTCGATTTGGAAATACGGTTGCAGTTGACCCTCTGTCAACTGACGATCCTTCGGGCTCTAATGTTGAGCGCATTATTGCCATAACTGCGGTTTCTTTTGTAGCAATTTTCTTTGTATTGGTTGTAGCTTCGCAGGTTGCGATAGCTGTTATCAGGCGTAATAGTACGGCAAATCTCGCAACAGAAGTCTCGGTTAAAGCTGTTGGATCGGCTATGAGTGGTGGTGTTGAATGGGGTAACGGATTTACCCAGTTCCCCGAACGTTTCTCTGTTGAAGAGGCGGACGAAAACACACATCGTATAGAAGTTACCGTTACCGACACCACATCAAAAGATTACCTCGAAGTATTTGCCGGATCTCAAATTCAAGCTGCTGCGCTTTCTATTAATGCATTGCTTAACCCTAATATTAATACGGTAATTTATCATGTTCAGGTCTACTTTAATGAAAATAATAAGCTGCAGCATTCTAACTTGTTTGGCATACTTCCACCTCAAGGTGCGCCGCGTACGCTTATGACATTTATTTGGACTAAGACAACAACAAATAACGGAGTTAGATTCCACTGCACCATTAAAGGTGTTGACAAAGAAATTGCCGACAAGCTTCGTGCTAATATAACGTCGTCGTTTACGCCAAATACTATTATTGGACAGGTATTGGGCGCCTCGGATCAAGACGTTGATACCAATTCCAAAGATGATGCATCATCAAGCTCAGCTGAAGATACATCATCCAAGAGCGATACAACGTCCCCATCAAGCAATCAAGACGGTACGTCAGATAAAGACAATACGTCAACAAAGCCTGATACGAGCGGTTCAGGCGATGCCAAGTC
Source organism: Fannyhessea sp. C0108B2 (assembly GCF_056583915.1). Taxonomy (NCBI): domain Bacteria; kingdom Bacillati; phylum Actinomycetota; class Coriobacteriia; order Coriobacteriales; family Atopobiaceae; genus Fannyhessea; species Fannyhessea sp. C0108B2. The sequence goes on along the minus strand of NZ_JBWPJQ010000002.1, from coordinate 75,145 downwards.
AGTTACCGATAAGGACGTTCCCGAAGGGTCAAGCGTTGCTATAGATAATTCAAATAGCGTAGATACCAAAAAATAGTGTTTGGAATGGTAAATACGTCTTTTTAAATAGCGAGCTGAAATTAGAAGTGCACCTGCAGGCGTTTATAAGGTCATTTGTGCAACTTCGCCTAGCAGCGATTCAAAGCTTACGCCACGCATTTGCCAATCAGGCTGCATCTGAGTGACGTTAATAGCTTTGCATACAAATTCACCTGCAAATTCAGTAGCTTCTACGATGTTTTTACCATTCATGCAACACGCTAATACGCAACTTGCAAATAAATCTCCTGTACCATGTAGGCTAACTTGAATTTTTGCCTGCGCAATCTTGAGTACGTTACCGTCTTTATCTGCTATAAAATTAATGATCTTTCCGTCTGATGTTTCGATGCCCTTTAAAATAATGTAATTTGCTTGATATGAACTCAGTGCATGAAGTAGTTTTTTAACAGAGTCTGGCGATGCATTTTGGCCTTCATAGGGCAAATCCGTTAAGATTGCGGCTTCGGTAAGATTTGGGGTAAGAATGTCGGCGTTGTGTGCAAGGTCTTTCATAGCGTCGCATAATTCTTGTGTATATGTTGGATAACGTTTTCCTCCGTCACCCATTACCGGATCTACCACGCGCAAAGCTTGTGGAAACATCGTGTAAAGCGTCTGTATTGCCTGTACTTGCTCGGCTGCTCCCAAAAATCCTGAATATACGGCGTCTACGTCAACGTTTTCTTCTTTCCATGCGCTTAAATACGGTTTTAACATAGAGGTAGTGTCATGCATATAAAAATGCTCGTATTTAGTATGTGCCGAAAAAAGTGAAGTAGGAACAGGGCAAACATCACAACCTGCGGCTGAGAGAAGGGGAATTGCAACTCCCAACGAACATTTTCCATAACCACATAAGTCGTGGACAGCTGCCACGCGAGGAATATAATGCTCTTTCTTTGAGAAAAGGGACGTAAACTTTTGTTGCATAGCATCTGTAGTGCATAGCGTGTAATCTGACTTGCGATACATGTTCTCTGTGGTGCTCATTTGCGCTCCTTATCAATGCATATGTTTCATCAGACATGATGTCCAAAACCAACTTAACTATCTTTATAGTATAAGTATATCGAAAAGACAGGGTTGTCGTGTGTGAAATGTGGACTCATATCCTCATGAGGTATAATATCGGTTTGTATAAAGCGGATTGATTGTAGTGGTTACCGCTTGAAATGCAGATAACATCTTCTATAGATAGAGGTTCACATGGGTAAACATAGTACCCAACAAAATAGCAACTTAACAGATATGCCCGTTAAACCTTTAGGGTATTCGCATCTGCGTGGTGCATACAGCACTCCTGTTCAGAAGCAGAAAAAAAGAAAAAAGAGCGTAAAAGATTACTTCTCAACGATTCTTATTGTTGTTGGAATTTTGCTTATGCTAGGTGGTGGCATTTACTACGGCTATTCGCAATGGTGCTACTACGATCAAAGCCAAAATAATAGCAAGCTTGCTCAATTTGCCACTATTCCCGATGCTCAAACTGATAACGACGGTGATGAGACCAATGGAGCGCCTGAGGTTGATTGGGCAGGTCTTAAGGCCATTAACCCCGAAGTTGTTGGATGGCTACAAATGCCTGGTACACCCGTTAATTATCCGGTGTATCATACAGATAATAATGATCGATATCTTCGTCACAACGCCGAAGGAAAATGGTCAATCGGCGGTCAGGTTTTTATGGACTGTGATAATAAAGAGCCTGGTCTTGTAGACTATCAAACTGTTTTGTATGGACACCACCTTAAAGATGGCACCATGTTTTATCATTTCTTTTTGCTGAATGACCAGGATAAATTTAACAAAACCAAAACAATTTGGTATGTAACTGAGCAAAAAGCATATGAGCTTGAGCCACTGTTTGTATACTACACACAGCCTGAGGATATTGATGTTCGTAAAGTTTCTTTTGCAAACGATCAGGAATTTCACGAGTATCTTCAGCAACGCTTACAAAAAGCGGTTACAAGACGATCTGATGCAGATCAAATCATTCCGCGCCTCAAACATGTTATGACCATGTCTACCTGCAACTACTACGAAGGTTATGGTCGTTCAGAAACTGTTTGCGCGCTTAAAAGTGAAATCAATCTAAAACAATAATGTTTTTGCATTAAAGTTTGTTTTAAAAAGATATGCGTGGATAAAACCTATCCACGCATGTTTTTTAGCTGCTCCTTTGGCATCTTTTCAGACATCTATTAGGGCAGTTCATTAATCAGCTGAATAGTATCGTCTTTTTGGCCAGATCCAGGATTGTTGATGTCTTGGTAAGGAACCCCCATAACACACACGATATATTCGGTATTATTTTTTGATACAAGCGTTGCCCAGCATAAACCTGCGTTGTCGGTAGTCCCCGATTTTCCTCCCAAGATCTTAAATCCATTTTGTTCCTCAGGCGTTAAACGCTTTAAGATATTATTTTTCATGGTAATTCCTTGAGGGTGCTGGTTGGTTTTAGATGAAGTGTATATGTTTGTTGTCAGTATTTCTTTAAATCTGCTGTCTTGTAAACATGCTCTAAAAACCTTTGCCACGTCTTCTGCGCAGCTCATTTGTTCGGGGTTGTCTAATCCTGTTGGATTGGTGTAATGTGTGGCGGTAAGTTTTAATTTAAGAGCATTGTCGTTCATTTCCTTTACAAAAGCCTCTTCAGATCCCGTGGTGTTAATAGCTAAATTGATGGCACATTCTCCGCCAGATCTCAAAAGCGTTCCATAGAGTAAGTCTTTATACGTTGTTTGTTCTTCGGGTACAAAACCTGCCATTGATGCATTTTCGTCCTCTAGATGTTGAAAAGAAGGTTTATCAATAGGGGCTATTTCGTCCATGGACTGTATGTGTTGTAGTGCGGTATAGATGGTCATGAGTTTTACAAGCGATGCTGGCGCACAGGCAACGTCTGCATCGTCGTTGATAATCTCTTTATCATGAGTTAGGTCATATACATATCGATATTTTGACTGATATGTGCCTTTAGCATGATGTGCAATTTGGAAAGGCTCAAGTATATAGTCTTTGACTATATTGGGTACATGTAGCGAGCCATTTTCTGCGTTTTGCGTATTTATAAGGATGTATAGAATAAACGATATACACGCAATAAAAAGAAGCAGGAACAACATGTATATCGTCTTGACTATTTTACGTAAAACTCGCCTATGTTTTCTTCGTTTTGAGCGCGTGCAAAAATCTTGGTCTTGCTGTGGTTCAGCCAATTTGTGTTTTGCCATATATAAGTCAACTGCCTATCAACGAAGAATGCATATGTACGGTTGTTTTTATTGTACACATGTGCACCGCATGCGGCATTATGTACAAGCTTTATAGATTATTAACATATCACAAGATGCTATCAATGTGTCACATTTTTATGCCGTGTTTTTATGTATTATTACGCCTTGCGCTTTTATGTTGTTGACGCTCCGTTCACTCATATTCTCATGGTTTTCCGCGGTTTTTTATAGAGATATCGGCTACACTGATAGGTGTGTAGACGTTACGGTTTGGTGTAAGGAGGAAGTATGTCGCTTTCCAATCAGGAAATATCTCAACAGGCAAGTGAATATCTAGATACGGCTCTTGATTTTCTTATGCGGAAAATTGAGAAAAAAGCAATCTCTGCCGAAGGTATCACTGCGGCTCATATGAAAGAAGATGCCGAGTTTGTAGCGCATGAGCTTACGCGTGTGGGGGTTGATGCTCAAGTAATTCAATCTCATAACGCTGATGGTAGCGCTGGCGCGTGGGAAGTTGTTGGTTCAAAGATTGTAGACCCGTCTGCAAAAACCGTTCTTTTATACGCACACCACGATGTTCAACCTGCGCCAAATGAAGACGGTGCATGGAATACCGACCCTTTTAAAGGAACTATTAAAGGTGACCGTTTATATGGACGTGGCGCTTCTGATGATGGTTCGGGTATTGCCATCCATTTGGGTGCGCTTAGTATTTTGGGTGAAAAGCTTGGCGTAAACATTCGTTTCTTCATCGAAGGCGAAGAAGAAATGGGTTCTGACAGCTTTATTCCCTTTGTAAAAGAGCATCCAGAATTCTTTGATGCAGATATCATGATTGTTGCTGATTCGGGCAACTGGTCTTCAGAAATTCCAAGCCTTACAACTTCGTTGCGCGGAAATACTAATATTGATGTGGAACTACGTGTCTTAGATAGTCCACGTCATTCAGGAGCGTTTGGTGGCCCTATTCTTGACGCCAATACACTTGCGGCTTTGCTTATCTCTCGCATGTACGACAAAGACGGTAATCTTGTGGTTCCGGGCGTTGAATCACAAGAAGTAGTAGGCGGATTGCAGCAAGATATCGATGAAGCTCAATTTAGAATTGACGGAGGCGTGTTACCAGGCGTAAAACTTGCTGGTTCTGATTCAATTGCATCGCGCTTATGGGTAAAACCAGCTGTTACTGTTATTGGATTTGACGCGCATCCTGTTGAAGGTTCGTTTAATGTAATTTCTCCTTCTACTAAGTTTAGACTTTCATTGCGCACCGCTCCTTCACAAGATCCTGAACAGGCTCAAAAAGCACTTGGTGAGTTTATGGTTGCCAACGCTCCTTTTGGTTGTGAGGTTTCTTGGACTCCTGTTGATAAAGGCCGTGGTTGGGCTATGGATGCACACAGTGACGTGAGTATGATAGCCGAACAAGCCTTAACTGATGCTTTTGAAACACAGCCTATCAATCAGGGTCAAGGTGGATCGATTCCGTTTATTCCTGATTTATGCGAGATGTTTCCAAAATACCAAGTTTTGGTAACGGGCCCTGAAGACCCGCAGGCAAATGCTCATTCACCTAATGAGTCGCAGTCAATTTCTTCTTTAAGAAAGCTCATAGCTGCAGAAGCCATGATGCTACGAGACTTTGCTAACCTAGCTTAAAAGCTATATTTTACAGCGAAGATATTGTATTTTGCGCCCTTGTATTTTTTTAAGTTATGCATGCTACACATGGACTTAGCTTGAAAAATGTGAGGGCGTAAAAGTTATTACGTTTTGATGTACTTCTGCGTATGTACAGGCAATATGCATGGTTTGTAAAAAGGTGTGTAGAGATTTTAATGTGAATAAGCTATAGGCAAAAACCGTTTCTAAACATGCAGAAAAATCTGATTCTTTGGTATAGGGTGCCAGCAGCTCTGAAGTAAAAAAATTACTACTTTGGGGATGTTGTTGCAAATATTGTGATAATACATGCTGTAAAGCAAGATAAATGCGCTTTTCTTCATCTTGAGAGAACTTGAGTGTTTTGGTCATTCTTTTTTTACGTGCGTTTGCGTGCATGGCTGTATTATTTGTTGAGTGTGTATGCGTAAGCACATATTCATTTAGTACATAGGTGTTTGCATCTTGTTGTAGGTATATTTGCATATTAGAGCTTCTGTGAGTGTATAAAATGCCCTCTATTATCATGGCAGCCTCCTTTTTCTAATATGGTAACTTAAATTATCTGAAAAAGCAAACATGTGTTCTATAAAATAGTTATCTTCGAGTACAACAATAAACTACGGGTATTATAAGTGTCTGTGTTTATTTGCATTTTTTACAAAATGAGCGATGTGCTTTTGTACATAATTAATTTTGTGCACACGCAATGGCGATTTTATACACGTTTTGTCCTAATGTTTTGAGCGCGTATGTAAACAGATTGTGATAAAAAAAAGAGCCGACCAGCGACCCTAGAAAAATCAAATGGTGCGGCGTATAGGATTCGAACCTATGACGTTCTGATTCGTAGTCAGACCCTCTATCCAGCTGAGGTAACGCCGCATTGCAATTAGTATAATGCTCTTATCGGCTTGTCTTGTCAAGTATGAATTGCAAACTATTTTATTTTTTCCCAACTTTTTAATATACGGATGCATAACTGGTGTTTTACAAGTCCAAATACTATAACCATGGTTTTTATTTGGTGATCCATTATTATTGAAAGTGTTGCTGACACGAAGGTCATTATGTGGTAATATTTTCCATTGCAAACGGAGAGCTGACCGAGTGGCCGAAGGTGCTCGCCTGCTAAGCGAGTATAGGGTGCAAACTCTATCTGGGGTTCGAATCCCCAGCTCTCCGCCAGTTTTTTTCTTTCTTTACATATAATTATTAGAGCATGCATTTTATTTATTTTTATATAAAATAGTGAGCATAATATCAGCTGTTTTGTTGTTTCGAGGATACCATGACTCATTTTACCTTGGGAAAACCTTCGTGCATTTGCCGTTGGAGAATTTATAATCAGCAACTTCCTCTAGAAAACAGGCTACTTCGCGGTTTATCACGGCGTACGGTAAACGATAAACCAATTGATAAACGTCTTGTTGCGTGGGCAAAACAGCACATTGAATGGACGCTTGTTTCGGGTTCAACTACCTATCCTCACGGTGTTCTTATGCTTGTTATCGACGAAAAAGGACAGGCAGCCATGAGTGTTGGCCCGTACACGCCTCTTAAACAAGCAAAATTATCAGCCTTTTGTGCCCGCGCGCACATAGCACAACAAGAAGCGGCTGAGACGCATGTTGCGCCTGAAAGCTTATGGGGCGTGGATAATAACACGCTTCTTTGGTGCGCTCAAGACGACGAAACAGCAAGTGGCGTTAATTCGCTTGTCATAGATCTTGCACATACACTCGGAATACGTGTTGTTAAAGAAGCAAATTTACTTAATCAGGTTCAAAGCAAACAAGCCTGTGTTTCCGAGGTGTTTTTAGTTTCTGATGAGCACGGCGTTGTGGTGGATGAAGCAAGCAGCTCAAGTTTGGTGCAGCGCCTTGCGCAAAGTTACCAGAAGCTTTTGCAAAAGACGCAGCAGCCCACTCGTTCTACAAACTAGCGTTTATTTTTAGCAATCAACGCTGAAATTGTCGTTTAATTTTGTAAAACGTTGTGCTGTCTAACTACACGAAATAGCAGTACAGCTGCGTGCAAGACCATTTAAAAGCCTTTGAAACCGTGTCCGATAATCTCGGTAGTATTTACAATGGTGGTAAACGCATCGGGGTCGTTTTCACGTAAAAAGATGAGGAGCTTGGCAGCCTCTCTTCGCGTAAGCACACTTACCAATTCAATTTCTAGCTTTCCCGAGAAGCCGCCATATTCTTTTCTAACCGTTGCGGTTCGATGAAGTTGTGTGACCAAAAAGTTAAGGACGCTATCGGGTTTTTTGCTTATAATGGTGCAGACTTTTCTAATACTTACACTTTCAACTACGGTATCTACCACAAAAGCCTTGGCAATGTGTCCTAAAATACAATAAAGACCAATGCGCGGTCCAAATAAATATGCCGAAATAGCAACAATAATAGCGTCAACTATCATAAGTGCTTTGCCGATTTCTACGGCTGTATATTTTTTAAGAATCATAGCCAGGATATCGGTACCGCCTGTTGAAGCACCGATATTAAATGCAATAGCGCTTCCCGTTGCAGGCAGAATAACAGCAAATGCCAGTTCAAGCAAGGTATCATTGGTAAGGGGCTGGCTCATAGGAATAAAAAACTCAAGAATAGTTACATATGCTGAAAGAGCCAAAGAAGAATATACCGACCAGCCAACCGTTTTTTTATCCAGGAATATAAGGCCTAAGATGACCAACAAAATATTTACTGCCCAGATAAAGGCACTTAAGTGAAGATTTGGAAACAAGTAAGCAAGGATAATAGAAAACCCCGATGTACCTCCCATGGCAAAGTGGTTAGGAGCCTTAAAACACATAATGCCCACTGCATTAATAATAAGACCAAAATTAAGAACGAGAAAAAACTTTATCGAACTTGGATGGTCGCGCTTATCCGCAATGCGTGTGCCAGCTTCAACCTCTTTTTTGTCAAGTCGGTCTTGAAATGCCTCCATACCTCTCTCTTTCCTTTATGTATATGAGAACATTATTGCGTATGAATGGTACTATAAGCAAAAACACTTCACGCTCATTTCATATTTTGGCACAACTTTGTCTTATAAGGAACAGGTTATAAATTTATTCACTATTGTGGATATTGGTAACGAATGCTTGGCATGTTTAATTCCTCGTGCACGGTCTTCAGAAAAAACACCATCTTGCACGACAACTCATTTTTTAAAACCGTTACAATGTATGATCACATATAAAACCCAAAATAAGGAGGTTGTGGTGATGAATACAAATAATTCAACACCCCTTATGTCTGCACACAAACAGGGTCTTGGGAAAACCCCTGCATGTGATAACACCTCGGGCGCTGTCTCGTTGTGCAAGAGCATGAGTGCAGAAAAGGCTGCAAAGATTGCAACAGTTGCAGCACTGTATGGAGCTATGACGCTGGTGGTTTTAAGCGTCTTTTCGGGATTTGCCTGGGGGCCTGTTCAATTTAGAGTTTCAGAAGCTCTTTGCGTACTTGCTCTTTTTTGCCCCGAAGCTGTTGTAGGCCTAACTGTTGGTTGTGTTTTGGCAAACCTTATTAACATTTCGCTATCGGCAACCGGTATTTTAGGATTGCTCGATGTTGTGTTTGGTTCGTTTGCCACCTTGCTTGGTGCATGGTTTACCTGGCACTTTAGAAAAAAACCTGTTCTGGCGCTTTTGGGACCAGTTGTAGCAAATGCTTTGATTGTACCTGCATATCTTCCATTTATACTTGCAGGTATTGGTTTTTACACGATTCCTTTTACCGAGATTTCTTTGGACGCATCTTATGTTGCTATGTATGTATTTGGTGTTGTTGCAACCGGTATTGGAGAAGCCGCTGTGATGTATGTAGTTGGCTTACCGTTGTACAAGGCTTTGACCACAGCAGGTTTATCAAAATTTCTACAAGCAAATTCAGCATTATAGCTATTACACCAACATATCGTTCTTGTGCATGAGATTTTGTATCTTTGGCGCATGAACGGTAGAATATAGCTTTAAGGCTTCTGCACAAAATAGCGTGCAGGCATATAAACAGCTGAGTCTTAAAGGTAAGGAGCGCAACACATGCATAAACAGGGATCATATGCTCATTTTTCTGTGCGTTTGTGTGCGCTTCTTGCCGTTGTTTTTCTGCTTGTTTTTCTGCTTATTTGGGGCGTTGCGCACTCAAATCTTCTGAGTGCGTTGCTTGCTGGCGTTATGCTTGCACTTGTTGTTGCCTGGAGTGGCGTGCAGCTGGTATCGCCAGTTGATAAGCGTCTTCAAGCCACCGAGCGCACGCTTCGGGTTGCCTCGGCAACACTTGCTCACATGACAGACGGATTATCCGAACAAGGCTGTATGGCAGTATGTCAGTTACTTTTGTCCGAAACAGCAGCAAGTGCTATTGCTATGACTGATACACGCACAACGCTTGCGTATGTGGGAAGCGAAGCAGGAATTGTACCTGTTGCCACTAAGGTAAGCAGCGCGGTAAAAAATGTACTGGAAAGCAAACGCGTTCAGACATTCACGCTTGACGATCAAAGTGAGTGGAAGGACGAGTTTGCGCTTTCTACACTTCAATCATCCAAACTGGCACCATTTCCTGCAGGAATTATAGCGCCTTTAATTGTTTCTGACAAAAGTGTTGGAACACTAAAATTGTATTACGCGCGTAAACAAGATATTACCCATACTCAAATCACAATCGTGTGTGGTTTGGCAGAATTGTTGTCTACACAACTTCTTGCATACGAGTTGGATAGACAAGCCGAGCTTACGGCGCGCGCCGAGGTAAAGGCACTTCAAGCGCAAATAAATCCTCACTTTTTGTTTAATACGCTTAATACCATTGCGTCTTTTACGCGAACCAATCCAGAAAAGGCTCGTCTTTTACTGCGTGATTTTTCGTCTTTTTATCGTCATACGCTTGAGAGTTCGCAAACACTTATTCCGCTTTCAGAAGAATTGCAGCAAACGCGCAGATATTTGCAGATAGAAAAGGCGCGCTTTGGTGAAGATCGCATTATAGAAAACGAGCGCATAGCACCTGATTGTGCGGACATTTTAGTTCCAGGCTTTATGGTGCAGCCAATTGTAGAAAACGCTGTTCGCCACGCCATGAAAGACGATGAGCCACTCCATATTGATATTTTAGCTGAGGTGGATGAAAGCGATGTGCTTATATCGGTATGTGATGACGGCTTGGGCATGGATGCCAGTACTGCTGATAAATTATTACACTCTACAAAAGTTTCAATTAAACATGATCCACGCGGAACAGGTATTGCCCTTCGCAATGTAGCAGAGCGAATCGAGCGTTTTTATGGAGCTGGTTCGGGTGTTGAAATAGTAAGTAAACTTGGTGAGGGCACCTGTGTAACACTGCGTCTTTCTCGCGAAGCACGAACTTCTCATGCATAATATACCCGTAACATTTTACCTAACATTTAAAAGAACGCGCTTGGGGCAACTTGCTATAATACTTGAGGTGATATACTACGTAACTATTGTGACAACGTGTAGCAATTCATTCCTTACAGGGAGGAAACATGCAGGTTATTAATGCACTGATTGTGGATGATGAAGCGCCTGCGCGCTCGGAGCTTAAGTATTTGCTTGAACAAACTGGTCGTGTTGCGCGCATAGAAGAAGCATCGAGCGCTCGTAGTGCTGTTGAGGCGCTGGTGCGTAGTAAAGAGGGCGCAGAACAAGCAACCAATGTTATATTTTTAGACATTTCTATGCCAAAGATGTCTGGTATGCAACTTGCAGAGGCACTTCATAAGCTTAATAATCCACCTGTTGTTGTTTTTGTTACAGCTTATAGCGAATATGCTTTGGAAGCCTTTGATGTAGATGCTATTGATTACCTTATGAAACCTGTTGAAACAGAAAGACTGATGCGTGCGTTAGACAAGGTGGAGCAACATTTACAACCTGCTGCTGCACCACATACGGCACCCGAGAGAATTCCGGTAGAGAAAAACGGTAGAAAAGTGCTCATTCCCGTTTCGCACATTCGCTACATAGAAGCGCGTGATGATTATTCGTGCATTTATACCTTAGATGAGCGTTTCTTATCTACAGTTTCGCTTGCAAAATTTGAGGCACGACTTGCTGATCACGGCTTTTTTAGAGTTCATCGTGGATATATTGTTAATCTCGAACAAGTTGAAGACATTGAGGCAGTATCCGCAGGCATTTTGCAGTTGGGTATCAAGGACGTTCCCGATAAAAAAATTCCTGTATCACGACGCCGTGTTGTAGCGCTCAAAAGAGCTTTGGGCCTGTAAGGCATTTACCTTGTTGCCACGCGCGTTTGGTCTTTGCTTTGCGTTCTTGAAAAGAGGTTGATATGCGTATTGATATTTTATCCGATACTCACGGGCATCTTTCAGATGCTTTACTTGCCGAAATTAAAGGCGCTGATGCACTTGTTCATGCAGGCGATATGTGTTCTCTTTCTGACTACGACGTATTGTCGCATATAGCACCACTCTATATGGCTAAGGGAAACAATGATTATGGGCTTGATTACGGCTCGTTTGTAAAGAATCTCACGCATTTTTTCTTAAGCGGTCTACGGTGGCAGGTTTGTCATTATCGCGAGCGTCTTGATCTTGTAACTTGTGATGTGGCAATTTGCGGTCATACCCACATCCCCTTTATTGCTCACGACGAAAAAACGGGAACTTTGGTTATGAATCCAGGTAGCACCACATATCCGCGCAGTGAAGAAGGACCAACTATGGGTCGTATATACTGTAGCGATAAAAAAGTAGAATCAGCCGAAATTATTCATCTTTCGGCGTAGGTAGCACGCACAGTACACGCAAAATTTAATAAGCAGAGAGCGTAACACGCGTTTCACGACTATTGATGTAAGTGTTTTTTGCGGTGAGGCGTTTTTTCTCCAAGATCTTTTTCGAGCATAAAAAGAGGCGCAATAACCCTTGTATAGACAGCAAGCCATGCAAGCGACACGCAAAAACCAGCAAGAACATCAGAAGCGTAGTGTACGCCTAAATACACACGACTTAAACCAACCGCAATAACACACAGGGTAAAGCCACATATGCAGCTGTATTTGACCACCTTATCGCGTTCGTAATTCCAAATCATCCAAATAAGCAAACCGTAGAACGCCATAGCAATCATGGAGTGACCAGAGGGAAAGCTATAACCTGTTTCACTAATGAGGCGGAAACCGTCGGGTCGTGGACGGTGTACAATTTCTTTAAGAATAAGGTTGAGTATAACAACTAAAACGAGGTTGCATGCAGCACAGGCTCCTGGTTTTTTGCCCGGAGCAAAGGCTGCAACTGCCAAAAGCATAACTGCCAATACTACAGGAAGCGCAAGCTCGGATATAGACTGCATGATGGGGGTAAGCCACGACCTTCTCATGTGCACAACAATAAGCCTATAAGCTGTATTGTCAAAAGCAATTACATCGCCTTGGAGAATTTCTACCATAAGGGCCAAAAAAACAATGGTGGCAATAAAGCCAATAAGAATAAGGACGTTCTTTTTAACAAGACCCATAAGTTTTGAAGGCAAAGAGTAAAGTGTGGGTTGTGCGGCTTTAGACATAGAGCCTCTTCGATTGAATTTGAGCATTGGGTTAATGTTTGTGAATAAACTACTGGCTCACATAACAAGCGTGCGCGACAGGTGTAAGACCGTTATTAAAATCCATAGAACCTAGCGTAAGATGGAGCATAACGGACGCATAAAACCTGAGTATGGTGTTTATGCGTCCGCAAGATATGTTAAAGATGTGCCTCAATTTCGCTGATAAGTTCATCTTTAGGCATATTGCCTACAAGAGAATGAACGGCATTGCCGTCTTTGAATAAAATAACTGTTGGAATTGAGACGATCTGAAATTTTTGAGCAAGCTCGGGTTCTTCGTCTACATTGCATTTATAAACAGCTAATTTATCGGCCATTTCCTCTGAGATTTCATCGATTTTAGGACCTAAAGCGCGGCAGGGACCACACCATGTTGCCCAAAAATCAATAAGAACAGGTTTGGTTGATGAGCTGATGATGGAATCAAAATCAGCTGAAGTAATAGCTTGTGCCATAATAACTCCTTGAAAGTTGTACCGATGGTAAACCACGGCAAGAAAGCCTATGTATATGCATGGTTATACCCAATCCTCTGCGTTGTTTTCAGCAACTGCTTATCTGTTAGCCCACTTTTATGCAGTACATAAAGTTGGAGCACGTGTGCGCTGATATTCCGCCTTAACGTGGCATGTCTTACCGTGTATTCGATTTTACCTCTTGTCGATAAAAATTGGAATCATGTGTGTGATATGCTTTAATATATGCGATTTTTTGTGTAAAGAGGTGTGTTGTTCTGGAAAACTTTGAATCAAAATTAAAGCAGAGCCTGTTAAGTAAAACAACACAAGAGCTTACCAACCTGCTTGATGACAACGTGCTTATTGATGGTAATCCTTATGCAAGTATTGTTGTAGTAAAACAGCTCTTAGATAAAGATTGTTGTACCTCTGATACATTTTTATGCAAAGAAGATGGTCAAGCGTTGCGTAAGGCGTGCGTAGCTCTTGGTTTTGCCCCCAATGACTTTTGCGGCATAAGCACAGCTTTATGCAAAAGCCCTCAAGAAAATTTAAGGCTAAGCTTGACTGCGTTGGATCCCATATACGTTATATTGTGCGACGAACAAGCGCAAACCGATTATGAAGCAGAATTTTTGGATAATCATCACCTAAAAATAGGGTGTTTAGAACATCTTCCCACGCATGTGGTACTTGCCTTAGGAAACTTTAGTCAAGCACTTAAAAGCACGTCTTCCAAACAAGCCGCATGGCGTGCGCTGAAAAGCCTTGCTCGCCCAAACGTGTCGTAAACACATCATTGCAGAGCGTGTGTGTATACAAAAACATTCTTTATTAATTGCATGCTTGCGCTACACTTATAAAGGGACATAAACAAAAGGAGTATGTATGAATACGTGTACATCGCACATAAAAGCACCTATTGATGTAACCACAACCGATGCGTGGAAAAAGTTACAAAAACATTTTGATGAACTTCAATCACAAGGCATAGATTTGCGCTCATGGTTTAAGGATGATTCGCAGCGCGTAGAAAAATACTCCTATGAAGTTAACGACCTACACTTTGATTTGTCAAAAAATTTGATCGACGATACCACCAAGCAACTTTTGTGTGAGCTTGCTCAAGAATTAGGCATTGAACAGCGCCGTGACGACATGTTTAGCGGTAAGCACCTTAACACAACTGAAGACCGCGCTGTTTTGCATACCGCGCTTCGTCGTCCTGTTGACGAGGTTGGAAGCCTTATAGTAGACGGTCAAGACTGCGTTAAGGACGTTCGTCACGAGCTTGATCGTATGTATGCCTTTGCAGACCGTGTTCGCTTGGGTCAGTGGAAAGGTGTTACTGGCAAACGTATAGAAACTGTTGTTTCTATTGGTATTGGTGGATCGGACTTGGGCCCGGTTATGGTATACGAAGCTCTTAAGCCTTATGTTCAAAAAGGGCTATCGGTTCGTTATGTTTCCAACATTGACCCTAATGATATGGCCGAAAAAACCAAGGATCTTGACCCCGAAACCACGCTGGTAATCATTGTGTCCAAGACGTTTACTACGCTTGAGACTATGACCAACGCTCGTGAAGCTCGTACATGGCTGTTGGAAGGTCTGCAAAAACAAGGAGCTATTGACGCTTCTGATGCTCAACGCGCCGAGGCTATTGCTAAGCACTTTGTTGCGGTGTCTACTAACCTAGAGCTTGTTGCTCAGTTTGGTATCAATCCCGAAAACGCATTTGGTTTTTGGAATTGGGTTGGCGGTAGATACTCTGTTGATGCGGCAGTAGGCCTGTCGTTAATTATTGCATTTGGCCCTGTGGTGTTCGAGGAATTCCTTAAAGGATTCCACGATATGGATATGTATTTCTGCAAAACTCCGTTAGAAGACAACGTTGTATTTTTGATGGGTCTGTGTAACATTTGGTATGTCAACTTCTTTGGTGCTCAAAGCCACGCTGTTTTGCCTTATAACCAATATCTTCATCGTTTTCCTGCGTATTTGCAGCAGCTTACTATGGAGTCCAACGGCAAGTCAACGCGTTGGGATGCAAGCCCAGTGACCACTAAAACAGGTGAAATTTTCTGGGGTGAAGCAGGTACTAACGGTCAACATGCGTTTTACCAGCTTATTCACCAGGGAACCAATTTGATTCCTGCCGACTTTATTGGTTTTGTAAACACCAAGCACCCAACCAAGGACGACCAACAAGATATTCATGAGCTGTTTTTAGGCAACTTCCTTGCACAAACTAAAGCATTGGCATTTGGTAAAACTGCAGATGAGGTTCGTGCCGAGGGTACTGCCGAGTGGATGGTTCCCGCTCGTATGTTTAGCGGCAATCGTCCTACCACCTCTATTTTTGGTGTTGAGCTTAACGCACATACGCTTGGTGAACTTATTGCGCTTTACGAACACATCACCTTTGTTGAAGGTAGCGTATGGGGTCTTGACTCTTACGATCAATGGGGTGTTGAGCTTGGCAAGCAGTTGGCTAAACAAATTACGCCAGCATTTCACGATGATGAGGCTCTTGCTGCGCAAGATGCATCTACGCAAGCTCTTATTAAGTTTTATCGTAAACATCGTAAATAGTTCAAACGTTTAGGCCGTGCTTGTCATGTGCGCATAACATGTGATGAGCACAGCTTAGGTCTTGGATAACCATCCAAAACATGATACAGTAAGTACCAATAAGCGTGTCTGTTGGGTTCGGGCGACACTATGTTTCGAACCTGGTCAGGGTCGGAAGACAGCAGCCATAAGATGCCTCTAGTGGGTGTCCGCACCCAACAGGCACGCTTGTTTGTATTGTCAATGACTTTGGATAATCGTATGAATATTTTTTCTGAGCTTCTTGAGCTTATTCGAGACCCTCGTGTTGCTATAGCATCGGCTATAGCATCGGGACCTGTAGCAGCTTACGGTTTGGTATTTGTTATCATTTTTATCGAAACTGGTGTTGTATTTTTCCCCTTTTTACCAGGGGATTCACTGTTGTTTGTTTCGGGCTTTTTTGCTCATAACGGTGGTTTTGATATAGTACATTTGCTTGTTGTTGCATGGGCGGCGGCAATTTTAGGTGATCAATGCAACTTTGTAATTGGCCATTATTTTGGACAAAAAATTATTGCCTCGGGCAAAGTTAAAGCAATGACACCAGAACACATTGCAAAAGCAGAGGCTTTTCTCAACAAATGGGGGAAGCTTGCTATATTTCTTGGACGCTTTTTCCCGTTTATCAGAACATTTGTGCCTTTTATAGCAGGCGTTGGAAATATGCATTGGCACAATTTTGTACTGTATAACGTTTTAGGTGGCGTTGTTTGGTCAACGTTGTTTGTTGCGCTTGGATACTTTTTTGGCGCAATTCCCGAGGTACAAAAGCATTTTGAACTGGTAGTTGTAGGGATTATTGTTATTTCAGCCATACCTCTTGTTGCGGGCTTCATCAGGTCTAAACTAACTAAGTAGTACATGTTTTAAGTACAGAAGAGGTATTGCTTGGCGCGTTTGCAAGAAGCTTATAGTTTTGCGTTTTGCTTTTCTCTTTGAGTGTTTGCCGCCATATTGGAGGTTGTATGGAGTCGCTTTATACTAAGTATCGCCCTGCGGTATTTCAAGATGTTGTTGGACAAACTCATGTGGTATCAACGCTGCAAAATGCTGTTCTTGAACATAAAATTGGACACGCTTATCTTTTTTGCGGACCTCGCGGTACGGGTAAAACTACGATGGCTCGTCTGTTTGCCAAAGCGTTATTGTGCGCATCCCCTCAAAATGGTCTGCCTTGTGGCGTGTGCGAAACCTGTAAAAATATAGCGCAGGGCATTCATCCCGATGTCTTTGAGCTCGACGCTGCTTCTCGTACGGGTGTAGACAACGTGCGTGAAGAGATCATCGATCGCGTTAATTATGCGCCGCTTAAAGGCGCGTACAAGATATATATTATCGACGAAGTTCACATGCTTACGGCGTCTGCGTTTAATGCGCTGCTCAAAACGCTCGAAGAGCCACCTTCTCATGTTGTTTTCATCTTGTGCACTACAGAGCCTCATAAAATTTTGGCAACCATCTTAAGCCGTGTAATGCGTTTTGATTTTCATCGTATTAAAGGCGATGAGATGTTTGCACATTTGCAAAAAGTTTGTACGCTTGAGCATTTTTCTGCCGACGATGAAGCGCTTAAGCTTATAGTTGAGCATGCACAAGGTGGTATGCGCGATGCGCTTTCTTCACTTGAGCAGATTTCTGTGTTTGGCAAAGGTATTATCAGTAAGCGTTTGGTAGAGGATATGCTAGGCGCCACTTCGCAGACAAACCTTACTGCATTGGTACAATCTTTGGCACTTCGCGATACCAAACGTTTGTTTGAAGAAATTGCGTCCTTGTGTGAGCAGGGAAAAAGCATTGTCCAGGCTGCTTGTGAGCTTGCCGAATATATGCGCGACGTGTATCTAGCAAAAACTTTAATGGAGAGCCGTCTCACTTTAGACGATTATGCGGAGCTGTTTACCTGTGGTGTTGCAACAGCACAGCTTGAGGCAGACGCGCAGGCGTTTAAGAATGTTCGTCACATAGCTTACGTGCTCAACGTAGTAGTTGATATGATTTCGCATATTAAAACGGCAGCAAATCCGCGATTAACATTTGAACTCTATAGCTGTCGTATGATACATCCCGTTGTAACAAATTCATCGCCCGCGCTTATAAAGCGATTGGAAGCAGTTGAGACGCAACTTGCACAATTTACATCGGGACCCTCGCAACAAAGCGGTACGTTTGCAGCTCATGCACCTGTTCAGCACGCAGCGCGTGTACAGCCAGCGCAAAAAGCTTCTGTGCAACAATCTGGATATCAGCCTTTACAGCAGCCTGCGCAAACGCGCACGCCGCAACCTGCGCAACAACAGGCACAGCAAATGCCACAACAACCTGCCCAACAACGGGTGCAACAAATGCCACAGCAGCCTGCGCAAACGCGCACGCCGCAACCTGCACAACAACCTTCCCAGTCCACAGCAGCCCCTATATCGCAAGGGACCGCTGATAAAAGTCAACTTCAGCGTATGTGGAAACAAGTTGTTGACAAGCTCATGGAAGCTAATCCTTCTCGTGGTTCACTGCTTACTAACGCCGAGATTCGCTCAGACGATGGTGCTCGTTTAGTTATTGAATTGCCGATTGGATCTTCGTTTGCAACCAAAATGCTTGCAGAGCCTAGTATCTCTGCGCTGGTTCAATCTTGTGTTGCACCGATTTTTGGTAATCGTAAGTTGGTGTATGCAGAAAGTAGTTTACAACAGACAAATATTGCACGCGCGCAAGCAGCTCAAACACCGGCTACCACACCAGTTGCTGCGCCAACTTCAGTACCTGCTCCAAGTGCCGTATCAGCGCCAGCATCTGCAATTGCACCAGCATCAGCTCCAGTACCAGCCGTTGCACCGGTACCAGCTCCAAGCGTAGCACCAGCTCCTCAGCCACAGCCTAAAAATATTTCTACGCCTACGGCCAAGCCTACGCAGTCCGCAGCACCTCAAAACGCAATACCTTCGGCTCAAAGTGTTTCAAATAGTGTTGCGCCTGCTCGTGTCCACGAGAAAACAGCAACACCTGAAGCCGTACCATCTTCTTCTCCAGCATCTTCCAGCCAAGAACAAGACCCACAACACACAATTCCGCGTAAGGCAACTCGTGCTCAAACACAAAAAATTCTTGACATGCTTACCGAGGCATTTGGAGAAGGAGTAAAACCTCGTATGGAAACTAGGGAATCTTTGGAATAACACCATATAATAGAAACGCGTACCACGCTATACGACTTAGTAACACACAAAGGAGTTTTTTATGAACATGCAACAGATGATGAAACAAGCGCAAGTTATGCAGCGCAGGCTTGCCGATGCACAAGCCAAGCTTAAGGACATAACAGTTAGTTCATCAACTGGTGGAGGTATGGTAAAAGTTGAGGGAACTGCAGATGGGAAAATCACCTCAATTACGCTTGATCCAGAAGCATTGCAACCAGATGATGTTGAACTTTTACAAGATAGTATTTTGGCGGCTGTAAACGACTGTTTGGCAAGTGCTTCCGATGCAGCAAACCAACAAATGGGTGCAGTAACTGGCGGTATGAACATTCCCGGGTTGTTTTAGGTAAGTTATGGGACAAGCATCTAATCAAGCATTACAATTTGTATTGGATGAATTTGGACGTCTACCAGGCATTGGACCAAAATCGGCTCAGCGCATAGCATATTTTCTGATGGAAGCAGACGACGAAACTGCGCGCAGGTTGAGCAGGGCAATTTTAAATCTTAAAGAGCATGTTCATTTTTGTCCTGTGTGTTTTGCGTATGCTACCGATGATGTATGTGCTTTATGCAATGATTCTACGCGCGACGTTTCAAAAGTCTGTGTTGTTTGCGAGCCTCGCGACATAGCTTCTATCGAAAAAACTGGTGTTTACCACGGATTATATCACGTCCTTGGAGGTGTTATTTCTCCTATGGATAAAATAGGACCCGAACAGTTGCACGTAAAAGAGCTCTTGGCGCGTCTTGCAGGTGATGAAATCAAAGAAGTTATTTTGGCGATGAACCCAACGGTTGAAGGCGAAACAACAGCTACCTATCTGGCTCGTACCATTAAAACTTTAGGAATTCAAACCACGCGTTTGGCAAGTGGTCTTCCTGTTGGGGGAGATCTTGAGTACGTGGATGAAGTAACGCTTGGGCGAGCTATTGAAGCGCGTCACGAAATGTAGCTTTATGTTTGTTCTTGCTTGCAACATGAGGTTATGTAGGAAATTAAAGCACGCTGGAATAAGAGAATTTGAGTGTTACGAAACTAAGGAAGAGGGATTGTGAATAGTTTTTCTACAAGACCAAAGCCAACACATGGGCGTCACGGCATATCAAGTAATCAGCCGTCTAGGACTTTGAACTATTCTACTAATGCAAGCCATCATGCGACGCCAAGCGCATTTTCGCATGTGGCAAAAGGCTGTGGCGCAGCAGTTGAAACACGCGAAACCATAGAAAGCCTTTCTGCAGATAAGCGTGTAATTCGTGCGCGAGCGAGATCTCATCAACGAATCTTGCATCATAAAATATATACACAACAAGCGCTTTCAGGAAATAATGTGAAAAAAATTATTATATGTTTGGTTGTGCTTATAGCTGTGTTTATAGGTGCATATTTTATTATGAAGCCGTTTATCGAAAAACCTGCAGCTCCACAAGCGGAAGCTGATATGCCCCAACAACAAGTGGCTCCCGAAGTTGCTATTGAGTATCGAGGAATGAAATACTATATTCAAGAAAAAGACGATGGAAGCCATGTACTTTCGGCAAAGGCCGCCAACTCATCGCAGGACGATGCAAGTGAGCTTGCGCAGATAAAAGGCACACCTATTCAGCTGATTTTATATAACGGCGCGCTGCTTATACCAGAAAATCTTTCTGATGGAACATGGGATGTGCTTGCGTATACGTTTAGCCCTGGAAGCGTTCCGTCTGCTGTGGTTGATGCACAAGGAGCACCCATCGTTGGTACGGGCAAATTGGTAAAAGCTGAGCTTCGTGATCCGCATTTGGTGGTCACCGATGCTAATCATAAAGAAACTTCTATTTCGCTTGTATAAACACGTGTTGGGTGACGTCTTAGATGTTCGTTGATTTTCATACAAGGGAAGGAAGTAGATAGTGCGTGTACCTTGTGTTTTGTTGGGCGCGAATGAAAGTCTTTATAAATACCTCACAATTTTAAAAAAAGACTAGACAAAACAGGGTAAGATTGTGTATTATAACTTTTGCGATAACGCACGGGGTATTAGCTCAGCTGGTTAGAGCGCCGGCCTGTCACGTCGGAGGTCGCGGGTTCGATCCCCGCATATCCCGCCATTTGGATATAAGAAGCTCAGGATAAAACCTGAGCTTTTTTTATTTGTGTAAATACATATGAATACAGCAAAGCAATACGGTATAATCTGTGATTGGTTGTCTTATAGGATTATAGATTTATGAGAGTGAAGTGCACACCAACGAGCGTTCAAGAACAAACATACTCCTTTGAACACAAAGCTCCTTTAGCTGTTTTTGATTTTGATGGAACACTTATTAACGGGCAGTCGGGAACACTTTTTACACTGTATCTGTTTCGTCACCATCTTTTGTCGTGCGTTGATATGCTCCACTTAACCTGGTGGGCTGCACGCTATGTTCTTCATTTACCGTTTAATCAAGCTCAGGCGCGTGAAATTCTGTTTAAAAAGCTGGCAGGAAGATCCAAGCAAGACGTAACTCGTCTTATGAAAGATTTTCATGAGCGCATTATTATGCCCAGGTATCGAGCACGTGGAATACAGGAAGTTCATCAAAAGCAAAGTGAAGGGTGTATTATCGTGCTTGTTTCGGCAACGTTTAAAGGAATTGCCGAACAAGCGGCGCTCTATTTGGGCATTGACCACGTCATTGCAACGGACATGCGCTACGACGAACAGCAACGTTATACAGGCTTTGTGTATGGTGATGTTGTTGAAGGCGCAGCTAAAGAGCAAGAACTTACCAAATGGGCTCAAAAGACGTTTGGTGCGGATGCTTGGTATATTGATTTTGCATATGGAGATCATCATACCGACGACGCTTTGTTGCAAAAAGCTGCACATCCCGTTGCTATTAATCCAGGTGTTGTTCTTAAATATAAAGCTCGTCGCAATAAGTGGCGGATTGAAAATTGGAAACGAGCATAAGCTCATATGAAGAACAACCCTGCGTTACCTTTATCAAGTTGCGAGCTTAAGGCGTTTCGCACTAAAATTGCTCAAAAAGGTCAAGAACTGTATCGTGATTTTGCATGGAGAAACACGGCCGATCCCTATAAAATTTGGATTTCCGAAGTTATGCTTCAACAAACACAAACCGCGCGCGTTGAAAAGCGATTTGACGCATGGGTGCAAAAATTTCCCACCGTTGATGTGCTTGCGTTAGCAAGCGTTTCTGACGTCTTGAACGAGTGGCAGGGTATGGGATATAACCGTCGTGCATTAGCGCTGTTGCGTGCGGCACAGATGCTTTCTGAACAAGGTGGCGTTATACCGCGCTCTCAAGAGGGTCTTCAGGCATTACCTGGTATTGGGCCTGCTACTGCGGCAGGTATTTGTGCGTTTGCGTACAATCAGCATGTTGTGTATCTTGAAACTAACGTGAGAAGCGTGTTTTTGCATGAATTTTTTCGCGATGCTGAACAAGTAAATGACAAGCTTTTGATGCCTTATATTACGCAAAGCTGTCCAGCATCAGGTGCATTAGAGTCTCGCGAGCAGATGTGTCCGCGCATGTGGTATTATGCGCTGCTTGATTATGGTGCTCATCTTAAGAAAACACAAACTAACCCCTCAAGAAAATCAAAAACGTATGTTAAGCAATCTAAATTTGAGGGGAGTCATCGCCAAAAACGTGCCGAGCTCGTGCGCTTACTGTTGGCTTATCAAGTGGACAATACTTCATGTACTACTCAATTATTATGCGATGAACTTAATCAAATAGAGCTCCGTGCGAAACGTGCGCGTGTTTCGTATGAGTATGTGCAAAAAACGCTTGAAGAGCTTGCTGAGCAGGGTTTTTGTATGGCTCAGGGCGATATGTGGCGCGTTGCGTGAGATTATTTAGTCACGAGAAAAGCCTCAATTTTTTCAGCTTTCTTTCTTTTTGTTACGTATATTACAGAAATGTATCTGAATTGTAACAGAAATATATTTTCTAAAACTGCATAAACCTATCATATAGCGCTCCTTTATAAAATAAAGTGAAAAATATATACGATTATAGAAAAAAATATCCAAACATTTTTTATTTTTATAAATTGATCTACTTCTTCATGCTGTGAAAAAGCGTGTATCTTGTTTCACTACAAATCGATGAGGAAAGGAAGGGTCTCATGAATAAAAAATGGGAACTTAAGATATTAAACGCACACGCACAACATCGTGCGTGGTCAAAACACCATGTATTAGAAGCTATTTTTGCACTTGCAATTTCTGCCTTCCTTGTAGCTCCACAAGCAGCTTTTGCACAAGGAGCATCGTATAAAGGTGATGCTGCTACACCTGCAAAGTCAGAGCAAACATCTGCAACCGCTTCTCACGTAAATGTAAATGCAGCCAATGTTGTTTCTCAAGTTCTTAAGAAGGCGTCACAAAGTGCGCCTCAACAAGAGGTTCCTGTTGTTTTGGACGCTGCGTCTAAACAGAGCCAAGTTGTAGCATCAGCCGATGAACCCAATAAGTCTCAGGCCAGCAATTCTGCAGCATCAGCACAACAAGAGCCCCCTGTTGATAAAAAAGCTCAAACAGCTCCAAAAGCTGAGCAAAAGCTTGACCCAAACAAATATAAAGACGCTTTGGGAACAGACCTCAATTTTGACTGGAACAAAGACGGTAAAACCACAGCTGCAGACTGGTTGGCATTTAGAAAATGGCTGTCTGATTATAAGCCGCTTAAACCCGATGCACAGGGTCATCCCGATAACTCCGAAGGCGGAAATACTGCCTTAGGTGCCGTTAAAATCATTACCGGTGTTTCGGATTCAGGCGACAAAAAACTTGATAACAACATGGATGTTTCAAAAATTAAGCAATACTATTTGCAAAATGTTGGCCAATTAACGCCCGCACGCGATCAAGGAAGCGCAGGAACGTGCTGGGTTCACGCAATTATGTCTGAGCTTGAAAGCGCTATCCTTAAGAAAAAGCAAGGTGACGGCGGAAAAGCTCTTGATGAGGCAAAGCACAAGTCTCC
This sequence comes from Fannyhessea sp. C0108B2, assembly GCF_056583915.1. Taxonomy (NCBI): domain Bacteria; kingdom Bacillati; phylum Actinomycetota; class Coriobacteriia; order Coriobacteriales; family Atopobiaceae; genus Fannyhessea; species Fannyhessea sp. C0108B2. The sequence continues at coordinate 51,279 of NZ_JBWPJQ010000002.1, read as the reverse complement.
TTTATTGTCTAACATTCCCGACAACATTGATTTATCCGAGCTTTATTTTGAGTTAAAATCGTTTACCCCCGAAAAACAAGGCAGACAAAAAGGTGAAGGCGCAGAGCAAATTGACGATAAAACGGGTAATGTTGCGCCAGTGGCAGATAGTATGAACCTCGGTGGCTTTACCGATTTTGATGAGAACACACTTACCAACTGGGAAGGTGTAGTAAGCGAGAAAACCGAGCCTTACTGGCCTAAAAAAGCTCCAGGTTTTGAAGACAATTTGGACAATCGTCTTAAATATCTGTTAGGTCTTATTGATTCCGATGAGTTTTGGGACACTAAGAACTGGGGATATCACGATGAAGCTGCTGCAGCCAAGGAAAAGCCAGTAGCACATGTTGATGGTATTTATTATCTTCCTGCGCTTAATCACTATAAATTTGACGGCAAAGGAAATATGGATTGGGTATCTCGCAATGACAACGCTCGTCTTCGCATCAAAGAAGCCCTAGTTAAGTATGGTGTTGTACAGGTTTCTATGAACGCGAATCGTGCTTCGAAATATACCTATGACGACGGTGATCAAACTGTTCAAAACCACGCAATTACTATTGTTGGATGGAACGACGATGTGCCTGCCGATAAATTCAAGGGTTTCCAAAAAGGAACAAAACCCGAGGGTAACGGCGCGTGGCTCATTAAGAACAGCTGGGGATCTCAGTCTAATACAGCTGCTGCGTTTAAAAAACTTCAAGCTCAATATCACTTGAGTGACGAGCAGATGATGGACAAAATCAAAGCAATTCTTAACAGTGACGAAGAAAAACAAAAAGAACTTGATGACTTAAAGGATTCCGTCGATCGATATGGCAAGGCAATCAAGAAGCTTGAGGATAAGATTGCAAAGGCAAAAACTCCTGATAAGAAAGATCTTGAACGTTTAGATAGATATAAGAAAAAGCAAGCTGAATATAATCACAACATTGCTGATTTTGATAACTACTATAAAGGTGTAGTATCTGACAAGCTTGGTGGTGTTTTACAAGGTAAAGATACGGGTTGGGGTCTTCCTGACAAAGACGGCAATCCTTCGGGCTTCTTCTGGATCTCTTATTATGACCACTCGCTTACGGGTGCTCAGGCGTTAAGCGTAGACATTGCAGACGACGGTTTTGATTATGATAACGTTTATACGTACAACTACACCAAAACCGGAACCGATAATCCACTTGCACTAAGAACTCAAGGTAGCGATACTGCGGTTGCGAATGTATTTACTGCAAAGGGTACCGAAATTCTTAAGGCTGTATCTGTTCGCTCACAACTTGCTGGAACCAAAGTTAATATCAAGGTTTATTTGGTAACCGATGAGGGCCTTAAAGACTTAGATCCTACGAACGATTCTTCAGTGGTTTCGGAACAAAACTATGTAACTGAGGCTGCAGGTTTTGAAACAGTTAAGCTTAACACCCCAGTTCAGCTGTACAAGGGACAAAAATTTGCTGTGGTAGAAACAGTGGTATCAACAGACGCACAGGGCAAGGCTTACTCGTGGTTAAACGTTGAGACAGGTCTTTCTCAATCTGCTCAAGATCCAAATCCAAATGAGAAAAAGAATGCCGATGGTCTTTTGAATAAGGGTCTGCCTATGCAGTATATCTGGACTCATGTTAAGTCTAACCCAGGCGAAACCTTTATTCGCATCCAGACTAAAGACGGTCTTAAATGGGTAACTCCTGAGGCTCTTACACAAGCAATAAGCCAAGGGGATGCGTTTGAGTTTGGTAACGCACTTATTAAGGCGTTTACCGTAAATGGCGAACTTCCTGGAGCATTTGCTTCTGATCAGTCGGCTGTACACACGGCAAGTGACGTTTCGTATACATCACAGCCAAAGACTCCAAAAACCTCCGATTTAGCAGGTTCGGCTGCTGGAGTATTAGGCGGCTTAGGAGCTTTGTTCTCGCTTGCTGGTGCATTTGTTTCGCTTAAGCTGAACAAAAGATAAAGCTGTTATGCATTTATAGAGGGCAGATGTTCATCTGTCAGCCAAAACGCGCTCGTAGCTTACGGGCGCGTTTTTTTGTTGGGCTGTTTTAGCGCTATGGTTTGTTTGCCAAAAACGTCGTGCGTCTGTAGTGAGCGTTATGGTTTGTTTATTTGGAGAGATTGCATGACCGTAAGAAACAAACTCTACGTGATTGTGGGTAGTGCGTTTGTGGTATCAAGGATTTATTGTGATGAGAGTAAATTTTTAATCGCGCGTTACTAACGCTTAACTGTGGATTAGTATCAACATGCTGTACAAACACATATTGATACTCACTATATATTGTGTTATTGTTTCTTGAGCTTTATTGAACACGAGCTTGTATTGTTATCGATAAGGAGAGGAACGGGAATGCAATCTGCTTCAAACGTACAACCAACATCTCAATCTCCAGTTGATTTTGCGTATGCTGATAAAGGCTGCAATATGCGTGCTGTTAATTGGAACAGAATTCAAGATGAAAAGGATCTTGAGGTTTGGAATCGTGTTACTCAAAATTTTTGGCTTCCCGAAAACATACCCGTTTCTAATGACTTGCCATCTTGGAACGAGTTGGATAGTTCGTGGCAGCAGCTCATTATTCGCACCTTTACAGGGCTTACACTTTTAGATACTGTGCAGGCAACCGTTGGTGATGTTGCTCAGATTCGTCATGCACTTACCGATATAGAGCAGGCAAATTACGCAAACTTTGCCTTTATGGTTGCAGTTCATGCGCGCTCGTATGGAACGGTGTTTTCTACGCTGTGTAGCAGTGAGCAAATTGACGAAGCGCAGGCGTGGGTGGTTAATAACGATGCGCTCCAAAAACGCGCAAAAGCACTTATTCCTTACTATACGGGTTCTGATCCCTTAAAAAGTAAGGTTGCTGCAGCTCTTATGCCAGGATTTTTGCTCTATGGTGGCTTTTATCTGCCGTTTTATTTGTCTGCACGCAGCAAGCTTCCTAACACTTCTGATATGATTCGTCTTATTTTGCGCGATAAAGTTATTCACAACTATTACAGCGGTTATAAGTTCCAGCAAAAAGTTCGCAAGCTTACCAGCGATGAACAACAAACTGTTAAAGACTTTGTATTTGATCTTATGTATCAGCTTATTGATTTAGAAAAAGCATATTTGCAAGACCTGTACAAAGATTTTGATCTGGCAGACGATGCCATACGATTTAGCTTGTATAACGCTGGCAAATTCTTGCAGAATTTAGGGTATGATTCTCCATTTTCAGAGCAAGAAACCTATATTTCACCCGAGGTTTTTGCACAGCTTTCTGCACGCGCCGATGAAAATCACGACTTCTTTTCTGGTAGTGGATCGTCCTATGTTATAGGAACCTCTGAAGAAACAACTGACGAGGATTGGGAGTTTTAATCGTGCAAATTGTTTATTTTTCTTCTACCTCGGAAAACACGCATCGTTTTGTGCAAAAGCTTACCTGTGTATCTCATCGTATTCCGCTTAATCTGCAGGAGCACATGGTGGTTGACAGTGAATACATCCTCATTTGTCCAACGTATTCGGGTGGAGGTAAAAACACGAACGGTCATGTAGATACGCGTGGAGCTGTGCCCAAGCAGGTTATTCATTTTCTAAACGATGAGCATAACCGCAAGTTGTGTAGAGCCGTCATTGGAACGGGCAACACTAATTTTGGAGATAGCTTTGCCCTTGCTGGCCCCATTATTGCTGCTAAAGTTGGTGTTCCTCTTGTATATCAATTTGAATTATCGGGAACACAAGAAGATGTTGCGCGTGTACAAATGCTTATCGACGAAAAGATTTCTCAACCTGAGAAAGCGCCCATGCTGGTCTAAGACGCGCGTAATGCAAGAAACTTTCTCCACCATGTGCCGCGCGCTGTTGTGTTTGTTCACGCACTTACCGCGTGCCACCGCGCTCTGTTTGCGCGCTTGATGTTCAGACGTATTATAAACCTGCCAAAGAACGGACTTACTATGTCAACTTCTACAACTGATTCTTATATTGCTCTTAATGCGCTTACGCGCTTCAAAACCGAAGACGGTCACTATAATTTTTCTGCCGATAAAAAGGCGGTGCAGCTCTATCTTAAAGAGCAGGTAGAGCCTCGTCTTAAAACGTTTGAATCGTGTCAGCAACGCCTCGATTATCTTGTTGAACACCAATATTACGACAAGGCGGTATTAGACCTCTATAGTCAAAAAGATATAGAAGCGCTTACGTCGTTGGCTTACGAGCAACATTTTGAGTTTTTGTCGCTCATGGGTGCTATGAAATTTTATATGGCGTATGCACTACAATCTGACGACAGGACAACATATTTAGAGCGTTTTGAAGACCGCGTTGTGATGTGTGCTCTTTTTCTTGCTAACGGCGATGTTGCGCTTGCGCGTAATTTGGTGCTCGACTTAATGTCTAATAGATTCCAGCCTGCAACACCTACGTTTTTGAATGCAGGTAAAAAGCGCCGTGGTGAATATATTTCTTGCTATTTGCTTCGTGTTGAGGACAACATGGAGTCAATTGCTCGCGGTATTGGAACCAGTTTGCAACTCTCAAAGCGCGGTGGCGGTGTGGCTTTGTGCCTTACCAACTTACGCGAAACAGGTGCTCCTATTAAGGGCTTTGCTCACCAAGCAAGTGGTGTTGTTCCCGTTATGAAATTGTTAGAAGATACGTTTTCTTATGCAAATCAGCTGGGTCAGCGCCAAGGTGCAGGAGCTGTTTATTTGCATGCGCATCATCCCGATATCATGCGTTTTCTTGATACCAAGCGCGAAAACGCAGACGAAAAGGTACGCATTAAGTCACTGTCACTTGGCGTTATCGTTCCAGATATTACCTTTAAGCTTGCAAAAGAAAACAAGGACATGGCGCTTTTTTCGCCATACGACATAGAAAAAGAGTACAAATGTTCTATGGCAGACATGTCTATTACCGAAAAGTACGACGAGTTGGTTAACAATCCTCGGATAAAAAAGGACTATATTAGCGCACGCAAGTTTTTCCAAACCATAGCTGAGCTGCAGTTTGAATCGGGTTATCCGTATATCTTGTTTGAGGACACGGTAAACAGACGCAATCCCCACAAGAAAGCTGGGCGTATTGTGATGTCAAATCTGTGTTCCGAAATTGCACAGGTGTCTACGCCAAGTTCTTATACCGAAGATCTTGGATTTACGCAAACAGGCGTTGATATATGCTGTAACTTGGGGTCTATCAACATAGCAGCTGCCATGGATCATGCGCCTGAGTTCGCGCGCACCATCAAAGACGCTATCGTTGCGCTTGATCGCGTGTCGCGTTCGTCCGATTTATCGTGCGCGCCTTCTGTTAATAAAGGAAACAAGCTTAATCATGCTGTTGGTTTAGGCGCTATGAACCTTCACGGATTTTTGGCAACGCACCATATTTATTATGCGTCGGCAGAGGCTGTTGACTTTGTTGATATGTTCTTTTATGCAATGGCATACCACGCATTTAAGGCCTCGTCAGAACTTGCGCAAACCGAAGGTGCCTTTGCAGGCTTTGCCGATTCAGAATATGCTGATGGAACTTATTTTAAGAAATACACCGAGCATAAGATTGAGCCTGCAACGCCGCGCATTGCCAAACTTTTGGCTGATTGCCACTTTGAGCTTCCTACCCAACAAGATTGGCAAGAGTTGGTTAAAGACATTCGCGCGCATGGTTTGGCAAATTCGCATCTTATGGCAGTTGCTCCTACGGGTTCTATCAGTTATCTTTCTTCGTGTACGCCAAGTTTGCAGCCAGTTGTTTCTCCTGTTGAAACGCGCAAGGAAGGCAAAGTTGGACGCGTGTATGTTCCTGCCTATAAGATTAGTGACGATACCTATAAATATTATCAAGACGGTGCATATGAGGTTGGTTACGAGGCAATTATCAACATTGTTGCAGCTGCACAAAAGCACGTAGACCAAGCAATTTCGCTCACCTTGTTTATGACTTCACAAGCCACTACCAGAGATCTTAATCGCGCCTATATTTATGCCTTTAAGAAAAAGTGTGACTCCATTTATTACGTGCGCATTCGTCAAGACGTTTTGGAAGGCAGTGAACATCTAGAAAGCGATGAGATTTTACCCGATGCTGCAAAATCTGACGAGAAAAAATCTGCGTTTCATTGTGATGGTTCTTCGGAATGTCAGGTTTGCATGATTTAAGGCATACTGTGCAATCCACCCATGAGGCTTAATAGTATGAACATGACTATGGGACAACATGAGGCGGTACGCGCATGTAAAACGCTTGCATGATAACAGGAAACGAGCAGGTCAAGTGGTGACTTGCTCGTTTTCTTTTGTGAGGTGTTTACGCAGTGTAGTTGTGCTGTTAGCGCCGCTGTTTTGTTTGCTGCGCTCATAGCACGTGCACACCATACGCAAAATCGCGCGCATGCGGCTGCTTGTATGACGTATGAGTTTATGTAGTATATTAAGCGGCTAAAGCGGCTAATAGCCCATTGCTTGCATAACAAACATGATGATGGTAAGAATGGTTACTGCAATGACGGTAAACCATGTAAGCATGGTCCACAGTTTACTATTAACGTGTTTTCCCATGATAAATTTATTTGAAGCAATGCGTACCATGCACACCAAAAGAATTGGCAAAAGAATACCATTTATGACCTGCGCAAACATCATAATTCCAAATAGGTCAATATGAGGAATAAGAACGATTACCGCGGATATAACCAAAATAGCGGTAATAATTCCCCGATAAGCAGGGGCTTCTTGCCACGTGCAATCTGCACCACGTTCCCAGCCAAAAGCTTCGCAGATACCACTTGCGGTAATTCCTGGTAGTACACAGGCCGCTAAAAATGACGCGCCAATAAGGCCAATGCCAAAGAGCGCATAGGCGTACTCGCCTGCAAGTGGAGCCAGGGCAGCTGCTGCATCTTCTGCACCGTTAACGGTAATGCCTGCAGGAAACAGCACTGCTCCTGTTGCAAGAATAATAAACCAGCTGATAACACTTGCTACAACAGCTCCAGTAACCGTATCAATTTGCTGATAGGGAATGTCTTCGTCGTGCGCGTTTTTATCAACAACATTTGATTGTGCTAAAAATATCATCCAAGGCGCAATGGTTGTTCCCACATTTGCAACCAATAACGACAAATACTGAGGATTAGGCGTAATTTGTGGCACGGCGGTAGTGAAAAGAGCGTATGACCAATCGGGTTGTACTAAAAATCCTGCAATAATATAGGTTACAAATACGCAGCTGATAGCCAAGAGCACTTTTTCGATAGAACGATAACTTCCGCTCATTGCCAATACCCAAATGAGCAACGCAGAAAGCGGAACCGAAAGATAGGTAGGCATGCCAAACAACGCTAAGCCCGAGGCAATACCTGCAAACTCTGAAAGCGTAACCGTTGTATTTGAGATAAGAAGTGCAAGCATGGCAACTGCAGAACGCTTGACACCAAAATATTCGCGTATAAGCGACGCAAAGCCTTTTCCGGTAACGCAACCCATACGAGCTGCTGTTTCTTGTACCACAATTAGCAAGAAGCACATAATAGGAACCGTCCAAAGCTGACCGAAGCCAAACAGAGCACCAGCGTTGGAGTATGTTGCTACACCACCTGCATCTGCGCCGGCAAGCGCTGCAACCATACCAGGTCCCATAGCAAGCAAAACGCGCTTAAACTGCAATTTTTGGGGTCGGCTCTCCAAGGCGTTGGTTTGCTTAGAATTCATTGCACTCTGCGTGTTTTCTGGATTATGCGTTTGTAAAGGCGGTGTTTGTTGTGTTATCACTGAAGAACTCCTAAAGCGCCCATGCACATAAGAGCTGCTATGCACATTACAAACGATAAGATCATAGAAACAAGTGACAGCACAAAGCCTGAGGTATCAAGATTTTTTGCATCGCGCACACGTAAAATTGCAAGAAACAGAGGAGACACTATAACAGATATGCAAGACGCAATACCAATTGCCACAAACGACGAAAGAAAACCTTTTGATAGCACCGCATCAAAATTGCGCATGGTACACAATATAGAAAAGATCACTTCGATTGCCGCAAAAATAGCAGCAAACACAAGCGCCAGACCAAGGCTTTTAACACCAAATCCCAAATCGGATGGCGAGTTTTCGTCATCTGCATCGTTTTCGAGGAAGAAATTAACGGTATGCGAAATAGAAGCGTCACCAAACATTAAACATACGGGTAGAAGCGCGCATGTAAACAGCATGAGCGCGTTTTTATGAGCATCAGGTAAAGGAAGATGGAGCAAGCCACACAAATGGAGTGCAAAGGTAATGCACGAACCAAACACCCATATAAACAGCCATGCGTTATGACGAAGCAGCCAAACAAGCGCGCCTGTTTGTCGCTTTGAATCACCATCATTTGCGCCAGCACCTGCAATTTGCAGGTCTTCTTCGTGCTCTTCTTCCATAACGTCAAGCGCGTCATCAACGGTAACAATACCTAATAGACGCTTGTTGTCGTCAATAACAGGCATTGCCAACAGGTTGTACTTTGCGATGTTTTCGGCAACGTCTTCTTGGTCGTCATCGGGATTTGCGGTAATCATGTCGGTTGTTGCTATGTTTTTAAGTGGTGTTGCTGGTTCGTTAATAATAAGCTTATTGAGATTTACCACGCCGCTTAAACGGTCTTCATCGTCTTTTAGATACACATAGTGCACGGTTTCAAAGTCTTCATCAAGCGCGCGCATGCGTGCAACCGCATCTGCAACGGTTTGTGCTTCTGGCAGGCACAAAACCTCAGAGGTCATAATACGACCTGCGGTGTCTTCTCTATATCCTAAAAGTTGTCTAATGGCTTTGCGCTCTTTTACGCCCATAAGGCGAAGGATTTTTTCTGCCTTGTCATAGTCAAGTTCGCTTACCAGCTCAGCTGCATCGTCTGGATCCATTTCCGATAACATACGCGATGCGTCAGTATCGGCCATGTCGCCCATAATTTCTGCGGCAATATGATCATCGTCAAACTCAGCGATTGCATCTGCCGCGCGCTCGTCGTCTAGCTGTGCAAACACACGACCACGCAAGCGCGGATCAAGACGCTCCAAAATGTCTGCAATATCGGCAGGGTGCAGACCATCGAGTGTTTTATGCGATACAGATAGCTTTACATTAGATAAATCGCGATCAAGCAGGTCCATATAGTTCCATGCGATAATTTTTTCGGGCATGGGCTTGCCAAGCGATTTTGCAATTTTAAGCGTGAGCGTTTCAAGTGCAGGAGAAAGCGAGCGTAGCAAACCACGTATTCCAACTTCGGCACCAAGCAGACGAAGCTGCGATGAGCTAGTGTCTGAAAGCTTTAAGTCGTTTACTCTTACAACACGCATGCCCCGCGTATCAACAATTTGTTTGTTAAGTAAATCGCGTGCAATTAACACTTCGTTAGGCTGAAGATAAGAAAATCTAATATCGGTATCAACTACTTTTAAGTGGATTTCTTCGGTAGAAAACGATTCAACATACTTGCGCCATGAAATCATAAAAGGCGTTTTACCAGGACCTTCAACAGCAAGTGCGGTGATACGAGGAAAGACTTCGCCCGTTGCAATGCCAAGATCGTTCACGCGACCTATTTTTTCGCCTTTTGCATCAAATACGGGATTGCCCAATAGTTGGGAAAGATAAATCATACAAACCCCTTACTCGCTCATGGCTTTTTTCATAAACCTACATGTACACATACACTATAATTTTACACGGTTTTACTCGTCTTTTTACGGCGTTTATACGAGCTACTAAAATACCATGAGAAGCTCTAGGATTTACAAGTATTTTTTATTGAGTTTATTTGTTGGACTTACTTTTTAGAAAACTTTACATAAGACGGGCAAAGCGCACGAGCAATGCACGTTTCACAGCATGGATTTTTTGCTTTGCATATCTCGCGCCCAAAATGGATCCATTCTTCATTTACGCTGCTCCACAATGTGGGAGGAAGCAACTTAAGCAAATCTTGCTCGGCTTCAAGCGGCGTTTTTGCACGTGTAAACTGTAGGCGCGTTGAAATTCTAAATACATGGGTGTCAACAGCAATGCCTTGAGTTTTGTTGAATGCTTTGTTCAATACAATGTTGGCGGTTTTTCTTCCTACACCAGGAAGACGCATAAGTTCTTCCATGGTTTGAGGCACCTCTCCTGCAAAATCGCTCATAATCATTTGCGAGGCTTCAACACAATGTTTTGCTTTAGCGCGCCAAAATCCAATGGTACGGATAACCTCTCCTATGTCCTCGGGCTTTGCTTGCGCCATGTGCTTAGCAGTTGGCCAGCGTGCAAACAATTGAGGAGTTACTTTATTAACAGCTGCATCAGTTGTTTGAGCCGAAAGCATAACGCAGATGGTAAGGGTAAAGGGGTTGTGATAGGTAAGAGCCGACTTTGCTCCATGATAGCGTGCATGAAGAATTTCGTAGAACGCACACGCACGCTTTTGTTTGCTGCGTTGTGACTCTTGTGCCATAATCCCTCCTCATCTGGTATTCAAGGGCGTTGTGTTGGTTGGTCTATATAGTAATCAAACGAATGGATGCCACAAATAGTTGGGCATTGTGTACAGTTCATTATAACGTCCACCTGTCTTTCCTATAAATAGGTACCCAAACCGTTCACAGGACTGTTTTTTACTTATGCCAAAGTTGTTGATTTTGTCGAGGCTTTTGCGCGTATATTGCCGTAAAATAAAAAATATGTTGTTTCAATGTAGCTTTTTGGTATGTGCGTGGAAATACAGCCACTACATTTTGTGGATAGCGGTGTGAGTTGTATAAAAGCGCAGCTTGTACGTAAAGCTTGACCGTAAAAGAGATATCAGTTTTTTGCTGACGGCTTGTATTGAGGGGGACATGTATGAAGAGCTTTACCCTTAATGATGTGCAATTAACAAATGACGACCGTTATCTTTTTGCTCAAGGTAATTGGTATAGAAGCCACGAAAAATTGGGAGCTCATCCTATTGTTTGTAATGGACGCAGTGGTTTTTATTTTGCTGTCTGGGCTCCAGGTGTTAAAAGCGTGCGTGTAGATGGTGATTTTAACAATTGGGGTGAAACTCAAAATTATCTTGAACATAAAGGCTCTGGTATTTGGGAAGGTTTTATCGGCGGAGCACAAGCCGGTGAGCTGTATAAGTACCTCATTGAAACACAAGACGGCACTACGTTTTATAAAGCAGACCCCTATGCTTTTAGTGCCGAATGTCCTCCAGGCACGGCTTCGCGCTTGCTTGATGTTTCAACATATAAGTGGTCAGATGATACGTATACCAAATACCGCAATAACCACAATTTTCTTCATGAGCCACTTAATATTTTTGAATGTCATCTAGGAAGTTGGAAGCGTCAGCCATCTGATGAGGTTATTAAAGAACATGCAAATGATGTTTCGCCTGCGTCTGATGATGAAGATACTTCAAATGACGAATGGCAATGTCAAGGGCGGTTTTTAAGCTATGACGAACTGTCCGAGCGCCTAGTTGCTTATGTTAAAAAAATGGGATATTCTCACATCGAAATTATGCCCATTATGGAGCATCCTTTTGATGGATCATGGGGCTATCAGGTTACGGGTTATTTTGCGCCAACTGCGCGTTATGGTACGCCCGATCAGTTTAAGCATTTTATTGACGCGTGCCATCAGGCAAATATTGGTGTTATTCTCGACTGGGTACCTGGTGGTTTTTGCAAAGACGAGCACGGTCTTAGTCGTTTTAACGGCGATAAGCTGTATGAGAAAAAAGAGCATCCTAATTGGGGCACGTACAAATTTGATGTTGGTCGTGGCGAGGTAAGAAGTTTTCTTATATCTAACCTTTTGTATTGGGTGGGAGAGTTTCATGTAGACGGCATTCGTATGGATGGTGTTACCAGCATTTTGTACCTTAACTTTGGTATAGATGACCCTGCTCAAAAGCAATTCAACGAAAAAGGCACCGAAGAAGATCTTACCGCTATAAAATTTGTTCAGCAGTGTAACGAAGCAGTGGAAAAGTATTATCCACACACCATGATGATTGCCGAGGAATCTACCGCATGGCCGCTGGTAACATATCCGCCTAAAGATGGAGGTTTAGGTTTTCATCTTAAATGGGATATGGGCTGGATGAATGATACTCTGCACTACATTCAGGCCGATTTTCCTTATCGTCCAGGCGCGCATCATTTGCTTACGTTTTCTACTATGTACCAATTTAACGAAAACTTTATTTTGCCTCTGTCGCACGATGAAGTGGTGCATGGAAAATGCTCTTTGATTCGTAGACAGCCTGGCGATTACTGGCGTCAGTTTGCTGGTATGCGTGCGCTTGCGCTTTATCAAATGGCTCATGCGGGCGCAAAGCTTAATTTTATGGGCAACGAGATTGCTCAGTTTATTGAGTGGCGTTATTACGAGGGAATTCAGTATTTCCTTACCCACAAGTTTGACGCGCACAAAAAACATCAGCACTTTGTACAAGAGCTTAATGCTTTCTACAATAACAATCCTGCAATGTGGGAGTTTTCGTTTGAGTCGCGCGGATTTGAGTGGATAGATGCGGACAATTCTGGTCAGTCGATTATTGCGTTTATTCGCCACGGTGAACACAAGACCGACGATTTAGTTGTTGTGATCAATTTTGAAGTTAATCCACACGATAACTTTAGACTTGGTATGCCCATGGCAGGATATTGGAAAGAGGTTTTCAATACCGACGATCCTGCATTTGGCGGTTCGGGAACTTCTAACGGTTTTCATGCGCTTGCTACCGAGGAGGAGCCTCAACATGGGCGCGATAATTCGCTGGTTATTACCGTGCCTCCTTTAGGTGGTGTTATCTTCAAATATGTGCGCGCGTTGCCTGCAAAAAAGAAAGCTGCAAGCAAGGCTGTGGAAAAGGCTGCACACAAGACAAACGGTAAAACTACAGGTAAAGATGCAGGTAAAGACGGTGATAAGACAGCTGCAGGAAAAGCGTTGCATAGCAGCGCACAAGCTAAGGCAGCGCACAAGAAGCCTGCGCATAACACAGTTACCAAGAAGGTTAAAAAACGTAAATAGCTTTGTGCCTACACGCATATCGGATGTGTAGGCAATTATCGGAAAGGGACTACATGGCATCTTTATTCAACAATACACAAGACTTTATTCAGCAGTATAGACAGGGGTGTGAATCGTTTTATGCTCGTTCATTTGAGGATCTTACAGATACCCAACGGCTTTATGTTTTGTCGGCGCTGATCGCAAAAAAAGCAAAGTCGTTGCAGGCAGATCAAGACCCTCAACAGAAAGAAGTATTTTACTTTTCTCTTGAGTTTTTGACTGGCCCACTTTTGGACAATTATCTGCTGAATTTTGGTATTCGTGATCTTGTTGAAGATGGATGCAAAGAACTTGGCGTTGATTTAGACGATCTTATTAAGCTTGAAGTTGATCCTGGTTTGGGAAATGGTGGCTTAGGTCGTTTAGCTGCATGTTTTATGGACTCGTGCGCAGCACTTGGCATTGCAGGAAACGGCTGTGGTATGCGTTATCACTATGGACTGTTCCGTCAAGCTATTAAAGACGGCCGTCAAGTAGAGCTGATGGATAACTGGCTTGAACACGGTTTTCCTTGGGAAACACGCTGTATTGCCGAGTCGGTTATTGTTCAGTTTGGCGGACAGGTTGTTCGCCACGAAGAAAACGGTCGTTTTTGGTTTACGCAAGAAGGCGGCGATTTGGTTCGCGCCGTGCCATATGATGTACCGTTAGTTGGTTTTGGTGGCAAAACAGTAAACAATTTACGCCTATGGAGCGCTGAACCTGCAGAGGAAAACTTTAATCTTGCTGCATTTAACAATGGTAATTACGCGGAGGCAATGCGTTTTCGTTCGGATGTTGAGGCTATTTCGCAGATTTTATATCCCAATGATTCGGGTGAACACGGCAGACTTTTGCGTCTTAAACAGGAGTATCTCTTTGTTTGTGCAGGCCTTCATTCAATTCTTAGAGGTTTTGAGAAAAAGCACGGGTGTGATTGGGATAAGCTGAGCGATTTTGTTGCCATTCATACTAACGACACACATCCAGCTCTTTGTGGTCCTGAGCTTATGCGTATTTTGGTCGACGAAAAGAACGTTGAGTTCGATCGAGCATTTGAAATTGTGCGCAATACGCTTTCGTACACAAATCATACGGTTATGCCCGAGGCTCTTGAATGTTGGCCAATTTCGCTTTTCCGCAGTCTTTTGCCTCGTACGTATATGTTTATCGAAGAAATTGACCGAAGATTTCATGATACATTTCCGCGCGATAAGCAAAATTGGCACGATTTACTGTCTCAAACAGCTATGCTGTGGGACGGTTGCGTTCGCATGGCAAATGTTTCGGTTATTTTTTCACATTCTGTTAACGGCGTAAGCGAGCTTCACACTCAAATTCTTAAAGACACAACGCTCCATGGTTTTTATGAGCTTTATCCAGACAGGTTTAATAATAAGACCAACGGCATTTCTCATCGTCGTTTCTTAGGTAATGCAAATCCTGCTTATAGTGCGCTTATCACCAAAACAATTGGCGATGGCTGGCTAAGCGATGCATCCGAGCTGGCAAAATTAAGCGCCTATGAAAACGATCCTAGTTTCCTTGAAGACTTTGAAGCGGCAAAGCTTAACGATAAACAGCGTTTAGCGCGCTACATCAACGAACAAACAGGTGTTTCGCTTGATCCGCATATGATTTTTGATGTGCAAGTTAAGCGTTTTCACGCCTACAAACGCCAGCTTTTGAATGTTCTTAAAATTATGGATGTATATAATCGCCTGCTTGACGGCAAGGGATTTACTATGCACCCCACGGCATTTATTTTTTCGGGTAAAGCCGCACAAAGTTATGTATTTGCAAAAGAAGTTATTCGTCTTATCAATTCGGTTGCCGATGTTATTAACAATGACGAGCGCGTAAATCAGATTATAAAAGTTGCTTTTGTGCCTAATTTTTCGGTTTCAAATGCGCAGCTTATTTACCCTGCTGCCGAAATCTCCGAACAAATTTCTTGGGCAGGTTCTGAGGCGTCGGGTACGTCTAACATGAAACTTATGATGAACGGCGCATGGACGCTGGGCACTTATGATGGTGCAAATATCGAAATTGCAAAGCGCGTGGGCGATTCAAATATCAAAATTTTTGGACTTCGTGAACAAGATGTTCTTAATCTGCGTCAGCCTGGTGCATATTGGGCATGGGATATGTATAACAACGATCGCATTCGTTTAGGAAGAATTATTGACCAGCTTACTGATGGAACTCTTAATCGTTTATCGGGTGGTTTTGAAAGCATTCGCGATGAACTGTTAACCAATAACGATCATGACCTCGTGTTGGCTGATTTCTATGCGTATGTACAGGCATGGGAAGAGCTTACTCGTAGTTATACTAATCGTCACGTTTGGAATCATGGTGCTGTTCATAACAGTGCTTGTTCGGGTTACTTTACATCCGATAGGACAATTCGTGAGTACGCGAATGATATATGGCATATAAGCTGCTAAAGCAGAACTTTAAGTTGTCTTTTTGTGGGTTTGGAAGGAGTTATTATGAGCAAGAAGGAGTGCATTGCAATGCTTCTTGCCGGCGGTCAAGGCAGTCGGCTTGGTGCTCTTACCAAAGAGATAGCTAAACCGGCCGTATCGTTTGGCGGTAAGTATCGCATTATCGATTTTGCGCTGTCAAACTGCGCGAATTCTGGAATAGAAACGGTTGGTGTTCTCACACAGTACCAACCTTATGTACTTCATTCCTATCTTGGTTCGGGCGCTGCGTGGAATCTTAACGACAGCGATGGAGGTGTATCCATTCTGCCTCCGTTTGCAACGCAAACGGGTGGTGCATGGTATGCCGGTACTGCTGATGCTGTAACACAAAACCTTGGCTTTATCGAACAAAATAACCCTGAGTACGTGCTTATTCTTTCGGGCGATCAACTTTATAGCATGGACTATCAAAAAATGCTTGAAGCACACAAACGTCACGGTGCCGATCTTACGATTGCTGTTATGCCAGTTGCGTGGGAAGAGGCTTCTCGTTTTGGAATTATTACGCAAGACGAAAACGAGCGCATAACCAAGTTTACCGAAAAACCCAAGAAGCCCGATTCTAATCTAGCGTCTATGGGAATTTACATTTTTAACAAAGACTTGCTGGTAACGTCTTTGCGCGAAGACGCTATCAATCAAACGTCCGAGCACGATTTTGGTGGAGATATCATTCCAAAACTTCTTGAAGATGGGAAAAAACTCTACACCTATGAATATCGAGGTTTTTGGCGTGACGTTGGTACCATTTCTTCGTATCACGAAACAAGCATGGATTTGCTTGGTGAGCACCCTGCATTTGATTTATTTAACACAAACAACCCCATGATGAGCAACGCTTCTACGCGCCCACCTGCGTATATTGGACCACAAGGCTCAATTGATGATTGCTTGGTTGGCAACGGTTGCAATATTTATGGAAGCGTTCGTCACTCAATTATCTCTACGGATAGCTTTGTAGGCGAACGTGCCATTGTTGAAGATTCTGTACTATTACCTGGCGCCGTTGTTAAAGCAGGCGCGCACGTAGTTCGTGCAATTTTGGGAGAACATGCCGTGGTTGAGGAAGACGTTGTACTAGGAAGCGTTGACCAAACACGCGACACAGCGGTTATTGGAAACGACGTTGTAGTTGGAAAGGGTGAAGGTATACGATGAAAAAGTTTATTGGTATTATAACCGCCAACTATTCTACAAAACACCCCAGTGTTTTAACCGAAACGCGTCCGGTGGCGTCCATGCCGTTTTTGGGAAGATACCGTATTTTGGATTTTGCGCTTTCTAATATGGTAAACAGCGGAGCACGCACCATTGGCATGATTATGCCGTATAACTACCGCTCCATTATCGACCATATTGGGTCGGGTCGCGATTGGGATTTGGACAGAAAAAAAGGCGGATTGTTTATTCTTCCTGGTTCGGCGTTTGGAACTTCTCGTACTGGTTCTCGTTTTTTGCTGCGCGATATTGAAAACAATAAAGAATTTTTGCAGCGCGACGCTCATGAGTACGTTATTGTGTCTTCGGCAAACTTTGTTATGACCATTGATTATAACGACATTCTTAACGCTCATATAAAGTCGGGTGCTGATATTACTGTGGTTGTTAAGCGCGCTTCTCAAAACGATTCCGATATTGTGGGGCTAAATGTTGAAGATGGTCGCGTGCGTGGAATCACCCATGGTATTGTGTTTGGCGATGCCGCATTTCTTGATTGCTTTGTGATTAAAAGAACGCTGCTTCTTGAGTTGTTGGAATGGTATGCTCAAAGCGATTACCTTGATCTTTTTGAAGCTATGGAGCACGATTTTAATCGTGTTAACGTTCAAACCTTTGAGTTCTGTGGGTATGTGAAAGGTATTTTTAACAAAAAAACGTACTTTCAATCAAATATGGACTTGCTGAATCCTGCTATTACGCAAGAGTTGTTCCCCGTTGATCGTCCTGTTCGTACCAAAGCACACGATAATGCGCCTGCTAAGTTTGAACAGGGTTCGCGTGTAACCAATTCACGCATATCGGGAAGTTGCCGCATTTATGGAACCGTTACTAATTCAATTTTAGGCCGCGATGTTATTGTTCAGCATGGCGCGGTTGTAAACGATTCTATTATCATGCAGTCTTGCGTTATTGAGCAGGGAGCACGCGTTGAACATGCTATTGTGGACAGAAACATTACGGTTCCAGCTTCAACCGAGCTTCGCGGTACGCCCGACGCTATTTTGATCAAAGAAAAAGGTAACTAACCTAAAAACGAGCGAAGTTGCTGCTTGCAGCAGCGGTTATCGCAAAATGTAACGTCAACAACAAAGGTAATGGACTGATATGAGTATGGTTGAACGCACATCAACTAAGCAAACAAAAAAGCTGCATGTATTATGCGCAACCCCCGAATGCGTTCCTTTTGTAAAAACGGGTGGGCTTGCCGATGTTGCAGGCGCTTTGCCGCGCGCGCTTAAGCGCTTGGGGGCGCGTGTAAGTGTTATTTTGCCCAAATACAGCGCAATTCCTTGGGAGTATGTTTCAAAGATGGAACATATTGCCGAGTTTTATGTGCCACTATCTTGGCGTTATGAATATTGCGGTTTGGAAAAGCTTCGCTATAAAGGCGTTGAATATTATTTCATTGATAATGAGCATTACTTTAAGCGTGATGGCATTTACGGATTTTTTGACGATGGCGAGCGATTTGCGTTTTTCTCAAAAGCTATTTGCGAGGCCATAAATTATATCGGCGAGCTTCGTTGTGACATCATTCATTGTAACGATTGGCAAACCGCTCTTGTGCCAGTGTTTTTACACGAGTTTTATCACGAAATACCATCTTGTCGCAATGTCCGGGTAACCTTTACCATTCACAATCTTAAATTCCAAGGTCAGTTTGGCGACCAAATGATAGGTGATGTGTTGGGCTTGGCAGGTAAACCCAATGCCGTTCGTCAGCTCTATATTGATCGCGACTCTATTAACTTTATGCAAGCAGGCCTATGCTACGCCGACCGTATTACCACGGTAAGCCCTAGTTATGCAGGCGAAATACAAATGCCTTTTTATGGTGAGGGTTTGGATGGGCTTCTTAGAAGACGCTCGTGTATTGTTCGAGGCATTCTTAACGGTATTGATGTTGAATTATGGAATCCCAAAAATGACAAGCTCATTCACAGCAGGTACTCAATTCAGGATTTAAGTGGTAAGGCGCGCAACAAAGCTCATCTTCAGCAAGAACTTGGACTTGATGTAGATTCAACCCGTCCTTTGATTGCGCTTGTTGGCCGTCTAACCGCACAAAAGGGTATTGGACTGGTAACCTATGCCATGAATTACCTCATGCAACGAGGCGTTCAAGTGGTTGTTCTGGGAACAGGCGAAAAAGAATACGAAGACTCGTTTAGATATTTTGCGGCCACCTATCCTCGCCAAGTAAGCGCTTGCATTACCTTTGATAACGCGCTTTCTCATAGAATCTATGCTGGTGCAGATATGTTCTTAATGCCGTCTGTGTTTGAACCGTGTGGGTTATCTCAGTTAATTTCAATGCGATACGGAACAATTCCTGTTGTTCGCGAAACAGGAGGCTTGCGCGATAGCGTTATTCCTTACAACAAATATACGCAAGAAGGCACTGGTTTTAGGTTCTGCAATATCAATGCAGACGAAATGACGCGCATACTTATGGATGCTTGCGAGCTTTATTGGACCGATAAAAAAGCGTGGATTGAGCTACAAAAACGTGCGATGCGTGCCAACTTTAGCTGGAGTAGAGCAGCACATGAATACCTGCGCGTTTACCTGCAGCTTTGTCCTGAATATACAAACATTTACGTAAAGAGGTAATATCGTGAGAGCGCAACATAATAGTCTTGATACAAGATATCGTTCAATTGCTGGAGCCGTAGCGGTTGGTGAACAGTTGCGGTTAACTATTGATATTTGGGACGATGTTCCTCGTCGTGTTGTGTTGCGCACGTGGACGGACGAAGAAAAAGAAAAGCTCGTTCCCATGAGAAAAGTTGGCTGTTCCGAACGTCGTAATATTGCACTCTGCGGAGAGCTTAACGGTGGATGCCGCTATGGTGTAACACTTACATTTGATAAGCCGCAGGTGCTGTGGTACAGCTTTCAAATTACCTCTTCTAAAGGCGATGTATGGCGCTACGGTGCAGCTCAAGAGGATAAAGTGGGCGTTGGTGCTTTTGCCTACGGTGAGCCTCCTTCATTTCAGGTAACGGTATATAAAAAGCAAAGAAACGTTGATCCTACCTGGTATACCCAAGGTGTTGCCTATCAGATTTTCCCCGATCGTTTTGCACGTGACGATAATTGGCGAGCCCGTTGTGAGTGCGTTTTAAGTATTCCGCGCAAAGGGGTTGTGCGTAGGCTGGTAGACGATTGGAACACCTATCCCTATTACGAGCGTGATGCCGACGGTAATATTTTGGCGTGGGATTTTTACGGAGGCAGTTTACAAGGTATTATTTCTAAGCTTGACTACCTTAAAAATTTGGGAATTACCATTATTTACCTTAATCCTATTGTAGAAGCACAGTCTAACCATCGCTATGATACAGCTGATTATTTTCATGTTGACCCCATGCTGGGTACCGATGAAGACTTTGAAGAGCTTTGCAAACGGGCTTCTGATATGGGCATCTCAATTATGCTTGACGGTGTGTTTAATCATGTGGGAGCAGATTCTCATTACTTTAATGCGTGCGGAAATTATGCCGAATTGCCAGCGTCTAACAAAAAAGCAACAACGCACTCATGGTTTACGTTTAATGATTCGGGTGCATATGATTGCTGGTGGGGTGTTAAAGACTTGCCAGCTATTAGAAAGCATTGCCCTGAATTTCGTGAGCTTATTTGTGGCGAAAACGGAGTTATTCGCACCTGGTTGCGTCGAGGTGCTCGTGCATGGCGTCTCGATGTTGTAGACGAACTTACTGATGATTTTGTTGAAGACATAAAAAGTGCCGCTTTAGCAGAAAAGCCCGATTCGGTGGTTATTGGAGAAGTTTGGGAAGACGCGTCTCACAAGCGCGCATACGGCAATTTGCGAAAGTATTTTCAGGGTGCAGAATTAGACGCCACGATGAACTATCCGCTTCGCGATGCGCTTATCTCGTTTATTACGCGTCGTAGCTCTGCTGATTCTTTTGCATCATCCATTGAAAGTTTGCAAGCCAATTATCCACGTGATGCCTTTTATGCCGAATTTAACATGATGAGTACGCACGATCGTGCTCGTATTCTTACGATGCTAGGAGATGCTCCCGATAAAAGCGCAATTTCTGAAGGCGATCAATATTGGTTTAGACTTAATCCTGGCTGTAGAGCTTTGGCAGTAAGTCGTTTGTGGCTCACAACGCTTATACAGATGTGCCTACCTGGTGTTCCGTGCGTATATTACGGTGACGAGGCAGGACTTGAAGGCTACAGCGATCCATTCTGTCGCTCAACGTTTCCGTGGGATAATCCCGACAAAAATTGTCAGATCATTTATCGTAATGCCATTCAGCTGCGTAAAACGCTTGACGTGTTTGTAACAGGTGATTTGCATGTGCGTTCATTTGGTTATGACGTATTTGGTATGTGGCGCCGCGATAAAACTACAAGTGTATGTGTGCTGGTAAACACACATACCGAGATGAGTCAAACCATAGATATTCCTGTTGAGAACTTTGTGCCGCTTACTCAAAATCTTGGTAAAGATATGCACGCGCTACGTCTGGTGGATCTGTTAACAGGCAATGAGTATCAAGCGTATAACGGAACACTTACCCTCACGCTTCAAAATTTGGGTTCAATGATTTTATGTGCGTCTATTAAAACACCTTTGTCGCTTCCGTTTAAGCCAGGTGCGGGTGTTTTGTGTCACATAACGTCGTTACCTGGAGGAACGCTTGGTCAGCCTTCGTATAACTTTGTTAACTATCTCTCACAAGCGCACATGCGTTATTGGCAAATGCTTCCCGTGCACCCTGTAGACGAAGATAAGTCGCCGTATGCGGGGTATTCGGCTTTTGCTGGAAACATGGCACTCGTTGAGCAACAAGAGCAGTGCAACACTAAAGATGACGAGGATGAGGACAATACGCCTGACAGCGTTGAGTTTCATCGCTTTGTTCAAGACAACGACCACTGGTTAGTGCCGTATGCTTGTTTTAGAGCGCTCAAGAAGCGTTATAAGGGAATTTGCTGGCAGAAGTGGCCAGAACCGTATAATCGTTGGGATCCAGCGTTTACGCGTGAGCGCGATTTGCTTGACGACATTGAAGCGTGCGTAAAAAAGCAGTTTGTATTTGACCGCCAGTGGCGCGCGCTTAAGGCATATGCGCATGAAAACGGCGTGTCACTTATTGGCGATATTCCTATGTATGTTTCGGCAGACTCAGCCGACGTTTGGACAAATCCTCAGATGTTTAATCTTGATGTAGACGGTTATCCCACGTTAGCTGCAGGCGTTCCGCCTGATGAATTTAGTGCAACAGGTCAGCTTTGGGGAAATCCTACCTATAATTGGGACTTGATGGAACAAGACGGTTTTTCGTGGTGGACGCGTCGTCTTGCGCGTGAGTTTGATCTTTTTGACTATGTGCGTCTTGACCATTTCTTAGGATTTTCTTCTTATTTTGCAATTCCTGTTACTAAACAGGCTGTACGTGGTAGCGAGCAAACAGAAAGCGAAGAGGCCGCTATTCAGGCTATTGCGCACGGTTCGTGGCGTGAAGGCCCAGGTATTCGTGTTATGCGTGCGCTGTATAAAAAGTTGGGTCCGCTTCCTTTAATTGCCGAAGATTTGGGTATTGTAACGCCTGCTGTTCGTGCGCTTTTAGTGGATACGCACATTTGTGGTATGGATGTTATGCAATTTTCTCACGAAGATGTACGCTTTGGCTATCATCCGTCTTGTAAGAAGGTAGCATATACTTCCACACATGATACGCAAACGCTTATTGGCTGGTGTAAAGATTATTACCATATGGACAACTACACGGCAGAAAAGCAGGCAGAATATCTGTTGAGTGAGGCGTTTTCTTCTGACGCGCTTGTGTCAATTGCAACGCTGCAAGATATTTTACACTTAGACGATTCTGCGCGTATGAATGTACCGGGTACAAGTAACGATAATTGGTCGTGGCAGGCGCATACAGAAGATTTGGCAAAATCGGCAGAATACGTACGCACATTGGTTGATCAGACTGGACGGATATAGCATGTTTTTACATAGAGTTGTTCAGCAACTCCTTACGTCTCGCGAAATACACAGGATATGGAACGAGCTTGACCAGGGAAAAGATTGTACGCTGAACATCTCTCAAAGTGCTCGTCCATTTATGGTTGCCGCTCGTACGTGCGCCCAAGCACGCCCTCTATTGCTGGTGGTATCAGGCGAGGACGCAGCGGATAGAGCTGCACGCATCCTTGCTGGCTGGCTTGGACCCGACGTGGTGTTTCGCTATCCCAACCGAGCTGATTTACCTTGGAGCGACAAAGGCGCTGGTGCAGAGGTATGTGGCAAGCGCGCCGAGGCGTTGGTTCATCTTGCGCAGCCACAGCGGTGTGTGGTTGTGGCAAGTGCACGAGCTCTTCTGAGGCGGCTTCCGCCCACAACGTCGTCTTTTGCTCAGCAACAAAAGATTTGCATAGGCGACGAGCTGGACATATACGCACTTGCACGCCAATTGGTGCTATGGGGATACGTTTCTACAACAGTTGTTAAAGAAGTTAGACAGCCAGGTTATTTTTGTGTTCACGGCGATAGTGTTGATGTGTTTTCGCCGTGTGAACAAGCTCCTGTTCGCATTTCCTTTTTTGGTGATGAAGTAGACGAAATTAGAAAAGTTGTGCCGTCTACAGGTCAAACGATCTCTTCTCAGCAGCAAGCTGTGCTATATGCCGCGCGTGAGCTTGAATTATCGCCTGAAACTATACAGTGTGCAAAAAACAAGCTTTATGACAAAGCTCAAGAGGATTCAGATACGGCGCGTGTTTTAGATCAGATAGAAGAATCCGTTTATACCAACGAATTAGATGCCTATCTTCCGTATTTATATCCTTCAACTGCAAGTGTTATAGATTATATGCATCCATCTGCTCTTGTTGTTTTGGCAGAACCTCGTGCATTGTTTGATGATTGCCAACGTGCATATGATGAGCTTGTGCATGCATCAACAGAAAAGCGCGCGAGTTTGGATGGACTGTATACCTCGCCAGTTGAACTTGATTTTGGTAAACAACAGCGACTTTCTCTCTCTTCTCTTGCAAGGCAGGGAATGCGTGCGTCAAATCACGTTGTGACCGAGCAATGCGACATTGCAGGATCTGCAAGTAAGATGATTGGGCGTATACGTGAGCTTTTGGCAAATAACACAGCAGTTGTTTTTTCGGTGCCCGATCGCGGCGCGCGCCGTGCGTTGCAACTTAGTTTTACAGATGAAAACATTTCGTTTGAAGATGCGTCTGAGCACGCATCTGAACACAACCAAGACGTAGAAGCGCAAAATCTCCCACTTCCGCGCAACAAGGTAGTGTTTTTTGCCGATCCCATTAATGCTGGTATTGTAATTCCGTCTGCACATCTTGCTATTTTTTCGGTAAGCGACTTAAATGCTCATCTCAACAATAAAAAGCATCGTTTTCAAAAAATTGACCCCACCAAACTAACGTTTCCTTTTAAGCCGGGAGACTATGTGGTGCATGCAACGCATGGAATTGCGCTGTTTCAAAAAATTGTTCAACAAGAAGTAGCTGGTAAAAAGCGCGATTATTTTCTTTTGACATACGCGCAAGATGATAAGCTCTACGTTCCTTTTGAACAAGTTGATAAGATTACGCGCTATATAGGCCCTGATGGCTCAACGCCTCGTTTAACGCGTCTTAATTCTGCTGACTGGTCGCGTGCATGTACACGCGCGCGAAAATCGGCACAAAAAATGGCGTTCGATTTGGTTGATTTGTATACGCGCCGTTCAACAATTAAGGGATTTAGCTTTTCTTTTGACAACCCAGCGCAAGAAGACATGGAAACAAGTTTTCCCTATACGCTTACGCGCGATCAAGCTCGCGCGCTCGACGATATTAAAGCCGATATGCAATCCGCTACACCTATGGATCGTCTTTTGTGTGGCGATGTTGGTTTTGGGAAAACCGAGGTTGCTCTGCGTGCAGCGTTTAAGTGTTGTCAGGATCATAAACAGGTTATGGTTTTGTGTCCAACTACCATTTTGGCTCAACAGCATTTTGAAACCTTTTATGAGCGCTTTACTCCATTTGAGGTGAATGTGCGCGTTCTTTCGCGTTTTATTAAACCTGCCGAGCAAAAGCGCACGTTAGAAGGCTTTTCTACAGGTGATGTAGACGTTTTAATTGGAACGCACCGCCTGCTTTCGTCTGATGTCAATCCTTCTAACTTGGGTCTTATCATTATTGACGAGGAACAGCGCTTTGGTGTTCAGCATAAAGAGCAGCTTAAAAATATTCGCGAACAGGTTGATGTGCTTACGTTGTCGGCAACGCCCATTCCTCGCACCATGCAGATGGCAATGAGTGGCGTGCGTGATATGAGCTTGATTTTAAGCGCTCCAGCAGGAAGAAAGCCAGTACGTGTGCACGTTGGCGAGTGGGATTCAGACCTTATAAGCGATGCTATTCGCCTAGAGCTTGCGCGTAAAGGTCAGGTATATTACGTAAGCAACCGAGTAAAAACCATTGATGATGCGCTTGAGCGCGTCCACGCATGTGCGCCCGAGGCACGCGTTGGAGTGGCGCACGGTCAGATGAGTCCGTCTCAGATCGAAGAAGTTATGCTTTTGTTTGAAGAGCACGAGATTGACGTTTTGGTTGCAACAACCATTATAGAAAGCGGTATTGATAATCCGCATACCAACACGCTGATCATCGAAGATTCTCAGCGCTTGGGCTTGGCACAACTTTACCAGCTTAAAGGCCGTGTTGGTCGTGGCCGCGTGCAGGCGTATGCGTATTTTATGTTTCCACCTACCGAGCCGCTTACCGAAGAAGCTCGCAGGCGCCTTGAAGCAATTTACGAGCATCAAGAGCTTGGTTCGGGTATGCGCATTGCTATGAAAGACCTTGAGATCAGAGGCGCCGGTTCACTTATGGGCGCTGAGCAGCACGGTAATTTATCGGGCGTTGGTTTTGATTTGTTCACACAAATGCTCTCCGATGCTGTTCGCGAAGCAAAAGGCGAAACTCAGCACACAGACCTTGCCGAGGTGGTTATTAACATTCCTGCCGATTTTTATTTCAGCGAAGACTATGTCCCCGAGATTGATAAACGCGTGCTCTTGTATCGACGTTTGGCGGCGGCAACAGAATTGAGCGAGGTAGACGCACTTGAAAAGGAGACGCTTGATACCTATGGTGTGCTTGAACCTGCTGGTGTAAATTTATTTGGGCGTGCTCGTATTCGTATTCGTGCCGCTCGTTTAGGTGTTCAAACTGTTTCTGCATTAACGGATAAGATCATTTTGCAGGGGTTGGAAGTGCCTTATGCACGTGCACGTTTGTTGCGCGCGCACAATGTTTTAGTTTACCCTAAGACTAAAAAGGTTGTATTCCCTGTTAAACGCGAGCGTGAATTGGAGGGTGCTACGAAGCGTGTTCAAGAAGCGTCTAGGCGTCTTCAAGCTGCGCAAACGCACGATTTGCCGCAAGAAACAATCGCGCGCGATGCGCGTTCGCTTAAAGGTGACAAGTTGGTTGCACAAACCTTGCAAGCCCTCGAAGAATTTGGTGATAGTGATGACTCATAAACATAGTGTAGTGGTAACAGACGAGCAAGAAGCGGCTATTGATGAGCGTATTACGTGTATGAAGAACGCGCCAGCTTCTCAAATTGCTTTTGCGCGCCTTGTTCGTTTGGTGTGGCGCTTGCGTCAAGACGACGGGTGCCCGTGGGATAAAGCACAGACGCACGAAAGCATTACCAAAAATATGATTGAAGAAGCCTACGAAGCGGTTGATGCTATTCATCAAGCGGACAGCGAGCATCTGTGTGAGGAGCTTGGCGATGTGCTTGAGCAGGTGCTTCTTCATGCGCAAATTGCCTTGGACAACCAGGAATTTACGCTTGAGGACGTCTGTCATGGTTTGGCGGAGAAGCTTATTCGTCGTCACCCTCATATTTTTGATACCAATTCTTTGGCGCATATGCCCAGTTCTGCCGATGAAGTTCTAAATATTTGGGATAGTGTTAAAGACGCCGAGCGCGCAGCCGATAATACGAGTGCAGGCACGCATAAAGGCTTGCTTGATTCAATACCACGCTCGTTTCCTGCGCTTATGCAGGCTCAAAAGGTTGTAAAGCGCGCACATAAGGCTGGTTTGGGTGCGCGTACTCACCAACAGGCATGCGCCGAGACCGAAAAGCACATGCATGAATTGGTTGATCTATGTGCGTCTAAGAGCGATTTTGTTGCAGACCAAAACAATACAGATCAAAACAAGCAAGTCCAAAACAAAGCCGATAACAATCACATCGCCCACGACGATCAAAACGAACGTGCGCGCCTGTTTGGTAAGCTTATGTTTTCGTTGGTGGAGCTTGCACAAGAAATGCATGTTGACGCCGAGGAAGCGCTTGATTTTGAGGTGCGTACGTATCGAGAAACATTTCGTGCATGCGAACGTCAGCTTGCAGCACAAGGCTCATCGCTTGATGACGTAGATTTTGAAGATAAGCAACGCATATGGAATGATGTGTCCAATAAATCGGTACAATAAATTATAACGTTGGTGGCTATAGGGATATTTCTTGCATGTATAGTTCAGATTCATCTCAAAAATCAAATGGTACGCGCGCTACAGTACGTCGTTCGCGCGCTGTAGACACGTTGCGCAATGCACGCGAAGAAGTGAATTCGTCTCGCGCATCACGCTCGTCTCGCCCGTCTCGCATGCGCCAAGCGCCGCGCTCAGCTGCGCCACTGTCGCAAAATCCTACTTCCGTGCAAAATCCTTCATTTTTAAGCAATCTTTCCAATTCGGCGCAAACACCCTCATCAGGTGCATCTTCTAAGCGCGCTGTGCGTCGCAGCTATAAGAATAGAAGTCGCGCAACATCGCAGCATGCTTTATCTGCGCAGGTAGGACAGCTTGTAGGAATCATTTCTACCATTTTATCCCGTAAAATTTGGGTTGTCTGCTTGGTGATTGCAGCTATTGCACTAGGCGTTCTAGGACCTGTTCATGATTTTTATGTTGCTCGTCGTACAGGCGATGTTCTTGAACAGAAAAAAGCGTATATCGAAGAAAAAAACTCTGAGCTTGAAGCCGAGCGCGATTCTTTGTTTACCGAAGAAGGTGTTGAAACACAGGCGCGCAAAAGGGGATATGTATCTCCAGGTGAGGTTGGCGTTAATGTAGAGGGCTTGGAGCAAAAAGACGCTGACGATCCTTCAAAACCTGTTGAATATCCTGACTCGCGATCGTGGTTTGACAAAATGCTCGATACACTCTTTGGTTTTTCTCCGCAAGATATTTGGAATAAGCGCGTTTAGTGTTACCACTTTGAGCTGCGTATGGTGTTCAAACACCCGTTAAGCAGTTATTGTATTGCTCATACGCAGCAATTATTCCGTGCTTTCTGGTTCAGTATGCGCCGTCTGCCTTGTGTTTCGTGTCTGAATTTGCACATCTGCCTTGTGTTTCGCGCCTAAATTCGCGTCATCTGCACGTCTTGGCTCACCATTGGCAACACTTGCAGCCCATGGCTCACCATCGGCAACGCATCTGCACGCCTCGGCTCACCTTTCGGCGATTTTGTCTTTGTTACAAACCACGTTATTTACTGTTTGTTGTACTATTAAAAGAGTGTTTGCGTATAAAAGGTGGGTTATGTTATGAAACAAATTGCATGCATAGATATAGGTACCGTTACAGTTCGTTTGGGAATTTTTGATATAGATTCCAAGCCTATGAAAGTGGTTAAAAAGCTTTCAACCATTTGTGATTTGGGTAAAGGGTTTAACGAAACAGGAAATCTGAGCAAAGACGCTATCGAACGCGTGCTGTCTTGCATTGACACCTACGTTGCCATCATTAAGTCTATGGATGTAGTGGGCGTTTGCTGTGTTTTAACAGCCGCCGCTCGTGAATCGCATAATGTAAGCCCTCTGTTAGATGGACTATCCTCAAAGGGTCTTATTGCGCAGGTTATTGGTGGTAAAACCGAAGGTTGTCTGACGTTTTTAGGTATATGCCAAGATTTTCCTAACCAGCGCATTTTAGCTGTTGATAATGGTGGCGGTTCTACCGAGTTAACCGTTGGTCGTTTGGCCGAAGAAGAGGAGCTTTCATATCGTCCAACCAATGACGCAAAGCCAACGCATCACATGCTCCCCGTGGTAGAGCGTGTTATGTCTATTGGTATAGGATGCCGTCGTTTAAGCGATTCGTATAATTTATATACGGGCATTCCTACCCCAGAAACAATAGAGCAGGCGCGCGCGTATGTGCGCAATAGCTTTGCAGGTGCGGTGGACGAAGAAGGCATTTTAATGCTTGAGCCACAAAAGATGATTGCTTGTGGCGGAACAGTGACTTCGTTGGTTGCAATGCTACACGAACTTGAGCCTTATGATCCTGCTTTTGTTCATTTGCATACGCTTACATTTGACGAAATAGAAGGCCTTATTGCTCGTATGAGCAAGCTTGATTTAGATGGGCTTAAAGCGCTTCCTGGCTTGCAAGAAAAACGTGCCGATGTAATTTTTGGCGGTGCGCTTATTTTGAGCGAACTTATGAAATGCGCGGGCTTTAAAGAGCTTACGGTAAGCGAACACGATTTGCTGGTTGGGCTTGGTATTTGTGCCACTGCAGAGTATCACAACGACTATGTGCCCCTGCCTTGGAAACCTGGTTTGGCTCGTTTGTAAAATTGCGTGTCGCTTGCGCGCATTTCCGCACATCTTATACAAATTTTTAATTTATGCTTTATGGATCGCGCATTCCGTGTTAAAGTGTTAAAAGTTCTAGTGCTCTTTGTACGAACACATCGCGTAATGCGTGTTTGGGGGCGTGGTGGAATTGGCAGACGCAGAGGACTTAAAATCCTCCGACTTCGGTCATGTGGGTTCGAGTCCCACCGCCCCCACCACTTTTTTTCTTCCTTTTTACCCTATTTTACCAGCGGAAACGCAATCATTTTAATACGTGAATATTCATCAAGTGCGCCAAGTGTTGCAAAGTGTAAAAAAGCGTGTTTAACTGGTGCAATAACCTTACAACAATTCACCAAAAAATTCTCATGTGACCTAAATGTGACAAGTCTTATGATGTAATACAAACGTAAAAAGTTTTAAACATGCATTACATCAATTGTGATAAGGAGCTTATACCATGGCGACTACACTTTGTTCTAACCTAACGCGCGAAAAAGCATTTGCACTGCTTCAACAGTACAATCAAGAGGAATTTCATATTATTCACGGTCTTACGCTTGAGCGTTTAATGCGCTATTTTGCGGCAATTCATGATAAAGATAATATTGATTTTTGGGGTCAAGTTGGATTGCTGCACGATATGGACTGGGAAGTTTGTGATGGAGATGAAGACCACACCCTTTGTACCGAGCGCTTGCTTGTCAAAGAAGAAGCATCCGCTGAGCTCATCCGTGCAATCCAAACACACAATTCCGACTTCAACGACAGCCTTCCTAAGCCAGAGCTTAAAATGGAGCGCGTGCTTTTTGCCGCAGATGAAACTTCGGGACTTATTGATGCATGCGCTCGTCTTCGTCCTTCAAAATCTTGTCAGGACCTTGAGCTTTCAAGCCTTAAGAAGAAGTTTAAAAACAAAAAATTTGCCGCTGGATGTGCGCGTGAACAAATGACTTTAGGAGCTGACTATAACTCTTGCGATGTTGAGACGATGCTTGCCGCGGTTTTGGCTGCGTGCAAGGCAACCGATCCTAATCGTGCTCAATGGCTAAAAGACAATCCTTCGTGGTTGGATGAGAATCCACAAAATAGCGATGAGGCACTTCTTGAGGTTGCGCGCCGTATGTAGTCTGTAGTGCGCATCTCTTGCTTGGAAGATGGCTGGTTAGAGCGCCAAGTCCATGTGCATGTCTTTGTCATAAACCGACGCACTTGTAACCACGTTATTTTATGGTAAAAACACCAATCACGTGGCAAAAACGTTTTGTTTTATGGTATATAACTAGTTTGTCATGTAAACCCATAATTTTGCTTGGGACAACAAACAAATAAGGAGAGGATATGGCGTTTCTTTCCAGAAGAAACTTTTTATATGGAACGGCTGCAAGTGCGGCTACACTTGGCACGCTTGGCGCACTTGGTGGGTTAGTTGGTTGCTCACCTGCGGACAACACTAAAGAGTCGCAAGACATGGATTTATCTCGTATTGCCGATCAGGACTTAATTTCCAAAGCGCAAGCCGAAAAAGAGCTGATTGTGTACGGCTCTGCAGAAGAACCTTTTGTGGCGGCGGCGTGCAACAATTTTCAAAAGCTTTTTGGTATCACCACTAAATTTATGCGTCTCTCTACGGGCGAAGTTCAGGCAAAAATCGAAGAAGAAAACGGCAACCCATCGGGTGATGTGTGGTTTGGAGGCACTACCGATCCCTATAATATTGCTGCATCAAAGGGATTGCTTGAGCCTTATGAAGCTCGTAATGCAACACACCTACTTTCTCCGCATTACAAAGACGATCACAATTATTGGTATGGCATTTATAAAGGTAGCTTGGGCTTTTTCTACAATAAAGCAGAGCTTGATAGACGATCGCTTGAGGCTCCATCAGACTGGCCCGATTTACTTAAGCCCGAGTATAAGGGCTTAATTTGGTCTTCTAATTACAACACGGCTGGTACGGCTAAGCTGCTTATTAACACCATGATTCAAAAATATGGTCATGACGAGGGTATAAAATACCTTGTTGATTTGGATAAAAACATTGCGGTTTATAGTAAAAGTGGCGTTGGCCCTGCGCAAAATGTTGGCACCGGGGAGTGCACTATTGGTATTGGCTTTGTTTCGCTGGCTATTAAGCAAATTGTAACCAATGGTTATAAAGACATTCGCATTGTAATTCCTTCATCGGGAACAAGTTATGAAATTGGTGCCACAGCTATTATCAAAGGCTGTAAGCACCCGTATGCCGCGCAACTTTGGATTGAGTACGCGCTTTCGCCGCAATGCGTTGAGCGCGCGCAAGAAGTGGGCTCTAATCCGTTTTTGGTTATCGACGATGCACAACAACCGCCTCTTGCTGCAGAATTTGGTCTTGATCCTAATAATGTTATGGATTACGACTTTGAGGACGCTAAGAAAAACACCGAGCGTTATGTGCACGAGGTTATGCAAGCGCTTAAAGGTGGAGACTCTCGCTTTAAGACAAAATAGAGGTTTATCGCGCCTCATGGTTGCGCGTTGGGTGTCTACGCAGTGTAGGTAGGTGCGCCTAGGGCGCACCGAGTCGCCGATTGTTCCGCAGGTGCCTAGCATTGTAGGTAGGCACCTGCAACCTGTATGCTTATAAGCAGGTAGAAGAAGCAGATGATGTGTCGTTTTGTTTTTCGTTTGATTTATCGTACAAAAGATAGTTCTTAACAAAAACTATACCTGCCAGCGCAAGTGCGCACCCTAATCCCGTGTAGAAAAACGCAATAAAGAAGTTAGGCAAAAGCTGATATGCGCGCAGTCCAATGCCTCCGCTCATCATAACCGCCATAATAGCATACGATTTAAGGTCAAAGAAACGCCAAAAAGGTTGCGCAGACGTATAGGCCATGATTCTTGCGGTATGCTTTGTGCTCATGCCAAAAAACATCAAGGCAAATAGGCAAAAAATTATAACCGAAAGTACATAAGCTATCCATGTAGCCTCGATAAGGGCATATGACAGCAATCCAAGGCGCGCAACATTAAAACCGGCTATAAGCCATACCACACCTGCAATTAATAACAGTGTTCGTTTGTTAACGTAAAACATAGCATGCTCCGTTTCGTATGTGATTATGAGCTTATTTTACCCACGCCGAATAAATTTTTCAGGGCATATAATTCTTAACACAACGAACACGCGGCATGCTCGCATTATGAAGATTAGTCATCTTGTCGTAGCGGCTGATACTTTGGATAATACTTGCGTGTAGAAATGCGTCTTCTCATGTAGTCCAAAAAGCGCACGAACGATCGATCTTTTTCGTACCACTGTGTAAACTTATAGCCCTTAGCAAGATAGGTGTTTATCAGGTCTTTATCCGCGGGGCTTCCATATTTTTTAAGCACGCTTGGATCTACATATAACCAAAGGCCACGCTCATCGTGATAGTGCGGTGCTAGGTGATTATGCTCAATTAAGTCTTCTACAACATAATGCATAAAATTACATCCGCCAGCTGTCATATAATACGAAGATCGACCCTGGCGAAGATTAATTTCAAATACCTTATACGTATGGTCACGCACGTCGTACTTTAAATCAAAGTTAGCAAAACCACGATAGCCAATGTCTTGTAAGAAACGAGCATAGCGATCATAAAGAGCTTTGTCGCCCATGGTTAAAAGGGCATTATAATTACCTATCTCGTAGGGCAAACACTCGTCTAAAAGACATTTTCCAAGGCACATCATGCTAACTTTGCCGCAGCTGTCTACGTATGCGTTGAGCACGTACATTGCCGAGGAATTACCTGGAATAAAGTCTTGTACAACAAGCTTTCCTTGGTATCCCTCATTATAGATGGTGTTGACCACGTGCTCTAATTCGTCGCGCGTATTAATCTTGTAAAACTTTTCCTTGCCTTCAAAATTCATACGAGCAAACTCAATACTGTCATCAGCTTTTAGCCCAACAGGAAACGTGAGACCCAAATCCAAATCATTTTTAGTTTGCTTGGTTATAATTTTTGTTGCAGGATAATCCAGACCATAATCTTGGCAAATCTGATAAAAATTAATTTTGTTTTCTAGTTTTTTCTGCAGGTCGTAATCGATGTAATTAAATACAAAATGCTTTTCGAGCTCGTGTTTATGCTTAACAATAAGTGCCGTGTAGCCATCAGAGCACGAAATAAGTAACAAGGGCTTGTTTTGCTCGCTAAAACGTTGGGTCACGCTTTCAAGGACGCGCAGAAATCCTGTGTCTGTGTCAAAATCCTCGTGGACTTCTACATCGACAATCTTTGATGCACGAGTAAAGCGCAGTGCTTTCACTCCAAAAGCGTATGAATGAACTCCATATGCTTCGTGTAAAGAACGCGCAACACCGTATGCATTAATATCGGTTCCTAAAATAATGGGAATGAACTGCATTATACCCTCTTTCGACCACAGGTCTTAATGATTGCGTCGCCTAAAACTTGGGTGGTATCTACAACATTTTTATGGGTTATGCCCAGCGTAGAAAGCTCCGTACAGGCAAGAATAACAATTGCATCCTGTGTATATTTGGCAATGAGCAAATCCAGAGCAGGAAACTGAGTTTGGCCAGTTTTTTTAACGCCATATATTACGTCTGTAATGGTATTTTGCTCTTCTTCTGTGGGATAGATAACCTTAAGATCGTGCAGAGCTGCATAGCGTTCATACAACTTTGTTGAGCGTGTGCCTTGCGTGGCAAAAACAGCAACGTTTTTGGCGCCCATCTGTTTACAACGAGCAAGCGTCTCGTCTACCATGTTAATAATTTTTCCTTGAGCCATAGAAGCCATTGCATCAAAAAAGTAGTGGCTTGTGTTACACGGAAACGCAATCAAAGGCACATTCAGGTTGTTTAATATCTGAAAATCTCCTTTGACGGCATCAAGAAACACTTGATCATTACCGTGTAAGATAACATCTGTTCGATCGGGAAGGGTGGCATGATTTAAGATGATTGCGTTTATGTGTTCTTGATCTTTGTTGGCCTCCGTATGGCGAACAATATAATCAAAAAGAACGGATGTAGCCAAAGGCCCCATGCCGCCGATAATGCCCAATTCATAGCTCATAATTTCAGATCCTTTTTCGTATTTTTCTCATTGTATCATACAACGAAATGCCGTTGCGCTGCGTGTGGATCTATAGCAGATGTTGCACAAGGACAGATAGGGTGGAGCGTGGTGCATGCGCGTATATCAGTTGGAGGAGTGTTGTGAGGCAACCTGTATAGGCGCTTTTCCCGTTTACCGACGTGTTGGATACGTTCACCAGATTATTATGCCGCTTAAAACCATTGTGGATATTCACATATTATTATACTAACTGCTGCGATCATGGGAGTGCACCATTTTCTGCGTTTGATCATGCATATACCTTTGTTTAAAGCAACCAATATACAGTCATATTACTATAGAGGATGGATGAATTATGCTACCTAAATCATCAGACTTGTCAGGCAAATTTACGCACAGTTTAAGTCGTAGGCAATTTGTCTCGGGAGGGATTGCACTCAGCGCGCTTGGTGTAGGGCTGGGTTTTATAACTCCCATTATGTCTCGTACCGCTTTTGCAAATCAGAAAGATCAAAATAGTATTGCCGGGAAAGATGTTCAAGCTATTTTGCATGCAATGACACGTCGACAAAAAATTGAGCAAATGCTTATGCCCGATTTTAGACAGTGGGGAGCAAAAAATGATCAGAAACCGTCAGATCTTACCGCAATGAATGATGAGGTGCGCGCAGCACTAGATGAGTTCCACTTTGGTGGTGTAATACTTTTTGCCAATAATGTTAAAGAAACCGAGCAAACGCTCAAGCTGACGCGCGATATGCAGGCTGCGGCACTACAAAACTCCAAACATGATCCTTGTGGTGATATCCCACTTTTCCTTACGATTGACCAAGAGGGCGGCATTGTTTATCGTTTAGGAAGTGGTACTGCTTTACCAGGTAACATGGCTGTTGGCGCCACGCGTAATCCTGATTACGCACAAGAATGCGGAGGAATTATTGGGCGTGAGCTGAGCGCACTTGGCATAAACGTTAATTTTGCACCCGTTTTTGATGTAAACAATAATCCGTCTAATCCTGTTATTGGTTTACGCTCGTTTGGCGAAAAACCTGAGCTTGTTAGTTCAATGGGTGTTGCAATGATGAAAGGTATGCAAAAATATAACATCATCGCAACGGCGAAGCATTTCCCCGGTCATGGTGATGTTGCTGTGGATTCACATATTGGTTTGCCACGTGTTGATAAAACAAAAGAGCAACTTGAAAATCTTGAATTTATCCCCTTTAAAGCTGCTGTTAAGTCGGGTATCGATATGATTATGACAGCACACATTCAATATCCTAAAATCGAAACTACTAAAGTTAAATCAACTAACCCTAAAAAAGGAGAGTTCGAACTCCCCGCTACTCTGTCTAAGGTGATTATGACTGACATTTTGCGTACAGAGATGGGTTTTAAGGGCGTGGCAGTTACTGATGCTTTGGGAATGGGCGCTATAGCCGAAAATTTCACTCCTTTTGACGCGGTTAAAAGAGTGTTTCTTGCTGGGGTAGATATTGCACTTATGCCTATGGTGCTCAGAAACACGGCTGATATTGATAAGCTGCGCAAGTTAATAGATGCTTTAGAGAAAGATAAAGACATTACTGACACGAGGCTGGATGAATCGGTTACGCGCATTCTTAATCTTAAAAAGAAGCGCGGCATTCTTGATTATGCAAAATCAGTAAAAGAATGGGCAACTGCATTGAACTTTGCAAATGCTCAAGTAGGCTCAAAAGAAAATCGCGGGATTGAACGAAAAGTTTCCGAGGCGGCAGTCACGGTTGTTAAAAACGAAAACAATGCCCTACCATTTGCACCGACTGCTTCGGACAAAGTATTGCTCATTACTGCATTTGCAAATGAAATTCCAGGTGTAAAGTTAGCAATCCGTCGCCTGAAACACGATAAGGTTTTACCAGAAGATGTAGTTTGTGATGTTGATAATTACATTAAAACAGGAGATGAAACGGAAGAGCAAATCAGCGCAACTGTAGATGAACTCAAGAACAAAATTAAAGGGTATTCGATGGTTGTTGCTGTGTCGCGCGTGTATTCAGCAAAATATCTTACTGATAAAAAGAAATCTCCGTATAGCGTTTTTGCAACCACATCCTTAGTTAATGCCTGCGCCGATGCAAAAATACCAATTGCAGTGATGTCAATAGCTAACCCCTACGATGCGGCTCTTTATACAAATGCATCTGCAGTGTTATGTGTTTACGGCAATAAGGGAATGGATCCAACAGAAAAGCTTGAACCGTCTAAAGCTTTTGGGCCCAATATCCCTGCAGGTATTGAGGCTATTTTTGGTGGTTCTGTACCTTCGGGTAAGTTGCCTGTGACGTTTTATGCAATAAAAACTAATGCTTCAAACGATGCAGAATTTGACACCAATACGGTTATTATGCCTTATGGTTCATCAGTAAGCGTGATAAGCTTAGACCAGAAACGCGCAATGTCTACCTCAACAAATAATACAACTTCAAATGGTGAACAGACTTCTACCCCATCGCAAGAAAACACAAAGCCTGGAAACAGCACAGGGAACACTACACAAAACGGCGCATCAGACGATGATCAACAGAATGAAGGAAAAAGTTCTGGTGGCGTAAACGATGGGGGAGCATCGTCGGATAACAATACAACACAGGGCATGCCGCAAACATCAGATTTGTTTAATAACATGGCTTCAATAGCTGCTATGGGGATGGGTTTATCTGGTGTTTTAAGTGGCATAACAACGCGTTCATATAAGAAAACCGTGCACGATAGTTCAAATAATACAAATACAGCCCGTATGTAATAACGAGCGCAAAACACCCGAGTGTTAGTGTTCACACTCGGGTGTTTATATGGCTGCTATAGTCACAAGTTGCAGAGATTTGAGCTATAAGCCGTAGGGCTTTAAGCTTTAGGCTGCTGGCCGTAGTCTGCAGAGCGCAGAACTATAGACGTGCTACTTGTTGGTATGCTTTTTGCGCGCGCGAAGCACTCCTGCAAAACTTGCAAGCGAAAAACCAAGCGTAGACAGCAATGCTCCCCATGAACCCTCATCACCTGTCTTGGGTGTTTGTTTCATATGCTTTTTAAGGTTAGTCAAAGGCATAGTGGTATACGTGCTTATGACGCGTATAAGACGTCCAGTAGAAGGATCTACTTTATAGACCTTAATAGTTGTTGAGCCATCATCATTTTTGATAACTTCCTTGTTACCCACTTTAGTTAGACCGTCTTTAGCAGCAGTGATTTCTACCTCATCACGAGGCACCCATACGCCGTTAACAAAGCTACCTGTATGTGTAGTAACTTTTAAGCCATCTACAGGATCACTAATCTTTTTCTTTGTGTTAAAAGGAAGGGTCTCATCTGCTACATAAACCATTTTTGCAGGTAACACTTCTACTTCTTGTGTATCAAGGACAGCTGGCTCGTTGTGAGCATGAGACGTTTCGGTTGGATCACTAAGACGTCCGGTAGAAGGGTCTACTTTATAGACCTTAATAGTTGTTGAGCCATCATCATTTTTGATAACTTCCTTGTTACCCACCTCAATTAAACAGTTAACTGCAGGTGTTATATCTTCGTGCGTTGAAATAAGCTTTCCAAGCTGGTTTGGTTGCGTCTCATCAATTTGGTAGACAGATGTGGTAACAACTTTTCCGTTTACTCCGTAAACCTTGATTACTTGTTGTTTAAATGCAAGAGAGGTATTAGCTACATAGTTAGTTGTAAACGGAATAATTGTAGTCTTTTGGATTTGTGTGGTGCGCTCAGGCGTAGGCGTTGGCTCTGGCATTGGCTCGGGCTCTGGTATTGGCTCTGGCTCTGGCATTGGCTCGGGCGTTGGCACCACGTTTTTGGTATATTGCGCGTATACCACTTGATCGGCATCAACAACACTGTCTTTGGTAAACGATGTGCCACTGCCGTCTGCTTTTGTATTCCACTCTTTAAACGTATAGCCATCTTTAACAGGAGCATTGGGCATAGTAACACCTGTTAAAACGGCATCGCTTGTTACGATTGTTTCGCCTGCAAGATCGGCAATCTTTTTGCCAGCTTCAACCTTAAGGGTTGTGACCTTCGACTTTTCATCCATAAATGTTACGGTATGCGCCGCTTTAATGGTATAGGTTTGGAACAAGTCCGAAAGCTTTGCGTCTGAGGTAAGTTCTTTTTCGGCAACAGCTATATAGTCAGTTGGAACCTTGGCATCTTTTGTGTGTAAAGTTTTAGCACCCTCTGCAACAGCTCCAGGAATGTAGTGTTTTACGATCTCAACAGCATCCGTTGATGGTGCGCTGTCTTTCCCGTTAATACGAGAATCAAGCACCGCTGGAATATGCGTTTTTTCACTGGCAGTACCGTATTTCACAGTAACAAAATGGGCTTTTTCTCCGTCTGCTTTTTGTCCTTTTATAGTATTGAGCAGCACATCATTGTTGGTAATAACTAGATTGTTGTCGAGATAATATTTTAAATTATCCCAGCCAGGGTTATCATGAGTTTTAATAGAATTAAAATAATCAATTATTTCTTTATCTGTTGTATTTCCAACATTGAATATATACGTAGCCCCTTCAGAATCACCAAGAACATCAAAAAATACTCTAGGCCTAAGCCACTTTATATTAGTGAATGTTAGTGGAAGATACTCAGATGTTCTGTATCCAAACATTTCGGAACTAGACGAACCATAATAACTATCTTCATAAAACTTATCTGCCCAACTTTGTATAGGAGATATATCAGTCAGTTTCATACAGCGAGCAAAGACATACCTTAGAGGCCCGTCTGCTGGATTTACACTAATATTCCAATCTTTTATTCCGCTAATATCCGTTAAGTTTTCGCAGCCGCTAAACATGCAAGCAATAATTAAATTTTTATTTGTCTTCCAACCTTTAAGCCCGTTTAAATTCTCTAGACTCTTGCAACCATCGAACATATTGCTCATGTCGGTAACGTTCTGAACGTCCCAGTTAGCCATCTCATCAACGTTTCTCAATTTTTCACACAGTACAAACATGCAGTACATGTTAGTAACTTTGCTGGTATTCCAATTTTTTAAACCTGCCAAATTTTCAAGATTCTTGCAACCAAAAAATAGGTAGGACATGTCGGTAACGTTGCTCGTATCCCAATCAGATAACTTGTCAAGATTCGTCAACCCTTCACAACCAGGAACATGCGTTGGAGTCGGATACTCATCACCAATAAATCCTGCAAACATTCCTTGCATGGTAGTAACGTTTTTGGTATTCCAATTAGACAACGCAGAAATATCCGATAAATTCTTGCAGCCAAAAAACAGGTAGGACATATCGGTAACATTACTGGTATTCCACTTAGACAGTGCAGAAATGTCATTAAGGCTCTGATTACCAGATATCGCAGTGCGAATAAAGAAGCTATTAGAGTCGTCATCAGAATGGATAATACAATACCAGCTAAACATACCGCGCATCTTACGTAAGTTTTCGGTTTTCCATTCCTCTAAACCAGCTAAGCTTTCTAAGCCTTTGCAGCCGCTAAACATGTAGGACATATCGGTAACGTTGCTCGTGTTCCATTTGGCTAGGGGTTTAAGGCTCGTTAATTTTTCGCAGGCGCTGATAGAAATAATCTTCGTTTTACCGAAATCTACGTAAAAATAATCAGAATAACCGGCAAACATGCCGCGCATTGTAGTTACACTACCTATATGCCAGCTCCTCAAACCCGAAATATCTGACAAATTCGCGCACCCAAAAAACAGGTACGCCATATCGGTAACTTTGCTGGTATCCCACTTCTCTAAGGCAGCGACATCTGTTAATTTTTCGCAGCCATTAACTATGGAAAAGCTGCCCATTGAGGGACTGAGATGTTTTTGTACCTGACCTCCAAACATTGCCTTCACCGTAGTAACGTTGCTCGTATTCCAGTCCTTCAAACCTTCAATATCCGACAATTTTTTGCATCCACTGAACATGTACGACATATCAGTAACTTTGCTGGTATCCCAGGTCTTTAAGGCACTAACATCTGTTAGGCTTGTACAACCGTCAATTTTGCCTGCAAATTGATGTACCTGCCCTCCAAACATTCCCTGCATGGTGGTAACGTTGCCTGTTTTCCAGTTTTTCAAACCTGAAATATCTGACAAATTCTTGCAGCCGCTAAACATGTAGGACATATCAGTAACTTTGCTGGTATCCCACTTCTCTAAGGCAGCGACATTTGTTAATTTTTCGCATCCATCGATTTTGGTATCTTGATAATAACCTAACTGACCAGCAAACATTTCCTTCATCGTAGTAACGTTGCCTGTATTCCAGTCTTTCAAGCCTGTAATATCTGACAAATTCTTACAGCCGCTAAACAGGTACGACATATCAGTAACGTTGCTTACGTCAAATTTAGCAATATTGCCAAGAGACTTAATATTGGCATCGCTAAACAATCCAGCAATACTGCCATAGCCATATATCTTGCCTTCGAATTTTAGTACGCGATCTTGATTGCGGCGTATCACATATGTAATCTGTTTGAAATCGTCTTTCTTAAGATCGGCACTGATAACACCTTCGGTGGCGTTATCTTTTGGTTTAATAACGAGATATTTAATGCCATTTTCATCTTTATATTCAGCCATGCAACCAGCCATGTTTTTGACTTGTTCAGGCGTAGGAGTACTTGTAGATGCAGGAGTAGCATTAGCCGTAGTGTCAGTGCTTGAAACAGAGCGTTCAGTGTTTAAGGCGCTTTTAGTTGCCTTGTCTTCTGTTGAAGCTTCATTTTTAGTATTGCTTGGTGTAGAAGCGTCTGTTTTAGGATTGTTTGTTTGGTTTGTTTTGGAGTTGCTTAGTTGCTTAGAAGATGATGCAGCTGGTACTTGAGCATCCTTTATCTGATTTTCTTTTTGTGGCGCAATTTCTTTGTTAGAAGCGCCCTTCTGCACTGCGTCTTTATTTGCTGGAGCTGTAAGTGAAGCAGGTTGTGCAGGTTGCTCACTTGCATAGGCAGAAGTTGGAGCCGCGGCTACTGCAACACTCATAGACGTTGCACATACGCCAATGCTTAGTGCAATCGGTAAATAGGTACTTGATTTCTTTTTAGAATACTTCATGTTTATCCTCCATCATACAAACATACAGAAGGTACCTGTCAGAAAACGTAGGATTTAATATACAATCCTTGTGTGGCAAAATCACCTCAATGTATTCCTAAATTTACCTGAAGAAAGTATAGTCCAAGCCCGTTTTTTATACAACATAGATCAGTATATTAAATCCTACCTTATACGACACGCTTCTATTAAAAGAAGGCAACACATATACAAGCTATTACTGCCGCACGCATTTATTGATTACCTGAACACGATAGGTGCCTGATGCCAAAAGCGGCTAATTCTTTTTGAAATTCTTTTGCTGAATATTGTATCTAAAGAGAAAATGCTTGAAAGTAAGCGTTATCAAACTTATACTGTAGGTATCGACGCATCCGTCGATAGGGTGGCGGATCTTTAGTTCCGATAAAGTACGCTGACACAGGACGACGCGCGATGACACAGGACAATGCGCGCTGACGCAGGACGGCGCGCAAAGACACCTCAGGTGCGGCAACGTGTGGCGACGAGACAACGCGTGATGACACGCGACGATCTTTTGACGCGACAACCCATTAAGCTCGTTAACCCTTTACAAGCTTATAGCATGAGGTGAATTGCATGGCTCGTAAAAAGCGGCTTAGTTTTGATGAACGCAAGCAGGCAATAAAGCACGCTGCTATACGCATTTTTGTTGAGCAAGGTTTTGAGAATACAACCATGGAAGACTTGATGAAAGAATCAGGGCTATCAAAGGGTGGGTTTTATCACTACTACTAAAATACAACCGACATACTCCACGACATTATGCTCGACGGCATTGCATACCGAAACGCTATCATGATGAAATCTATTGAGGATGGCAAGCAGTGGAGCGTTGATTTTCTTGCAGATGAAATGGCTAGGAAGGCAGTTGATAGCAATGCACTTATGCCCGTCTACGTGGAGCTTTTGTTGGCTAAAAAGAGAAACCCCGGCTTGAACATGTATATAGGCAGCTTGAACACACTGCTTTTGATACGTTTAAAGTGCATAACATCGACGCTGAGATGCTTTCTGTTGAGCCTTCAAATTTTGAACTCATGGCGTTCTTTGTAAATGCGATTATTCTTTCTGCGAATGTGCTAAACGCGCACAAACTTGTACAAGATAATCAGGCGCTTATTAAGCAGCTGCTCTTGAATATTTTGAAGCAGGACACCGCTCACGCCAGTCACGAGGATAACGGCTGTGGTGCTGCTTGCTCCAGCGACGAGGGAGACAATCAGTTCGGCAGCATGCAAGAGTCTGTTTCAACATCTTCAACTTCTTTACCATCAAAGAAGCGCTCATGAATACATACCGCAAACTGTTTGCGTATATCCCTCAGTTTAGGGTTTTGGCCCTTGGAGCAGTTTTGGCCTCGGGTTTATCGGCTGCGCTTACTACCTGCGGCTATTATGCTATTAATTGTTTTTTGTACGCGCTTATAGCGGACCAAAATATGTCGCGTGCACAAAGTCTTGCGTTTGTTATTGCGTCGTTTTTGCTCGCTGGTACCATCTTCCGTGGTGCATCGGGCCTTATGGCACATTACATTGGTTTTCATCTCGAAAACGCCCTGCGCAAACGCGGTGTTGAGGGCTTAAGTCGCGCAAGTTTTACCTTTTCATACCAGGGCACAAAGAAAAATATAGTCAATATTTCATCGCTTGCAATTGCATGTAATCAAATTACGGCAATTGTAGGAAAAGATGGCGCTGGTAAAACTACGTTTCTTAATTGTTTTTGTGGTTTAGAAAAAAGTGCAAGGGTAGTTTTGAATATGAAGGGCGCGCGTTAAGCAACCAAGAACGCAAAAAATTATGTTTTATGGTTATGCAAAATACAGGAAACCAGCTGTTTAGCGAAAGCGTTCTTGATGAAGTTCTCATGAGCTTGCCCAAGCATACCAACAAGAGGCAAGAAGCAGCTATGAATATATTGCGCCAACTGGATTTAGAATTTTTGGCGCATCGTCACCCTCAGAGTTTATCGGGCTGTAAAGCTGTTGTATGCCGCCGACGCCCACAATCAGGCTAATTTATGTCTTGGGCGCATCTGTTGGCATCTGCGGTAGTGTTAAGGTGGTCATAAAGCCGCCGTGCTTACTTTTGCTTATGGACG
Source organism: Fannyhessea sp. C0108B2 (assembly GCF_056583915.1). Taxonomy (NCBI): domain Bacteria; kingdom Bacillati; phylum Actinomycetota; class Coriobacteriia; order Coriobacteriales; family Atopobiaceae; genus Fannyhessea; species Fannyhessea sp. C0108B2. Next base: position 7,472 of record NZ_JBWPJQ010000002.1, on the reverse strand, counting down.
TTTTCCCATTATGTGCATCGACAATCTGTTCTACAATCAAAAGCCCTAAGCCATGGCGCTGTTCGGTGGTACTTGTATCACAGATCATATAATGAGGCGTGTGATTAAGCTGTTTGAGTTTTTCATCTGAGACTCCTATGCCATTATCTTCAACGCAAATCATGCAATTGTTGCGATTTGCGCTCACAGACACATAAATTGTGCATCCGCTTTCGTTATGAGTGATGCTATTCCACATAAGATTTGAGATCGCTCGCTTTAATAAGTCCTTGTCTGCAAAAATATTGCAAGTGGTAAGATTCTCGTCTGTTTCCCATACGATTTCAAATTCGCCCTGCATATCCATGTTTATGAAATCAACAACAACTTGACGAACAACTCCAACGGCGTTTTCCTCTTTTTTCTTAATTGGCTGCATGTTATATTCAAGTTTTGAAGCAAGATTAAGATCATTGATTAAATTTTTCATGCGCTCGCTTTGCTTCATAATCATGTTCGCTTTTTTTCGATCTTCTGTTACGAGCCAAGAAGAGCTCGCCAGCTGACTAGCGTATCCCATGACCATAGATAAAGGTGTACGAATATCGTGAGAAACACCCGCTATCCAATTTGCGCGGGCCATTTCTTTTTTCCGTAATTGTTCTTTTTGTTGTTGCAAAACATCGGATGTTGAGTTGATATGAGCAGATATTTCTGAAAGCGCTCCTGTTTCTGGAATGTGGACACGCTCGGCTGTGGACAGGCGTTGTATGCCCTTAATAATTGGATTGACCGATTTAAGGAGTTTCATATTAGCTATTACATAAATTCCAAGGACAAGGCAGATGTTGATACATAAAACGCCTAAAACAATCTGCGGAGAATTTGAAATTAAACTGTAGTTCCAACTTGGTGTTGTGTGTTTCCAAAAGCTATTGCGTGGGAAACCTACAACAACAACGCCTCGTTCGTTTTCGCCCGTATAAGTGGGGTATCCTTTAAGATATCCCACGCTCAACTGTGCTATATCGGAGAGTGTATAGCTTGCAGGAATAGTGGAGGGAACATTTTTTGTTTTCCACACAACGCGCGAGGTGTCATTATCAATTAAAATTGCCCATGCATGGGCGTCTTTCAGTTTAGTGCTCATGTGCTCGGGGAGTGTAAAGTCTCCGTTTGCAGATACATGGAGCGCTTCTCCAGCTTCTTTTGCAATATTATATGGAGACGTCTCTTTATGAGGGATTTGATTTGCCATCAGTACAGCAAACGCAATGATGTTTATAGCCAAAATAAGTACCGAGCTCAGCAGAAAAATACCTATAAATCGTTTTATGAGTTTTGGTATGCTTTTCATCCTATTTCTCTTCCACGATCAGCTTATAGCCCAATCCCTTAACCGTTATGAGCGAAACGGGTTGCGATGGATTACGCTCAATTTTTTCTCTAATGCGGCGTATATGCGCCATTAAAGAATTTTCATATCCAAAAGGATTGTCGCCCCACGCCGCCTCGCACAACGCGTCAATGGTTATAATGCGTCCTGCATTGCGGTATAAGGCAGAAAGTAAATCATGCTCTTTTGCGGTCAGCGGAATATGCTTTGCATCTTTTATTACTTCGGCAGCCGAAAAATCAATCAGACTGTCTTTTAGCTTTACAACTGGGCTTTCGCCCTTGTAACTTCTCCTTAATATTGCCATGATACGAAACATGAGTTCTTTTGGCAGAAACGGTTTTACCACATAATCATCGGCACCTAGGTTAAATCCCTTAAATTTGTCCTCGTCTTCACCGCAAGCAGTGAGAAACAAAACAGGACAATCACTATATTGTTTGAGGTACTTCATGAGATCAAATCCATTTCCATCAGGAAGCATCACATCAAGGATCGCTAATTCTGGAGGGAATTTTTTAGCCGCGTTTATCGCGTCTTTCATGGTTTGAACCGCTGTTATATGGCGAAACCCGTATTCGTTGAGGATGGACACAACCATATGCAACAACTCTTCCTCATCATCAACAAGCAGCACGTGCTTATTCAGCAAATAATCATCCCGATTCATAGCAAAGCCTCCTTTATCTCTATTATGCCATGTGCGTATACATTTTTTGAACGCCTTACAAAACGTAAGGTAGATGTAAGGTAGAGCGAATGTTGTTGCAAGGTTGGTGCAATATCATAAACCTCAGAAAGGAGATATTGCTATGAACAATATTGTTACAACACAACAGCTTACAAAAAGATACAAATCATTTATAGCTGTTAACAACGTTTCACTTCATATCCGCAAAGGAAGCATTTACGGCTTTCTTGGTCCAAATGGGGCGGGAAAATCTACCACTATGAAAATGCTTTTGGGGCTTACAGCTCCCACACAAGGCACTTTTACCATAGATGGAAAGCATTTTCCTGCAGATCGTATACCCATATTGAAGGAAATAGGATCATTTATTGAATCCCCGTCGTTTTACGCTAATCTAACCGGTAGAGAAAATCTTGATATCATTCGACGTATCTTAGGGCTTCCCCAATGCGCAGTTGAAGACGCACTAGAGTTGGTGAGTCTTTCTGAATTTGGCGATCGTTTGGCAAAGCAATATTCACTTGGTATGAAACAGCGACTAGGACTTGCGGGCGCGCTACTTGGTAGGCCGCCTATTCTGATTTTGGATGAGCCAACAAATGGACTTGATCCTGCTGGTATTCATGAAATCCGCAATTTGATTAAATCACTCCCTAGTCTTTACGATTGCACGATTCTTATTTCTTCTCATATGCTCTCCGAAATTGAACTCATGGCAGATGATATTGGAATACTTAATCACGGACGTTTGTTATTTGAGGGCAGTTTGGATGACTTGCGCCAGTATGCCCTGCGTTCTGGCTTTGCTGCCGATAATTTGGAAGAGATGTTTCTGTCTATGATTGAGAGTGACAACTTACGCAAAAAGCAGAGGGCAAAGTTATGAAAACGTTTGTAATTGAACTTAAGAAAAGCAAAAGGACGGGTTTTATCCCTCTTATGCTTGCGGTGGGTATTATGGGTGCGGCTTATGCCTTTGTAAATTTTGTTGTAAGAAAAGATGCGTTATTAAGCCTACCTTTAGCGCCTATGGATATTCTTCTTACGCAGCTTTACGGCATGATCATGGTATTAAACATGTTTGGCGTGATCGTTGCGGCATGTATTATGTATAACATGGAATTTAAGGGAAATGCTGTTAAAAAGATGCATATGCTCCCCATGAGCGTACCTTGCATGTATCTTTGTAAATTCTTGCTGCTAACCGCGCTACTCTTGCTTGCTTTTTTTCTTCAGAATTTAGCACTTGCATATATTGGTATGACCGATTTACCGCAGGGTGCCTTTGAGTTATCTACACTTATATCTTTTGGGGGATATTCGTTTATTACCTCCATGCCAGTGTTGTCTTTTATGCTTTTCATTTCGTCGCGATTTGAAAATATGTGGATGACACTAGGAATTGGTGTGGCAGGATTTTTAAGCAGCATGGCTGTAGCTTCGTCAGACATGATGCTTTTTATGATTTCTCCTTTTGTAATCATGCTAAAACCTGCTGTTGCTATGAGTGCTGCGCCTCATATGGGGATTGTGATTGCCTCGCTTGTTGAAACAATTCTGTTTTTATATGCTGGCGTGTGGACAGCTCAACATGTGCATTACGAATAGGAGGTATAGAAATGAACTTTTGGAACCTGCTTAGCATTGAATTTATAAAAGTAAAGCGCAGTAAAATTATTCCTTTAATTTTTATTGCTCCGCTTCTGGTGGTTTCATCTGGCGTAGCTAGTCTTCATAGATACTTTACGCCTGAATATACAAACGCATGGGCAGCTATGTTTATTCAAAGCGCACTGATTTATTCGTATTATTTGTTGCCGCTGAGCATGATTGTTATTTGCGTGATGATTGCAGGACGAGAAACGGCGCATAACGGGATATTAAAAATGCTTGCGTTGCCCTTAAGCCGCCGTGCTCTTTCTGCTGCAAAATTTTGTGTGCTGGTGTTTTATTTGTTTATGGAAATCGCGGTATTTTTTGCGGTATTTGTTATAGCTGGTCTGTTTGCAACCACGAGCACTGGAATTACAGAAACGCTTCCTGTGACGTACCTTTTGAATTGGTGTGGCATCTTGTTTTTAACTATGATTCCAAGTCTTACCGTTATGTGGGCAATTACAGTCCTTTTTGAAAAGTCGTTGCTGTCCATTGGATTAAATATTCTTCTGGTCATTCCAGGTGTTTTAGCAGCCAATACTCCGCTTTGGTTGGCGTACCCCTATTGTTATAGCGGTTATTTGGTTTCTCGGTCTTTGCATGCGGTAACGTCCATGGGGATAGGTGATGGTGTTTCGCTTTTTCCGTTTTTGCCATGTGCTGTTGCGATTTCTGCAGGCGTATTTTGGGTAGCTGTAACGCGTTTTGGAAAGAAAGAGATGAGCTAATATATATATTTGTATATAATTTTGTTAACTTTGTAAACGGTGCGTGCAATCCAAGCGGTGTAGGCGATTCAAGCGCTGCAAGAAATCTAAGCTGCGCGCGCGAAGCACGCGACCCAAACACCGCAAACGCTGCCGCTTCAACGGGAGACAAGTTATGGAAAAGCAAAGCAAAAACAAACGAAACATGCTGCTAGTTGTGTGCGTTATAGTTTTTGCGATGCTTTTTGTTGTATTCGGACCCTTGAGGAACAGAATTTTTCAGTCAAGTATTGTAAGAAACGTTAGCGACAAAATCGATTTTATCGTCAATACTAAACAACTTAAAATCCCTGATGACGCCCTTGCTTTTTCGGTGTATGACATGGATGCGAACGCCTACTTGTTTTATGAAGGAGCGGGTCAGGAGCCAACCGTTGCAAGCCTGTCAAAACTTTTTGCCATAGATTATGCACTTAGTAAGGTTAAGCTTGATGACGTTTTTGAAGCCAACGACGAAACACTTAAACTTGTGCCTGCGGGTTCATCGATGGCTAACCTAACGCGTGGAACATACACTGCAAAGCAAATTATGCAAGCGATGCTTGTTCCATCTGGAAACGATGCGGCATATGTTATGGCATATAATATCGGCAAAATGGATTTAGGCGCAGGTCATAGCGCAAAAGAATATATCAATCATTTTGTAAAATCACTGAGTACATATATAGCACGTGAGGGCTATAGCAAAACGGATCTCTATGACCCAAGTGGATTTTCTACGCAGGCCACTACCAATTTGGATGACATCAATAGGGTGACGCTTAAACTGCTCGATTACGATTTTGTCAAAGAGTGCATGGGAGAGAGCTCATTTACCATTACAACAAAACAAGGCAATTTTACGTGGAAGAATACCAATGAATTTTTAGATAAAGAGTCGCTGTTTTACAACAAGCACATCAAAGGCGTAAAAACAGGAACGATGGCTTCTTCTTATAATATTATTGCCCTGTACGAGAACAATGGCAAAAGATATTTAATTACCTGTTTAGCTGCGCATTCCAATAAAGACAGATATCAAGCCGTTCGGAACGCCATAAATACGATTATAGAAAAGCGTTAACCCTATAGCTTGGGGCACAAAGGCAACATATGACCAGCTGCCAAGTGTATAAGCCCAGTTATTAAGCTGCAAAGCGCACAAAACATGTAAGCCCTTGTGATTTATACAAAACACAAGGGCTCAACAACGATGATGTAAAATTATGCTCGTTTACCAGCGGTTATAAAGGAGCAATACTAAATGATGATATCGCCGTTCTCGTCCGCATGTTTAGTAAGCGCAACGATTCCTTCGATGAAACTAATAATTGCTGGAATAAATGTCCAACAGAAAAGCAAATATAATACTCCGCTTATTGGCTTACCAGCATAGAATCTGTGAATACCAAAGCCACCAAGAAAAATAGCAAGCAAACCATAAGCTATCTTATTAACTCTTTTTCCATTAATATAGTTTATTTGGGTGGGCGTAACAGGCGTTTCTTCAATTGGATTTACAAAAATTTGGTTTTCGGAGCAGTAAACCTCTACGCTTTGACCTGTATGTGGTAAAAAGCTTAGCGTATTTGTGGCAACCTCTTTTATGCTTCCATCGTCCATTCCAATAGTTGTTGTTGTAACATTTGCGCTTAAAATCTTAGCCATAGTTTCTCCCCTCAACTGAGTTTTAAGGACTAAGTTGTTATTTTAAAATAACGATATAAGTTGCAATAACAATATAAGCCTCCGTTTATTTTACCCTCTCTCTTATTTGTGTCAATAATGTGATGAACATACACCTGTACGAGAATGCTATGCATTATATTGGTTTGTTTGATTTTGGTGTGGGGCAGAGCGCAAGGCATGGTGTTAGTTTAAAGAATACGCATGTAATTCATCTTAAAAGTATTCTTTTGCTTATGTTTAACGAAAGCTCAAACGTAATGTGTGGTTAGCAACATTTTTGTCATACGCATGATTGATTAATACCTTTCTGTTTTTAGGAAACTTGAGGTTTTTACATTTTCCACTCTTGCTGTGTTTGGATGCGTTTTAGCAATATGGTTACGGCATCAAAAGCGAGTCAGATTCCTAAAAAACACGCACATCATAACCAGAATTATGCGTGATAAGTTTGATAGATGACTTATTGCTCGAACAGTAAATATTTGTTTTGAGAGTGCTGGATATTTACTTGTGTAGCCTGTGCTTGTGCAATGTATACTTGTGCATTCTTTATTTGCACATCCTGCTTCTATTATAAAACCTGATAATAATGCCCTTTTTCTACAGTGGATTTGATGCTTGTTGGTTAAGTCCCATAATAAAACTGCACTCCTAATCTGTTCTAATTTCTTAGTGCAAATTCAGGAGTGCAGTTCATTGATCACAGCTGTTTATATTGAGTGGGTTTTTGTAGGTATAAGAACCCAGCAACAAAATTACTTATCTTGCTTTTTGTTCTTCTTTTTATAAAGAATCCCAAGCGCTGTGATTGGCAGCCCTATGATCGACCATAACGAAGCAAGTGAAGATGACTCTCCAGTTTTAGGCGTTAAGCGTTCATGCATGTGCTTAGGTTGATGTAAGTCAGCAGATGGGCTGATTGGTGCTTGCGCAGGTGTAGGATCTTCCTTCGTTCCTACTAAAACTACCTCATCAACTGCATCAATGTGTTTACCTCGTAAAGAATCGACAGTATTAGTTAAACCGTTTACAGGATCAACAACATACGCGGTAGTAACAACGTCAATACCATTTTTACCTTGCGTTTTAACTTTTCTCTCGCCCTTCTTTAAGAAAGCATCATTTATTTCAATCGTCTTAAACTGAATTTCAGATGTCTTGTTATCAACGTTTCCAACCTTCACAACCTTATCAGTTGCCTTGGTTTCTTGAGTAGAGGTAGTAGGATTGCTCAACGCGCCAGTAGAAGCATCGACAACATAGGTCTTAGTGGTGGTTGACTCACCGTCTTTACCTTCAGTCTCAGTTACTTGAG